>DASZYL010000267.1:0-2221 GCA_035545385.1 Sphingomicrobium sp. | reverse complement strand
GCCGTTTCGATGCGGCCGTGGCACAAGCGCCTCCGATCAAGCCGATGTCGTCACGGCAATTTCAGGAGGCGGTCGAGCGAGATCCTGCCTCCGCCAAGAGCAATCAGGGGCAGCAGGAGCCCGGCCCAGCTAAGATGCGTCGGCCAGGCATCGGGATAGACGAAGATCTCGATGACAAGGGTCATGACAAGGAGCGCCGCCGCGGCGAAGCGCGTGCCGAGGCCGACGAGGAGGAGCAGCGGGAAAAGGTGCTCGCTCCAGGTCGCGGCATAGGCCGCGACGTCGGGGTTCACGAAGGGGAGCGCGTAGTCGGTGCGGAAGAGCTCGAACGCGCTGTCGTTCACGGTCAGAAGCCCGTCGACCTTGGTCCGTCCCGACATGAAGAAGACCGCGGCAATGCCGAGCCGCTGGACGAGCAGCAGGAGCGATGAAGGAAAGAGCTTCGCGGCGCTCGACGCGAAGAGGTCGTAAGGGGCGCGCCAGATCGGCGTCGCGGTCCTGGTGGCCATCAGTCTGTCCTTTCTTGGACGGGCGCAGCGAAGACGCCCAGGTTGACGAGAGATTCGAAAAGGGCGGGGCAATCCTCGTTGGGATAGAGGCGCTCCGCGGCAGTCATGCTCGCTCTGAGAGGTTCGCCCTGGCGAATGCCCGAGAGGATGCGATGGGCGGCAGCCCCGATCCTCGGCGCATGGACGACAAAGGGCCTTGGCCTTGCGAACAAGGCCCCTTCGGCTTTCCACTCGGGCGCGATTTCGGCTGGGACCGGACGCTGGTGGGCAAGCCAGATGCTCATCGCTGGCGTCGAAAGCCACGCGAAACGGACCGCTGGGTGAAGGTGAACGACGGTGCCTTCAACCCTCAGGGCACTCCTCGCCGCGTCCTTGGGAAGGGCTTCGCAATCGGCTGCAAAGAGGCAATCGATGTGGAGCCGCTCGACCCGTGCGACGTCGGGCAGATAGGGAAGGTCTCCGATCCACTGCTGGTGGCCGAGCCAGTCGGAAAACTCGGCGCCGTAAAGGGCGAGGATGGGCGATCTCGGGGGGCAGGTGGATGCGAAATCGACCGCGACCTCTTCGAACATCTCTGCCCCGAGGATCGCCTCGACGACAGGATAATTGGAGCGAAGGGCCTCGAGGGCGCCATGGATGACCGTGTTTCGGTAAACGGCCATGGCGCCTCTCGCATCGCCATCGAGCGCGCGGAGAAAGTCCTCCTGGAAACGGATCATCTCAGGCGGCAAGGGCGATCTCTCCTACGAGAGCCTCCTGGGCCCTGGAGCGCTCGTGCATGAGCTCGCAAAAGGCGGGGACATTGCCGTCCCGTTCGATGAGCGTCGGACGAGGGCCGATGCGCTCGACCAGTTCCTCGAAGAGGGACCAGACGGGTTTGCTGACGGGTTCGTCATGGCTGTCAATGAGAAGCGTCCCTTCCGCATCGAGCGAATGGCCCGCCAGGTGGATCTCGCCGATGCGTTCGGCGGGGATGGCGGCGAGCCACTCGGCGGCGTCGAAGCCAATATTATGCGCGCCGACCACGACGTTGTTGACGTCGATGAGAAGGCCGCACCCGGTCCGGCGCGCGAGCTCGCAAAGGAAGCTCGTCTCGCTCCAGCTGTGATCGCGAAGGCTCAAATAATGGCTGGGGTTCTCGATCAGGACCTGGCGTTGGAGCGCATCCTGGACGCAAGAGATGTTGGCAGCGCAGCGCGCGAGTACCTCGTTCGTTCGCGGGACGGGCAAGAGATCGGGGAAGCATCGTCCATCGAGCCTCGACCAGGCAAGGTGCTCGGAGACGAGGGCCGGCTCGAAGCGCTCTACGAGCGCCTTCAAGGCACGAAGATGGTCAGGGTCGGGCTCCGCGGCGCCGGCAAGGGACATGCCGACGCCGTGGAGGGAGATCTCGTGGGCCGAGCGGAGCTCTTCCAGCATCGCGAGGCGCGGGCCGCCCGCGACCATGTAATTTTCGGCGTGGACCTCGAACCACAGGCCCGCCGCCTTGGAGGCGAGGGCCTCGCGATAATGCTGGGCCTTGAAGCCAAGTCCGGCGGCGGGGGTCATTCTTCGTTACCTCGCGATCGGGGTTAGCGAGCCGTTGCCCTTGGGCGTCTTGATCTTCGTGCACGTCCCCCTGGCGACGTACTTCCAGGCGTTGCCTGCATAGTTCTTCTTCGACGTGCCCGCGCAGGTCGTCCCGGCCCCCGCAGCGCAGTCATTCTTCCCGG
>DASZYL010000266.1:0-2230 GCA_035545385.1 Sphingomicrobium sp. | reverse complement strand
GGTCCATGGCAAAGGTCGCAAGGCGCGTGGGATCGAGCATCCTCACGCGCTCCTTGAGCGCGGCGTTGATCCTGGCGCCCCGCTCACTCGCCTGGTGCGGTTCCTCGTTTCCAAGGGACCAGAGGATCACCGAGGGATGGTTCCTGTCGCGCCGGACCATCCGCTCAAGCTCGAAGATGGCCTCGGGACTGCTGCTGTTGATCCGCTGCTCGCAGATCATCAACATTCCCATCTCGTCGCAGGCGTCGAGGAGAACGCTCGCGGGCGGATTGTGCGCGCTTCGCCAGGAATTCGATCCCATTTCCTGGAGCTGTGCAATGCGCCAGCGATGAAGCTCGTCCGGGATCCCCGTTCCGACCCCCGCATGGTCCTGGTGGTTACAGGTGCCAAGCAGCTTCACCGCCTTGCCGTTGAGGAAAAAGCCCCGCTCGGGATCGAACTGGATCGTCCGGATTCCAAAGCGGACATCATCGTTGTCGATCACCTGCCGGCCCTCCGACAGGAGCTCGGCCCTGAGCGTATAAAGATGCGGCTCCTCGAGCGACCAAGGCCTCGGCGCTTCGAGGCGCAGCTGCTGCTCGATCGTTCGCTCCTCACCCTCCTTCAGGCGGAAGGGAAAGGGATCGCCAAGAGCAACCGTGCGCCCGTCGGGCCCGAGGATCGCCAGCCGAAGGAAGGCGTCGCGCGCTCCGCCGCCATTGATGACCTCGGTCGAAACCCGAACGTTCGCTCCTCCATCCGCGAGCTCGGATCGAACGACGAGGCCCCATTGCGCGATGCGGAGCGGGTCGGCGCGAACGAGTTCGACATGGCGATAGATCCCGGCTCCTTCGTAGAACCAGCCCTCGCCGAGCGTCGCGTCGCATCGGACGGTCACGACATTGGGCCCGCCGTCATAATCGAGGAAATCGTCGATCGCGACGGCGAAGGGAGCATAGCCGCTCTCGTTTCGAACGACGTCGTAACCATTCACGAAGACGATCGAATCGCGAAACACGCCGTCGAACTCGAGCCAGATCCTGCGGCCCTTGTCGGCGGCGGTCACGTTGATCGGGGTTCGATACCAGCCGATGCTGTTCTCGGGGAACTCGCGCCCGATCGCCTTGAACCCATGGGCTGCACCTCGATCGGAATCCTTGATCGCTCGGCCCTCGGCAAAAGGAAGGCCAACCGCCCAGTCGTGCGGCACGACGACCTCTGCCCAGCCGGAATCGTCGAACTTGGGGCTCGCTGCCAAGGCCGACTGCCCGGCCTTGGCGAAGGTCCGCTGGTCGAGGCCGAAGCCGAAGTCCTTCTCGATGTCGGCGGCGTGACCAAGGTGGAAGCGCCAGGCCGCGAGGCGTTCACGAACGCGTGGACCGGCGTCTCGAGCGGAAGCCGCAGCGGATCGTCCGGGCAATGCCGAGACGGCAAGAGCGACGCCGCCCGCACCAAGCATCTCGCGGCGCGTCAGGCCATCGATCATTTCTGATCCTCCCCTCACCCGAAGCGACACTTAAATCGCTTCCCCGCGCGCGCAAGCATCGCTTTTAGGAGCGGACGCTCGATTCCCTGACGGTCAACCTGACGGGAAGGACCTGGTCTTCGGCAACCCCGCTCTCGATCGCCCTCACCAGCGTATCGATCAGCGCTTCAGCCGCGCAGCGCGCATCCTGCGTCACCGTCGTCAGCGGCGGGCTTGCGAGGCTTGCGGCAAGGATGTCGTCGAACCCCACGACGGCGATTTCAGGGACCCCAAGCCCCGCCTGCTGGAGTCCGTGCATTGCTCCGATTGCAGCGACGTCGCTCGCAGCGAAGATCGCATCGAACTTCACTCCATCGGCGATCAGCCTCGCGACTGCGGCCCTCCCGTCGCATTCGCTTGGAGCGGCGTCGGCGAGCAGCTCCTCGTCGGCTTCGATGCCGGCTGCGCGAAGCGCCCGGCAATAGCCCCGGAACCGTTCCTGGACCTCGGGAAAGCCGTCGCCGGCGGTCCCGATGAAGGCGATCCGCCGGCGGCCCTGCTGGAGAAGATGGGTGGTCGCTTCGAACCCGCCCTGCTCGTTGTCCGAGGAAACGGTCGCACCGATCTCGCCCTCGCCCGACGAACCCCAGCGAACGAAATGAGTGCCCCTCTCGACGAGTTTCTCGAGCCTTGGCCGGTACTGGAGATAATCGCCGTAGCCGAGCAGGATGATTCCATCGGCCTTGCGGCTGTCCTCATAGTCGACGTGCCAGTCCGAGGAGAGCT
>DASZYL010000265.1:0-15453 GCA_035545385.1 Sphingomicrobium sp. | reverse complement strand
CGGGATCAGGGGGAAGCGCATGGCCTTCCAGTCATCCTTCGCCTGGTTGATCCTCTCGCGCGAGGAGGAGACGAAATTCCAGAAAACGTAGCGCCGTGTGGCGAAGCTCTCGCCGCCCATCAGCATCGCCCGGGCCGCGCTGTTGCTCGACAGGCGCGCCTCGTGGCCTGGCCTCAGGACATAGAGGGTGAAGAGGTCGATTCTCCGGCCGTCGATCTCGGCTTCCCCTCCGACCAGCATGATCGCCCGCTCGTCGGCCTCGGCCTCGATCACAATCGAGCCGTCCGAGCCGAGTTCGATGTCGGCATAGATGGTTGGCGAATGCTGCGGCGTCCCGGCCGTAGCGCCCCACAGGGTTCCCATGAGGACCCGGGCCCTTGCGCTCCCGTCCTCGATCAGCGGAAGGTCGGTCGGCGGCACGTGGTCGAACGCGGGCGGCACCTCCTCGCGGCCATCGGGCAGGGCGAGCCAGGTCTGCATGCCGTAGAGGCTTGGACCTTCCGGCCGAAGGGCATTGGGAGAGCGCTCGGAATGGACGATGCCGCTGCCCGCGGTCATGAGGTTGATCGCGCCGGGCTCGATGACCTGGTGCGAGCCGATGCTGTCGCGATGCTCGATCGCACCCTCGAAGAGGTAGGTGACAGTCGCGAGGTTGATGTGGGGGTGCGGCCGCACGTCCATGCCCTGGCCCGCGGGCAGCCGCGCCGGTCCGAACTCGTCGACGAAGATGAAAGGGCCGATCATCGTCCGCTGGCGCGAGGGGAGCGTTCGGTTCACCTTGAACGCGCCGAGGTCGTGAGTCACGGGAACGATCGTCTCGAGAACGAAATCTTCAATGGTCGCCATCATTGTTCTCCCGGCGCAATCGCCTTGATCGAGAGTGCGTGGACTCGCTCGCGCATGAGCTCGCCGAGCGCCGAATAGACCATCCGCTGCCGTTCGACACGGCTCCTTCCGGCAAAGGCGCTGCTCTTGATCCTCAGCGTGAAGTGGCTTTCGCCAAGCGGGTTGTAGCCGCCGTGGCCGCGGTGCTGCTCGCTGTCGTCGATCAGCTCGATGCTCGTCGGCGAAAGCGCCGAATTGAGGCGCTTTAGCATTTCAGCCGCGACCGGCCCGGTTCTCTCGTCGTCCATCCCTCTTATATAATGGGGTTCGATGGCGACGAAGCAATCCAGGATGCATGGGCGGGTCGAGGGGGCGAGGGCCAGGTGCGCCGTTCCGGGTTGCCCCGAGCCCGGCGAATTCAAGGCGCCGCTCGAGGCAGCCAATTTCGATGGGCCGGGAAGCTGGCGCTTCCTGTGCCTCGAGCATGTCCGCGAGCACAACGCCAAGTACAATTTCTTCGAGGGGATGAGCCCGGAGGAGATCACGAAGGCGCAGCACCCGCTGGCCGGCTGGGACCGCCCGAGCCGCCGCTTCGCGGCGAACGGGGCCGATCCGCCGCCAAGGTGGAGCGACTTCTCCGATCCGCTGGAGGCGATCTCGGGCCGCTTCGGCAATATCCGCGAGCGCTCGAGGCCCTCGCGTTTTTCCAGGGACGAGCAGCGGGCGCTCTCCGTGCTCGGCCTCGGCGAGGAGACCGATCGCCATTTGCTCCGACAGCGCTATTCGAGCCTGGTAAGGCGCTACCACCCCGACAAGAACGGCGGCGACCGGAGCCACGAGCGGCGTCTCGGCGAAGTGATCGAGGCCTACCAGCTCCTCAGGAAATCAGCCGTTTTCGCCTAGTCCCGGTCTGGCGCGCCGAGCGGGAAGAGAGGGCGATAGGGCCGCCCCTCGTCGACTGCGCGGGCGACGATGGGATGAGCGAGAAGGCGCGCCCGGTAGTCGGCGAGCCTTGGTCGTGAAGGCCCGATCGGCTCGACCCAGTCGGCATAGAAGAGGGAGGGCGCCGCCGCGCAGTCGGCGAGCGTGAAGCTCTCGCCCGTTGCCCATTCATCGCCGATCTCGCCTTCGAGCCAGTCATAGGCGATGTGGAGGCGCTCGCGCGAGCGCGCGACGCCATAGGGATCGCGCGATCCTTCCGGCCGAAGGGCGTCGCCCACCACCGCCTGCATGTTGTTCATCACGTGGAGGTCGAAGAAGCGGTCGAGAAACCGGGCGCGCCTCCCGGTCGAACCCTCCGGGATCCAGGTGTTTGGTCCGGGGTGGAAAGCCTGGAGATGCTCGATGATCGGAGTCGTCTCGAAGAGCGCCTTTCCATCATCGATGATGAGCGGGAACTGGCCGAAGGGCGAGTGCTTGGCGAGTTCCTCGCCGTTCTCGGGATGATCCGGGCCGAGCATCCGGTAGTCGAAGGGGGTCCCGTCGGCCCAGAGCGCGATGAGGACTTTCTGCGTGTAGCTGCTGAAGGGGTGTCCGAAGAATTGGAGGCTCACGAGGCATTTTCCAGCTTGGGATGACGGTGGGTGCGAGCGGCCGATGCGGGTTGCTGCGGTGACGAACCGAGCTTCCTCATGCTTCTTCCCGGCTGAGACTCTCGCGCCGCTCGAGCTCGGCCTCGCTCGGCTCCTTCGTCGCGAACGATCCCGTCTCGACTTCACCGTCCGGTTCGAAGGTGCTGAACACGACCCCCAACTTCGAGACGAAATGGTCGACGAGCTTCATCCGCGAGGGAGCGAGCGCCCCATCGAAGATCGACTTCCCGTGCCCGAGGAGGACGGGGTAGGTGATCATGATGAACCGGTCGATCAGTCCCGCCGAGAGAAGCGGCGGATAGAGCGTGCTGCTCCCCTGGATGAGGAGGTCCCGGCCGGGGCTCTTCTTGAGCTCGCCCACGGCAAGGGCGGCATCGCCCTCGATTTTGCTGCTGTTCTCCCAGGCGAGCGGCTCGTCGGAGTGGGTCAGCACATATTTGTTGATGCGCTGGAATCTCTCGCCGATCGGATTGTCGACATTGTAGGGCCAGTAAGCGGCGAAGATGTCGTAGGTCCTTTTGCCCAGAAGAAGGTCGTAGTCCGGTTCGGCCAGGAACTTGTCGAACTCGGCGTCGCCGCTTTCGTCCCAGAAGGGAAAGACCCAGCCTCCGAGCTCGAACTTCTCTGACGGATCCTCCTCGGGGCCGCCAGGGGCCTGCATGATGCCGTCGAGGCTCAGCATCACCGCGCCCGTGAGCTTACGCATTGACGTTCTCGCCCTTCAGCGCCGCCTCGATCCTCGCGATGTCGATCTTCCTCATGGTCATCATCGCTTCGAATGCGCGCTTTGCAGCATCCCTGTCGGGACTGGTCGTCGCTTCAAGCAGCACCCGGGGCGTGATCTGCCACGAGAAACCCCATCGGTCCTTGCACCAGCCGCACTCGCTTTCCTCGCCGCCGTTCCTGGTGATGGCGTCCCAGTAGCGGTCGGTCTCTTCCTGGGTCTCGGTGACGACCATGAAGCTCACCGCCTCGTTCGGAGTGAAATTGGGGCCGCCGTTGAGCCCGACGAAATCGCGGCCGAGGAGGGTGAACTCGACGGTCAGCTCCGTGTCCTTTTCACCGCCGGGGTAATCGGACGGCGCCTTCATAGCCGACCCGACCTGCGTGTCGGGAAACACCGAGGCGTAGAATTCGGCCGCCTTGCGCGCCTCGCCATGGTCGAACCACAGGCAGGTGATCATCTTGTTCGCGGACATGGGTTCCACTCCCTCTTTCAGGCCTTGCCGACGAGCGCGAACTCGGCGCCCTGCGGGTCAGTGCCGATGACGATATGATCGCCGCCCGGGACCTCCATCGGGCCGACGGCGATCCTTCCACCCCTGGCCTCGGCGGCCGCTTTCGCCTCGCCGACCGAGCCGACCCTGAAATAAAAGCGCCAGTGCGGCTGCGGGCTTCCCATGGTCCCGCTGATCGCGCCGAGGGTAAGTCCCTGGTGGTCGATGAAGCGATATTCGCCATGTTCGCCCATCGGCATGAAATTGTCGGTCGTCCAGCCGAACTGGTCCCCGTAGAAGCGCCGGGCTGCGGCGGGATCAGTCGTCGAAAGCTCGTTCCAGGCGCAGCGGCCTTGGTCGGTCGGCGAGAAGACCGTGCTCGGCTCGTTCTCGTGACCCTCGGGCGGAATGGGCTTCATGACGTAGAAGGGTGCCCCTTGCGGATCGGTGACCATGGCGATCCGCCCGACACTGGGGATGTCGGTCGGCGCGATCAGCGTCTTCCCGCCCGCCGCCTCGATCGACTGCACCTTTCGATCGACGTCCGCGACATTGAGATAGCCAAGCCAGGTCGGCCTTGCGCCGTGCTGCTGCATCTCGGCCGTGAGCGGAAGAACTCCGCCGGCCTGCCGTCCGTCGGCCGTGTTGATCATTCGATAGCCGTTATATTCGGCGACGGACTCTCCGATGTTCCAGCCGACGACCGCGTCGTAGAAGGCCTTGGCGCCCTCCGCATCGCTGGTCATCAACTCGTACCAGATGAAGTCGCCCTCGGGGTTGGGACCCGTGCGGTTATGCTGGTTTTGGGCAGGCGCGTCTTGTGTTCGGACGTCACTCATCGTGAGCTCCCTTTGAGAAAAGCAATCGAAACCGGAACATCGTGCCCGTTTCCCGGGCATTGCCGTCAGGCGTTTGCCGTCGCGCGCTCGTCGACGATCGGCTGGAACCCGCCCCAGAACATCCTCTTGCCGTCGAACGGCATTGGCTGCTCGGGCTGCATCTCGGGATCGGCCATGATCTTCTGCCAGGCCGCGTCGCGGACATCCTTCGATGGCCAAAGGACATAGGAGAAGACGACATTTTCCCCGTCCTCGGCCTTTACCGCCATGAAGAAGTCGGTGGTCTTGCCGCGCATCACGTCGTCGCCCCACGCCTCGATCACGTGAAGCGCGCCATGCTCGGTGAACTTGCCCGCCATCTTCTGGGCGAGCGAGCGATATTCTTCCTTCTTCCCTTCGGGAACAGGAACGATGAATCCGTCGACATAGCTCATGCTGCGACTCCTTCGGGTTGATGCTCGCGATAGGTTGCGAGCTGGTCTTCAAGCGCGGCCTTGAACGCGGGCCTGGCCTCGCCGCGCTTCACGTATCGAGCGAGATTGGGAGTATCGTCGAGGAGCCCGGCCCGGTCGGCGAGCCTCAGGACGGTGACCATCATGAGGTCTCCGATGGTGAAGCGGTCACCCTCGAGCCACTCGTTCTCTCCGAGACGGTCCGACACTCGCTTCAGTTTCAGCCGCGCGAACTCGTCGGCGCTCGGCTTCCTCAGCTTGGCCCATTCCTGGTCCTGGTAGAAGGTATCGAGGAGCGCCCGGTGCTGGACCGCGGGCTCGAGGCTGTTGAGCGCCGCGAGGACCCACTGGATCGCTTTGAACTTTCCCCTGGGGTCGCGAGGCAGAAGGGCTTCGCTCTTCTCGCCGAGATACTGGACGATCGCTCCGGTTTCGAAGATCTGGACGATCCCGTCGTTGAAGCAGGGCACCTGCTCGAAGGGCTGTTCCTTCACGTAATCCGCTGGTTTCGAGGCAACGTCGAGTAGCCGGACGCGATAATCGAGGCCGGCCTCCTCGAGGGCCCAGCGAACGCGAAGGTCGCGGACGAGACCCTGGGCAAATTCCGGCACCCAGCGGAACGCGGTGATCTCGATTTCGGCATTGGGGTTGATCGGCATTGTTCCGCCCTCAGATGGCCGTGGCGATCGCTTCGTGGACGGCATCGGCGCCTCTTTCGGCGGCAGCCGCATCCATCCACATCACCTCCCAGATGTGCCCGTCCGGGTCCGCAACGCTCCGGCCGTACATGACCCCATAGTCCTGTTTCGGGCTCGGATCAGCAGTGCCGCCGGCCGCTACGGCGCGCTCAACGGTCGAGTCGACGCTTTCGCGGCTGTCCGACGACAGGCACAGAAGCACCTCTGAACCCGCCTTTGCGTCCGCGATCGGGAGCGGCGTGAACTGGCTGAACTTTTCATGGGTGAGGAGCATGACGTGGATGCTCTCGCTGATCGTCATGCACGCGGCGGTCTCGTCGGTGAACTTCGGCTCGTTGACCGCGCCAAGGGCCTCAAGGAAGGCGCGCGAACGGTCGAGGTTGCTGACCGGGAGGTTGACGAAGATCATCTTGGTCATTGCTGTTCTCTCCTGTGCGAGTTGAAAGACGTGTTAGCCGCGAAACGGCAAAAGCGCGCCGAGCCTGGGTTCGCGTAGCCACAGGCCGCCCCAGACCGCGAGGCCGAGATAGACGCCGAACAGCGTGTTGCTGAAAAGCGGGCTTCCGGCGCTCAAGTGAGTGGCGACCGCTCCTCCGAGGTAGGCGGTCAGGAGGATGGCCCCGAGGACCGCTGTGCGCGGGAAGGCGTAAAGCGCGGTCGAGAGCGAAAGGATGGCCCCCAGGAGCCGGTAGAATGCGGCATCGCGCGGAATATGAAGCTGGCTCGGCGTGTAGGCGGCCATCATCGCGGGCACGAGTAGCTTGGCACCCGCGTCCATTCCAAGAAAGAGGATCGCAAGCGAGCTCAGCAGCCAGCCGAGTTTCGAGCTTGGCGATTGCCCTTCCTTTTCCCTGCCCGTTGCTGCGCTCGCCACCTCTTCCTCCTGCCGGCGACTCGATTCGCTTGTGTTTTGCGCCGCGAAGTTATAAATTGCAACCATGCGGTTAGAAAAAGTAACTAAACATCGGAAAGACGAGGAAAAGCGCCGGTTCGATGATGCGTGCGGGCTTGCCCATGCGCTCGAGCTCCTGGGCGAAAGATGGGCGATGCTGGTGCTTCGCGAGCTTGCCTACGGTTCCCGGCGGTTCTCCGAGCTCAAGGCCGACCTCCAGGGCATCAGCGCGAATGTCCTCACGCAGCGCCTCACCGAGCTCGAGGGACGAGGGCTCGTCCGCAAATCGAAGCTCCCGCCGCCGGCATCGGTCCAGGTCTACGAGGCGACCGAGTGGGGCCTCGAGGTGATTCCGATCATCGCGTCCCTCGGACGCTGGGCGGCGCGAAGCCCGCTTCACAACCCGGCGCTGCGAATGAGCCACGTATCGCTCGTCATGTCGCTCCAGACCTTGATCTCGCCCGAGCGCGCTGAAGGCCTCGATGCGCGGGTCGGTTTTCGCCTCGGGGGCGCTTCCTACGTCACGACGGTGAGCGACGGGCGCCTCCATGTCTCCCGCTCCGATCCCGAGGGGTGCGACGTCACGTTCACCGGACCTCCGACCGCGGTCGCCGGCGTCATCCACGGCGGCGCTCCCTTCGAAACCATCCGCGTCGAAGGAGACTTGGAGCTTGCGAAGCGTTTCGTGACGCTGTTCCCCCTGCCCGCCAAGCTCGAGACACGTTGAGGCGGGCGCGCCATTCCCCTAAGGCCGAGCCGCGATGACTGACCTTCCCAATGCCGACCCCGAGAGCCGCGCCGAAACACTCATGACGGCGCCCGACAAGATCGTGAAAGTGCGCGACGCGTTCGGCGTAGATTCGGACATGGAGGTTCCCGCGTTCAGCGAGGCCGACGAGCGGGTGCCCGATCTTGATCCGACCTACGTTTTCGACCCCAACACCACGCTCGCCATCTGCGCCGGCTTTGCCAAGAACCGCAGAGTGATGGTCCAGGGCTATCACGGGACCGGCAAGTCGACCCACATCGAGCAGGTCGCCGCGCGCCTCAACTGGCCGATGATCCGAGTCAACCTCGACGCGCACATCAGCCGGATCGACCTCGTCGGCCGCGATGCGATCGTGCTCCGCGAGGGACAGCAGGTGACGGAATTCCGGGAAGGCCTGCTGCCGTGGGCGCTCCAGCATCCCGTCGCCCTCGTTTTCGATGAATATGACGCCGGGCGGCCGGACGTCATGTTCGTGATCCAGCGCGTTCTCGAAGCGGAGGGGAAGCTTACCCTGCTCGACCAGAACCGGGTGATACGCCCGAACCCCTGGTTCCGGCTGTTCGCCACGACCAACACCGTCGGCCTTGGCGACACGACCGGCCTCTACCACGGGACCCAGGCGATCAACCAGGGCCAGATGGACCGGTGGAACATCGTCACGACGCTCAACTACCTGCCCGCCCAAGTCGAGGCCCAGATCGTCCTCGCAAAGTCGGGAGAGTATGACGATCCGGGCGGCAAAGAGGTCGTCGAGAAGATGATCAAGGTCGCCGAGCTGAGCCGGCAGGGATTCATCAACGGCGACATCTCCACCGTCATGAGTCCGCGGACAGTGATCAGCTGGGCCCAGAACGCCCACATCTTCAACGATGTCGGCTATGCTTTCAGGGTCAGCTTCCTCAACAAGTGCGACGAGGCCGAGCGCCCCTTGATCGCGGAATATTACCAGCGCGTGTTCGGCGAGGACCTTCCCGAGAGCGTGGTCGGGAAAGCCTAGCCGGGACCGGCAGAGGTGGCCGAAAAGATCGACATCTTCCGACGGGTGCTCGCGGGCGCGTCACGCGCCATTGCGAAGGACAGCGACGTGGAGGTCGTTTTCGCCTCCGATGTCGCTCCGGCGACCGGAAAGACCGCCCGGGTTCCATCTCCCGGCCCCCAGCTCGAGCCGAGGCTCGTCGCGGAAGCGCGCGGGGCCGCCGATTCGGCGGCGCTTCGACTTCGCTATCACGACGCGAAGGTCCATGCCCGAAATGCGCCGGCGGATGCCGAGGCTCGCTCGGTCTTCGATGCTCTCGAAACCGCCCGGGTCGAAGCGCTCGGGTCACGATCGATGGGCGGCGTTCGGGACAATCTTCGAAGCCTCGCCGAGGCGCGCGTGAGGAGCGATGCGATCGTTCGCGCCCGCGATGCCGAGGAAGTGCCCTTGTCGACGGCGATCGGCCTTATCGCCCGCGAACGCCTGACCGGTGAAGCTCCGCCGGCGGCTGCGCTCGAAGGACTGAAGCTCGTTGCCCCGTGGGTCGAGGACAAGGCCGCGGCCGAGCTCGATGCTCTCGCCCTGACCCTCGACGACCAGGCCGCGTTCGCAAGGCTCTCGCGAAGACTGCTCGAGGATCTCGATCTTGCCGCCGCCGAGGAGCCCGTGGAAGAGGAGCCCGAGGAGGGGGGCGACGAAGCCGAGGGCGACCCCGGGAGCGCCGAGGATAGCGCCCAGGAGGGCGACGAAGGCCCGCCCGGGGGCGGCGATGTCGAGATGCGTGGCGAGGAGGTCGAGGACCAGGGCGCCGAAGCGGATTCGACCCAGGAAATGGAAGCGGGCGACGAGGATTCGGCTCCCGGCGACGATCTTAGCGAAAGCCTCTTCGCAGCGCCCGGCCGGCGCAACTGGGACCTGTCGCCTCCGACCGACTACAAGGCCTTCACGACGCGTTTCGACGAGATCGTCGAAGCCGAGGAGCTGTGCGACGAGGAGGAACTGGCGCGCCTTCGCGCCTATCTCGACCAGCAGATGGGCGGCCTGTCGAACGTGGTGACGAGGCTCGCCAATCGCCTCCAGCGGCGGCTCCTCGCGCAGCAGGCACGCAGCTGGGATTTCGACCAGGAGGAGGGGCTCCTCGATGCGGCGCGGCTCGCGCGGGTGATCGTCGCTCCGGGGCATTCGCTGAGCTATAAGATCGAGCGGGACACCGAGTTTCGCGACACGGTCGTCTCGCTGTTGATCGACAATTCAGGCTCGATGCGCGGCCGGCCGATCGCGATCGCCGCAATTTGCGCGGACATCCTCGCCCGGACGCTCGAGCGCTGCGGAGTCTCGACCGAGATCCTCGGCTTCACGACCCGCGGCTGGAAGGGCGGGCAGAGCCGCGAGGCATGGCTCGCCGCGGGCCGGCCGCCCAATCCGGGCCGCCTCAACGACCTGAGGCACATCATCTACAAACGGGCGGACGAACCCTACCGGCACGCGAGGCGCAATCTTGGTCTCATGATGCGCGAGGGGCTCCTGAAGGAGAATATCGACGGCGAGGCGCTGCTCTGGGCGCACAACCGGCTGATCGCCCGGGCAGAGGAACGTCGTATCCTGATGGTGATCTCCGATGGCGCCCCGGTCGACGATTCGACCGCTTCGGCGAACGGCGGCACCTATCTCGAACGGCACCTTCGCCAGGTTATCGAGTGGATCGAGAAGCGTTCGAGTGTCGAGTTGATCGCGATCGGCATCGGCCACGACGTCACGCGCTATTACAGCCGTGCAGTGACTATCATGGATGCCGAGCAGCTCGCCGGAGCAATGGTCGAACAACTCGCGAGATTGTTCGAAACTCCGTGAAAAAAGATGGGCCCGACGCACTACGCGCGCCGGGCCCCCCTCGTTACGCGACGCGAGGGAATGTCGTCCGATCTAACGGACCCGACGAGGAAAAGGGGAAAAACCCCGTCGAATGAGACGCTTATGCCTCACTCGCGGACAATCGATACTGAACGCGCAGTGCAGCGATCGTTCAGAAAAATCTCTAAAGAAGTCAGCCGGTTAGGTCTGATCAGGCAGCGGCCTGGCCGGCGACTTTCTTGGCGATTTCGCGCTTCAGCTTGCGCGCCCTGGCGCTCAGCTTCTCGTTGCTCGTCTTCAGCAGCCAATTGTCGAGGCCGCCGACATGCTCCACCGAACGAAGGCCATGCGTCGACACGCGCAGCTTCACGCTCTGGCCAAGCGCGTCCGAGATCAGAGTGACGTTCTGCAGGTTCGGCAGGAACGTGCGCTTCGTCTTGTTATTGGCGTGGGAAACATTGTGTCCCACCTGCCGGCCCTTGCCGGTCAGCTCGCAAACCCGCGACATGGTGTTCTATCCTGATTTTTCTTAAGCGAGCCTCGTAAGGCCCGTGAGAGGGCCGCCCGTTAGCCGCTCATCATCCTTTCGTCAACGTTGCCCCCGGGGACGCGCGCGCAACCCAACAGCAATATTTGCGTTGGGTGGGAGGACATTCGTGGGGCCAAGTGAATGCGCGCAATCATCTTCATCCTGATCCTCCTCGTCCTTCTTCTGATCGCGGGACTGGCGACGGGTTTCCTCAACATCGACCAGATTCGCGGCGCGAGGGCGCCCCGGATCAGCGCCACCACCAACGGAGTGACGGCCAAGGGAGGGCAGGCCCCGGCCTTCGAGGTCCAGACCGGCTCGGTCAAGGTCGGGACCGAGAAGGCCACGGTGAAGGTGCCAAGGGTGGTCGTCGAGAAACCCGGCGGAAACCAGGCCCAGGCGGCGACGAACAACGCCATGTGACTTCGCCTCGTCGCTCCGCTAGCCGGCGCGAGATGGCTTTCCCGCTTCCCCAGCCGATGCGCCTTGCGCTGGAGCTCGCCCGCGAGGCCGCTGACGCCGGCGAAGTTCCCGTGGGGGCGGTGGTGACCCTCGACGACGAGGTGATCGCCACGGCGCGCAACCGGATGCGGGGCTCGTCCGATCCGACCGCCCACGCCGAGATGGTGGCGATCAGGGCGGCAGCAGCAAAGCTCGATACCTCGCGGCTCGATGATTGCACCTTGTGGGTGACCCTGGAGCCTTGCGCGATGTGTGCCGCGGCGATCGGACTTGCGCGAATGAAGGGGCTGCGCTTCGCCGCGGAGGATCCAAAGGGCGGCGGGGTGGTCCACGGAGCGAGGATCTTCGCCCAGCCGACCTGCCATCACCGCCCCGATGTGCTTGGCGGGATCGGCGAAAGCGAATCGGCAGTGCTTCTCAAATCCTTCTTTTCGGAACGCCGGTAGCTACCCGGTATAGGGAAGTAGCCGGATTTCGACGCGGCGATTGGCCGCCTTCTGCGACTCGTCGGCCTCGGGATTGTAGAGAGGGGCTGATTCGCCGAGACCTTTTGATGCGATCCGGGCCCTCGAGACGCCGTGGCCGGCGAGGTAGGTCGCGACCGCCGCTGCGCGCTTGTCCGAGAGCGCCTGGTTGACCTGCTCCGTTCCGGACGTGTCGGTATGGGCGAACACGTCGACAAATGTCTGGCTCTTCGTCTTCACCGTTCGCGCGATCTCGAGCAGCGTCGCGTCGAACTCGGGCTTCACCGCGGCGCTTCCGGCGCCAAACGTCAGTTCCGCCGGGATCCTGATGACGATCCCATTGCCGACCTCGAGCACGTCAAGGCCCATTCCTGCAGTCTGGATCCGCAGCTCCCGGTCGAAGTGGGCCATATAGGCAGGAGCAGCCCCCGCGCCGAGCGGCTTGATCTTTGCGGCCCGCATCTTTGCCGCGCGCGACTTGCGACCGCCAATGACATCCGCCGAAAGGTAGGGGGCGTCGAGCCCCAGCGGAGTGAAGGAGGCGGGACGCGCAAGAGTCGGTGGAGGCGCCGTTTCGCAGCTGGCAACGAGGATGGTCGAGCAACCGAGAGCCAGGGCTGTCAGCGTCCGGCGAAAGTGCATGTGATCGGCCTCCCAACCGACGAAAAGGAGCGGATGAAACATGCGTGTAGCACGGCGGGTTCCGATGGCGAATCCGCGTGGCGGCTTGTGAACGTCCGCCGCGGGAGGCTACATTCACAAGTTCCACGCCTATGAGCGACCATCTCACCCCCATCCCCTGGCTCGACGTCCTCCTTCTCCTCGCCCTCATCGCGCTCAACGGGGTGCTGGCGATGAGCGAGCTTGCGATCGTATCGTCGCGCGAGGCGCGATTGAGGGCGATGGCGAGGAGCGGAAGCCGCGGCGCCCAGTGCGCGCTCGATCTCGCCGCCGAGCCTGGCCGATTCCTCTCGACCGTCCAGAGCGGGATCACGCTCATCGCAATCTTCGCCGGCGCATTTTCCGGAGAGGCGCTGGGGGAGCCGACCGCCGAGCGCGTGCAACTCCTGCTGGGCGTTGATTCGCAGACCGCTCATACGATCGGGTTCGGAGTGGTAATCGTTCTGACGACCTACGTCTCGCTCGTCATCGGAGAGATTGTTCCCAAGCAGATCGCCCTTCGCTCGCCCGAGCCGCTTGCGGTGGTCATGGCGCGGCCGATGCGCCTCCTGTCGCGAATCACGGCGCCTTTCGTCTGGGTCCTCGACCGCTCCAGCCTCCTTATTTTCAAGCTGCTCGGGCTCGACCGCGAATCCAAGAACCACGTGACCGCCGAGGAATTGCACCTCGTCGTCGCGGAGGCGCAGAACGCGGGCGTTCTCGAGGAAAGCGAAAGAGCGATCATTTCGGGCATCGTCAGGCTTGCCGACCGACCGGTCCGGGAAGTGATGACGCCGAGGACGGAAATTGACTGGATCGACGTCCGCTCGAGCCCCGACCAGATCCGAAAGGCCCTTCTCGAAACCGCGCACACGCGGATCCCGGTGGCCGACGGCTCGGTCGAGAATATCGTCGGGGTGATCGAGGTTCGGGACGTCGCCTGCGCGTTGCTCGAAAATCGCCCGCTCGACCTGAAGAACCTTTGCCGGAAGGCCCCCGTGATCCCGGACCTCATGGACGCAATGGATGCGCTTGCCGTCCTTAGGACCGCAGACGTCCCGCTGGCGCTCGTCCATGACGAATATGGCCATCTCGACGGGATCGTCACTCCGGGAAGCATCCTCGCCGCGCTCGCCGGGACCTTCGCGCATGACATCGAGCAGGGCGAGGAGCCGCCGCTCGTCGAGCGCGACGACGGCAGCTGGCTGATCTCCGGAGCTGCGAGCGCCGACCTCCTCTCCGACCGCCTCGGCGTCGCCATGCCCGACGACCGCGACTATTCGACGGTGGCCGGATTTGCACTTTCCGTTCTCAAGCACCTGCCCGAGACGGGGGAAAGATTCCGCCACGACGGCTGGGTGTTCGAGATCGTCGACATGGACGGGCGCAAGATCGACAAGCTCATCGCCTCGAGGCCGAGGAGGCGCACCGCCGAAAGCGAAGCCGAAGCAGTCGGTTAGAGCTTTCCGAACTTCTGTTCGAAGCCGTCGATGTCGTTGCGGGCAAGATAATCGGCCTGCTCGACGATCCGGTCACGGGTCAGGCGTCCGCGAAAGGCGCCGAGCTGGTTGTCCAGACGTTCGATCTCGGTCGGGGTAAGGGCCGCGATCTGGCTGAAATTGTGAAAACCCGCCGCGTGGAGCGCTTCCGCGAATTTCGGGCCGACGCCCTTCAACATGCAAAGATCGTTGCGCGGGATGTTCCCTTCGAGCGCGGGGTGGACCGGCGCCCTGATGATGTCGCCGGCGACATCGCTCATCGCTGCCGCCGCTTCGCCCGGAACTCCGCGGCCTTCGGGGGGACGTGGATTGGCCATGTGCGGCCTGACGGGGGCGCTGTCGGTCAGGGCGACGCGCTGCTTGGGACGAAGGAGGATGAACGCCAAGACGAGCGCCACCAGGATGACGATTAGCCACCAGTATTCGCGGATCAGATCCATTGAAATTCTCACCACTTCCATTGTGCGTTGTAGCGACGGCGAAGGTCCATGAGATAGGCGATCACCAGTCCGCAAAGGAAGCCTGCGAGTCCCGCGGCAATGCCTTCGACGATGAGCGGTATTCCGCCGCCGTTCGCCGACCAGCTGGCGCTCGAGACCCCAGGGACCTCGTTCATGATCCGGAGGAGCTCCCTCTTCTGGAAATCATCGGCGGGGCCGGAGAGCATGACCCGCCGAGTCAGGGGATGGCGATGGAGGTGCCCGCTCACTTCGGGTATTTCGTTGTAGACGAGGGCCGCCCTCACCATGCGGTCCACCTCGAGGCTGAAGCGGTCGGCGCCCCCCAACGGCCCGTGCCACAAGGCCGCAAGGCCGATCGAGGCGGCGGCTCCGATCGCGAAGGCGAGGTTGCGCCATGGAGGTTTGCGAAAGCCGATGAGGCCGGCGATCATCCCGACGATGATCCCGGCTCCGAGCGCGGGCCAAAAGTAGCTGAAGAGCGTACTCAAGCTTTCTCCCGTTCAAGCTCGCGCCAGCCGATGTCGCGTCGATGAAAGCCGTCGGCAAATTCGATCTGGTCGACGGCCCGATAGGCGCGGGCTCTTGCATTAGCGAACGTCTCGGCGGTGGCGGTGACCGCAAGGACCCGGCCGCCGCTGGCGACTAGCCCCGAATCACCTTGTGCGGTGCCTGCGTGGAACACGGTCACGCCCTCCACCTGTTCGGCCGCCTCTATGTTGCGGATGACGCCTCCGCTGGCAGGCGCGCCGGGATAGCCGCGGGCGGCGACGATCACCGTCATCGCGTGCCTTGGCTGAAGCCTCGGCGGATCGATCTCGGAGAGACGACCGGTCGCCACCGCGAAGAGCAGCTCGGCGAAATCGCCCTCGATGAGGGGCATGATCGCCTCGCACTCGGGGTCGCCGAAGCGCACATTATATTCGATCAGCTTGGGCCCGTCCGGGGTCAGCATGAGTCCCGCGTAAAGGACGCCGCTGAACGGCGTGCCCGCCCTTGCAAGCGCTTGCGCGGTGGGACGGACGATCTCGTCCATCGCCCGCTTCTCAAGGTCCGCCGTCAAGACGGGCGCCGGGGCATAGGCGCCCATTCCGCCCGTGTTCGGACCGGTATCGCCTTCGCCAACCCGCTTGTGGTCCTGCGCCGAGGCGAGCGCGACCGCGGTCTCGCCGTCGACCAGCGCGAACAGGCTGGCTTCCTCTCCTTCGAGGAATTCCTCGATGACGAGCGGCCCGTCGCCAGCGGCCCTGACCGCTTCCTCCGCCTCGGC
>DASZYL010000264.1:0-7107 GCA_035545385.1 Sphingomicrobium sp. | reverse complement strand
TTTCGGCGAAGCCGGCTGACGTGCACGTCGATGACGTTCGTGCCCGGGTCGAAATGATAGTCCCACACCTGCTCGAGCAGCATCGTCCGAGTGACGACTCGGCCCTCGTTGCGCGCGAAATATTCGAGCAGGAGATATTCGCGGGGCTTGAGATCGAGCTTCCTGCCGGCACGCTTCACGATGCGGGAGAGGGGATCGATTTCAAGATCGCCCACGGTCAGGCGATGATCCGCCGGATCGACCCGCGATTCGCGCCGGCGGAGAAGCGCGTTCACCCGCGCATTGAGCTCGGCGAACGAGAATGGCTTTACGAGATAGTCGTCGGATCCGCATTCGAGACCCTCGATGCGGTCACCCACCGAGGCGAGCGCCGAAAGAATGAGGACCGGCGTCTCGATATGCGCTGCCCTTAGCGCTCGAAGCACCGAGAGGCCGTCGAGGACGGGGAGCATCCGGTCAAGGATGATGAGGTCGAAGCTTCCGTCGGTGGCGCGGAACAGGCCGTCCTGGCCGTTCGTCGCCTGCTCGACGCTATGTCCCTCCTGGGTGAGGCCTTTCGCGAGATAGGACGCGGTCTCGCGATCATCCTCGACCAGCAGGATCTTCCGGCCCATCGCAGCTAGCTCCGTTGGCGTTCGTTCGATCACATTATAGTGGCTCCGCACGGCGCCGCGAGGGAGTCGTCTCGAAGCGCCGTGCGGATTTGAGCCGGTTGCTCAGTTGCCGCTGCTCGAAGCGTCGGCGGCCTTGGTCGATTTCTTGGCCTTGGCCACGTGATGGTGGCGCGCCTTCCTCTTCGGGCTCTTCTTCGCCGATGCCTTCTTCATCGTGGTCTTGGCGGTGGTCGTGTCGCCCTTGGTCGAAACCGTCGTCGTCGCCTTGGTATTGCCGGACTTGGTCGTGACCGTCTTGGTCGAGCTCGACGCGGCTTTCTGGGCGGCGATTGCGGGCGTCGCTATGATGGCCAGCGCGGCGACCGAGCTAATCAGTTTCTTCATGCATTCCTCCTCGTTCCGGCACCGTTGGGCCGGCGAAGTGGCTGATATTCCGGGCTGAGTCTCCGTCCGGTGGAAGCGAAGTTAAATGCAGTTCATCCGCGAACGGCGCCGGGACAAGCCGCAAGGCCTGCCCCGGCACTTGCAAGGAAGACCTCAAGCTCAGTTCGGCTTGCCCGAACCCTTCGAGGGCTTCGCCTGCTTGGTCTTCGCGGGCTTTGCGACCTTGGCGGCCTTGACGGGCTTGGTCTGCTTGGCGCTGTCGGCCTTGGCGGTGGTGGTGGCGGCAACGGCCGGGGCGGCGATGATTCCAAGAGCGGCGAAAGATGCGATGAGGCTGCGTTTCATATTGCACTCCAATCGGGGTTGGACTCATGATCGAGCGACGAGCCCACTAGCCGATGGCTTTTGGCAGGCTCGTTTCTGACCCGTTAAAGCTTGTTCATCGCGAGGCGCGCTCGAATGCGCTTTGCCTCCGGCAGGGCAGCCCGCTAGGGTCGTTCCCGAACGAATGATTGCACAGAAGACCCGTTACGCGTTGCGTTCGCTTCTCTTCCTCGCCGAGGAACAGGGCGGTGCGCCCGTCCAGCTCGCCCGCATCGCCGAAACCCAGCGGGTCCCGCCAAAGTATCTCGAGCTCATCATGCTCGACTTGAAGAAGGCGGGGCTCGTCAAGAGCGCCCGGGGTCCCAAGGGCGGCTACCGGCTCGCACGGCCTCCAGAGCAGATCTCGTTCGGCGAGATCGTCCGGACGATGGAAGGACCGATCGCGCTCGTTTCCTGTGCAAGCGTCAATTATTATGCGCCCTGCGGCGACTGCCACGACGAGGCGACCTGCGCGATTCGCCGCGCCTTCACGATCCTTCGCGACCAGAGCACGGCGGTCCTCGATTCGATTTCGCTCGCCGAAGGGGCGAATTGGGAAGAGCGGCTGGGCGGCGGCAAGTGAACCGGGGCCATTCGCGCGCCGCCTCCGCCATCTTCACAGTCGCGAAAACGAGCGCACTGGCGGCGCGTGAGGTCGGCCGCTAGAAGCCGCTGCCATGTCGACTTTCACCATCGACACGAGCACGAGCCGGGCGACGCCGTCGCCCGTTCCAGGCAAGCGCATGACGGCGCCCTCGATCCGGGCGCGCAAGGTCGAGGGAAAGACCGAGCAGCCGATCGTCATGCTCACCGCCTACACGATGCGGATGGCGCAGCTTCTCGATCCGCACTGCGACATGCTGCTGGTCGGCGACAGCCTCGGCCAGGTCATCTATGGCCTGCCCTCGACGATCCCGGTCACGCTCGAGATGATGTGCGCCCATGGCGCCGCGGTCGTCCGCGGCAGCTGGCACTCACTCGTTGCCGTCGACATGCCGTTCGGAAGCTACGAGGCCTCGCCTGAGAAAGCGTTCGAATCCGCCGCCCGGATCATGAAGGAGACCGGCTGCGCGGCGGTCAAGCTCGAGGGCGGGGAAGCCATGGCCCCGACGATCGACCTCCTGACCCACAGGGGAGTGCCCGTGATCGGCCATGTCGGCCTTACCCCGCAGGCGGTGAATGTCCTTGGCGGCTATGGCGCCCGGGGCCGCGAGGAGCGCGAAGCCCAGAAGATCATCGCCGATGCCAAGGCGGTCGCTGATGCCGGGGCTTTCTGCATCGTCGTCGAAGGGGTCCTGGAATCGATCGCGACCGACGTTGCCTTGAGCGTCGCTCCGCCGGTCATCGGCATCGGTGCGTCGGCCGATTGCGACGGCCAGGTGCTGGTCATCGATGACATGCTGGGGATGTTCGAGCGGACTCCGAGGTTCGTGAAACGCTACGACGATCTCGCGGCGAGGATTGGTGAAGCCGCGCGCGTTTATGCCGAGGAAGTGCGCTCGAGGACCTTCCCGACCGCCGACCAGACCTACCGTCCGAAAAGTTAACGGCTTTGCCTTTTGCGCGACAGCCGCTAGACGAACCGCCGCCAGCTTCCGTTCATCAAGGGTGGGGAAGGGAAGCGGTCGGCAACAGGAATCCCAAGCGAGCGGACTGAAGGAACGTCTTTGGCGCAACCCCCGAACATTACGGATACTTTCCTGAGGGAGGTCGACGAGAATCTTCGGCGCGACCGGATCCGCGATTTCTTCAAGGACAACGGCGCCTACCTCGTTGGGCTGCTGATATTGTTCCTTGCGGCCTCGGGCGGGCTCATCTGGTTGCAGCAGCACCGCCAGGACCGGGCGCAGGACCATGTCGAGGAGATCGCCCAGATCACCAGGGACATCGGAACCGGCAATACCTCGAAGGTGCCCGAACGGCTCGACGACCTTTCCCAGAGCTCGAGCAAGGCGGTGCGTGCGACCGCGCTCTTCACCCGAGCCGCGTTCGCCCTTCAGCAGAACGACCAGAAGCTTGCGATTGCGACCTTCAAGAAGGTCGCCGAGGACAGTTCGCTTCCCGATGCCTATCGCAACGCCGCCCTTATCCGGCAGACTGCGCTCGAATTCGACCAGCTGAAGCCAGAGCAGGTGATCGCGCGCATGCAGCCGCTCGCCAAGGCCGGAAACCCGTGGTTCGGCTCGGCTGGAGAAATGACCGCGCTTGCCCTCGTGAAGCAGGGCAAGAAGAAGGAAGCCGGGGAGCTGTTCGGGGCGATCGCCAAGGACAAGAGCGTGCCCCAGTCGCTTCGTGACCGTTCGGTCCAGATTGCGGGGAGCCTTGGCGTCGACGCCAGCGCCGCACTCGGACCCCAGGCCCAGTAGGACAAGAATGAGCAAATCCCGCAATATCCGTGTTGCACTGTTGATCGCAGCGGCGCTCGCCTCGAGCGGCTGCAGCCTCTTCAAGAAGGGAGCGCGGCCCAAGACGCCGGTCCTCGGCGAGCGCATCCCGGTCCTGACTTCGGAGAACGACGCGCAGGTCGATCCGGCGACCCAGGCGCTTCCGTTCAACCTTCCTGCGCCGGTCCAAAACGCGGCCTGGGCGGAATCGGGAGGCAATGCCAGTAACTCGATGGGCCACGTCGCCCTCGGAAGCGCGATCCAGCCGGCGTTCAACATCCAGGCGGGGCGCGGGAGCAGCCTCACGGCGCGCCTCGCATCGCCTCCAATCGTTGCCGACGGGCACGTCTACACGATCGATACGCTGGGAGCGGTGCGATCGTTCGACGCGCGCACCGGAGCGATGCTCTGGGCGAGCCAGACTCCCAATATCAAGGGCAACGAGGCCGCCCTCTACGGCGGCGGGATCGCCTTCGACAACGGGCGCGTCTTCGCCAGCAACGGCCTTGGATATGTCTCGGCGCTGAGCGAGCAGACCGGCGGCATCCTGTGGCAGGTTCGCCCGGGCGGCCCGCTTCGGGGCGCTCCGACGGTGGCGAACGGCGCCGTCTACGTGATCAGCCAGGACAACCAGATCTATTCTCTCAAGGAAGAGGACGGCACGACCAACTGGTCGCAGGCCGCTTCCCTCGAGATCGCGGGAATCTTCGGGGCTGCGGCTCCGGCGGTCGGGCAGGGGACCGTCGTCGCGGGCTTCTCGTCGGGCGAGCTCAATGCCTATCGCTACGAGAACGGCCGGCAGGTCTGGCAGGACCAGCTCCAGCGCACCAGCATCCGCACCAGCGTCTCGTCGCTTTCCGACATCGATGCCGATCCCGTGATCGACAATGGCCAGGTCTTCGCGATCGGCGCGGGCGGCCGGATGGTCGCGCTCGACATCGTCTCCGGGCAACGGATGTGGGAGCTGAACATCGCCGGCATCTCGACTCCGTGGGTCGCTGGTGACTGGGTGTTCGTCGTGACCCAGGACGCCAAGCTCATGTGCGTCTACCGCCAGAACGGGCACGTTCGCTGGATCAACAAGCTCCCGCAGTTCGAGAAGCCCAAGTCGAAGCGTGGCGACATCGAATATTATGGTCCGGTCCTGGCGGGTAACCGGCTGTTCCTCACGGCCTCGAACGGCATGGTGGTCCAGCTCGATCCGGCAACCGGGAACTACCTTAGCCAGTTCGACCTCGGCACGAGGATCAACCTTCCGCCGGTCGTCGCCAACTCGACGCTCTACATCTACGACGACCAGGCGCGTCTCCACGCCTATCGCTAGGGAGTCGCGGCGCCCGCCGGGCGCTGCTATCGCCGCACCATGCCTATTCCGACCGTCGCGATCGTCGGCCGGCCCAATGTCGGCAAGTCCACCCTGTTCAACCGGCTCGTCGGCAAGCGCCTCGCGCTGGTCGACGACCAGCCGGGGGTGACCAGGGACCGACGCGAGGGCGACGCCAAGCTGCTCGGGCTCGAGTTTCGAGTGATCGATACCGCCGGTTTCGAGGACGAGGAGGCACACACGCTTCCAGGGCGGATGCGCCAGCAGACCGAGGCCGCGGTCCGCCATTCCGACGTCGCTCTTTTGCTCATCGACGGGCGGGAGGGAGTGACCCCGCTCGACGAGGAAATCGCGCGCTGGCTTCGCGCCGAGACGACGCCTGTCGTCGTCGTCGCGAACAAGGCGGAAGGAAGGGCCGCCGAGGCCGGCATCCTCGACAGCTACCGCCTCGGGCTCGGCGACCCGGTCGCGATCAGCGCCGAGCATGGCGAAGGCATTGCCGACCTCTTCGAGGCGATCCGGCCGCACGTCGAGCACGAGCATTTCGAAGAGGAGGAAGAGGGCGAGGCGACAAACGCGCCGCTCAAGCTCGCGATCGTCGGGCGCCCCAATGCGGGAAAGTCGACCCTCGTCAACACGATGGTCGGCGAAGAACGGATGATCACTGGTCCCGAGGCCGGGATCACGAGGGACTCGATCAGCCTCGACTGGCAGTGGGAAGGCCGCCCGGTGCAGCTTGTCGACACCGCTGGCCTCAGGAAGAAGGCGAAGATCGACGACAAGCTCGAACGCCTGTCGGCAGCCGACACCAAGCGTGCTCTCGATTATGCCGAGGTGGTCGTACTCCTGCTCGACGCGACCCGTGGGCTCGAGTCGCAGGACTTGCGGATCGCGAGCCAGGTGATCGAGGAGGGGCGCGCGCTCATTATCGCCGTGAACAAATGGGACGTCGCTGAAAATGCCTCCTCGCTGTTCAACGGAATCAAGGCGGCGCTCGGCGAAGGGCTGGCGCAGCTTCGCGACGTGCCGCTGCTCACCGTCTCCGCGAAGACGGGCAAGGGCGTCGACACGGTCCTCAAGGTCGCATTCGAGCTGCGCGAGGCCTGGAACAGGCGCGTTCCCACGGGCGAGCTCAACCGCTGGTTCGAACAGGCGATCGAGGCGAATCCGCCACCGGCGCCCAAGGGCAAGAGGATCAAGCTTCGCTACATCACCCAGGTGAAGAGCCGTCCGCCGAGCTTCGTCGTGTTCGGCAATCGCCTCGAGGAGCTCCCGGAAAGCTATCGCCGCTACCTTCTCAACGCCATGCGGCGGGACCTCGACCTTGGCCCGGTTCCGCTCCGCCTCGAGTTCAGAGGCCGCGCCAACCCGTTCGATCGCGCCCGGCGCTAAGGAGAAATTTACCCTTCGAGGGCTACTTCGGCTGTCGGTACCACGGCCGATTGCCGGCCTTTGAGGAGCTTGGTGTGACCGACGAAGCTCGGAACATCGTTGACTGGGGGCACTTCGAGAAGAGCCGGACCGAACTCGGGCCGGGCTTCATCCGCATCCTCAGTTATTTCAAGGAAGACGGCGTCAAGTCGATCGCCCAGATCGAGCAGGCGATGCACGAGCAGAACACCGCTGCGCTGGTGATCCCTGCCCACACCCTGAAGGGCGAATCGCGACAGCTTGGAGCCGAGCCTCTCGCCAAGATCGCCGAGCTGATCGAGACCACCGCGCGCTTCTGCGTCGAGACCCACCGCTTCCCCGACGAGCTCGTCCCCGAGGTCGTGGAGCTGAGGAAGCTCTTCACCCAGACCATCGAGCTCTTCGACAAGGCGACCAATCCGCTGGTCAGCCGCTCGGGTCCCGGCGGCTTTGGCCGCAAGTCGAACAACCAGAGCTTCGGCCGGATCTAGTCCTCGTCCGACGCGGCTTCGGACTGGAGCTGCACGTAATTGTGGATTCCCATCCGGTCGATCATCTCGAACTGGGTTTCGAGCATGTCGACGTGATGTTCCTCGGTCGCAAGGACATCGGTGAAGAGATCCCGGCT
>DASZYL010000263.1:0-11623 GCA_035545385.1 Sphingomicrobium sp. | reverse complement strand
GTAAAGGATGGGGATCAGGTAGGCGGGCCCGAGCTGCCCCGAGACTTCGGGCAGATGAAGTCGGATCGCATGGAAATAGGCTAGCCCGAGGTCGGCAAGGCCCACGAGGTTGAAGGCAAGAGCGAGGAGCCAGAACAGCGGTCGGATCCTGAACGAAAGGAGCGCGAGCATCGCAAGAAGCGCAGTCGCAAGGTCGCCCCATGCCGCGGGAACCGCGAAGCCGGAAGGGATCCCGTTTCCGACAATCCCTGGAAGGATGAAGATCAGCCCGAAGAAGCGGAAGCTGTGAAGGGTCGCGATCGCCCGGTTCGCACCTGCGGCATCCATCGAGCGCAGCCTCGGCCAGATGTAGGTGAGGAAAAGGAGCGCCCAGGCCGCATAGCCGAGAAGCAGTTGGATATTGAAAATCGCCGCGGGTTCCATCGGACACTCCAACACCATTCAGGTCGGACTTCCAACTAGGGACGCTTCCTTCGTTCGCGTAGTCGATCTAATCGTGACAGTTTATGAAGCTGAACTACACAGTCCGGCGTGGCGCCCTCGAAGGCGTCGAGGCATTCCTTGCGACCGCGAGAAACCGCAGTTTTAGAAAAGCGGCGAGCGAGCTTGGGGTGACGGCCTCGGCCGTCAGCCAGGCCGTGCGATCGCTCGAGGCCCGGGTCGGAACAGCGCTGCTGTTTCGAACAACGAGAAGCGTCGGGCTCACCGAGGCGGGAGAACGGTTCCTTGCGCTTGCAGAGCCCGCCTTCGAAGGACTCCTCGAAGCGTTCGACGCCGCGCGCTACCTCGCCCAGAGGCCGGCGGGCCTGCTCCGCCTTTCGGTCCCGAAAGCGGTAGTCCCTCTTCTTCTGGAACCGGTCTTCGCGTCCTTTTGCAGCGCCTATCCGGAGATCGAGCTCGAGATCGACACGAGCGATCAACTGGTCGACCTTGCAGCAAAAGGGTTCGACGCGGGGATTCGCCTCGGCGAACTTATCGCTCCCGACATGGTGGCGGTTCGACTGACCCCGGCCTTCCAATATCTTGTCGTTGCGAGCCCCCTATACCTCGAGCGGCATGGCATTCCGCAGCGGCCCGAGGATCTGAAGGACCATGCCTGCCTTCGCCTTCGCCGGTCGGGCGGTGCAATCGCGACCTGGAAGTTCATCGAAGGCGCCCGGACTCTGGAAGCGATCGTCTCGGGGCCCCTCATCACGCAGGACTATTCGACTCTCGTCGGCGCCGCGGTCCAGGGGCTGGGCCTGGCGCAAGTTCCGGCCCCGCTCGCCGCTTCCGCGATTGCCGAGGGGACGCTTCTGCCGGTGCTTGCGGAATTCGCGACGACCACTCCGGGCTTGTTCCTCTATCATCTTGGCAAACGGCAGGTGCTTCCCAAGCTTCGGGCATTCATTGATCACGTGAAGCTTGTGGGCCAAGCGCCGCGGACCGGCCAAAGCCTGGCTGCACCATGAAGGATTTCGCATTAATGCCCATGACGAGGGTCGCGGCCTGCCTGCTCGCGGTCGTGACGATTGCCGCAGCGGAGCCGGCTCCGGTTCAATATTCCGACTATGCGAGCGCCTTCGATGCGTTCGAGGAGCGGACGCAAGGGATGCCGCAAGAGGAGCGAATCGCCCAGTTCCGTAAGGAGTTCGATCGCCTCCGCCCGGGGCTCTACCCGAATTCCAATCCGCAGCATCTCGACCGCAAGATCGCCCGGTCCCTCGACGAGTTCCCGGCGCTGCGGCCATCCTACCGCTCTGTGGTCCAACGCTTTGGGCCGGCCCTCTCGGAGGCGGTCCACCGCTTCAGGCAGGTCTTCCCGGACTTTTCTCCACCACTTCCGATCATCCTTGCGCACGAGCTTGGAGTGCGCGACGGCGGATCGGATTTCGTCGGCGGAACGAAGGTCATGCTGTTCGGCGCGGACGTGATCGCCAAATTGCACAATGACGATTCCCTCCAGCCGTTCCTCGAGCACGAGCTGTTCCACCTCGAGCACGCTCGGCACTTTGCGGATTGCGGCCAGTTCTGGTGTCTCCTGTGGCAGGAGGGGCTCGCAACCTACGCGGCCTCGCAAATGACCCCGGGAGCGAGCGATCACCAGCTCCTCCTCGATCAGCCGGTCCCGCTTCGTGAAGGGACCGAGCGGCACTGGAAGGAGGCGCTGTGCATCGCGCGTTCGAAATTCGATGCAAAGGACGAGACGGCAATCGCCGAAGCCTTCACTGGAGGCGAAAGCAGTTCATCTGCGCTGCCGCGCCGGTTCGGCTATTATCTTGGGTACAAAGTGGCCCAGCAAGCGGCGCGGCGCCACGGCCTTCCCGAGCTCGCGCGTCTCGACAACGAGCATGCGCGGCCGGTCGTCGAAAGGGCGCTCGAGGAGCTCCTCAGCGACTCTGGCGCCGCCTGCCCGCCGAGCAGCCAATCTGCCGGCGGAGACGGGGCCGAGCCCCAGCCGTCGCCGCCGACGACATAAGGCTTCAAGAACCCGGAACAGCAGTCGGGCCTTGCGGGTTCTTCCCACCCGTGATGCGGGACGATCCTTGCGAAACCCGGACGGTGGCGCTTGCAGTGGCGCAAAGCCAGCGGATCTATGGACGGTCCCTTGCCCTCCTCAAGGCTACCGAGAAGGCGATTTTCCCCCCTTTGACCGCGGCAGCAGGTTCGGGGTCAGACCCCGCCGGCGCAAATCGTGGCGACGAGCCTTCGAGCGTGGTGGTGCCCGCGGCCTACGGACCAGAGACGGGCGGCAGCCTTTAACCCCGGATTGCGTCTCGGGGCTCTGCTTGGGCATCTTCCTGGAGGGATGTGGCCGAGGATCGCGCGGCTATCAGCGAGCACAGCCTTCTGGGGCGTGCCCGTCCCCCTGTTCGAGCAATCCTCGGCACTGATTTGCTACAAGCTTTCGAAGAGCTCCGCGATTATCGGAAGTTAAGGTGTGGTGCGATAGACACTTGGCAAGCTTGAAGACTCGCATCGCGAACGCTAAGTGACCCCCAGCCCCGCCGGCCGCTCAGGCCCGCGGGGCGCTTTTCTATCCGCAACTTGAGAAGAAGCTAAGCATCGTGGCGAAAGTCTCCCCCGGCGAATTCATCCGTCAGGTCCGCGCCGAGACCTCCAAGGTCTACTGGCCGACCCGCAAGGAGACCGTCGCGACCGGGATCATGGTCCTCATCATGTCGCTCCTGCTCGCCTTCTTCTTCTTCGCCGTCGACGCCGCTTTCTCGATGGGCGTCAGATATCTGCTGAGCTTCCTGGGTTAGGTCGAAAAAACATGTCCCGCTGGTACATCATCCACGCTTATTCCGGCTTCGAGAACAAGGTCCGCGACGCGATCCACAGCGAGGCCAATCGCATGGGCCTCGAGCGCTTCGTCGAGCAGATCGAGGTTCCGACCGAGACCGTGACCGAGATCAAGCGCGGCAAGAAGGTCCAGACCGAGCGCAAGTTCATGCCGGGCTACGTGCTCGCGAAGCTGGAGATGAACGACCAGGTCTACCACCTCGTCAAGAACACACCGAAGGTGACGGGTTTCCTCGGCCCCGGCGGCAAGCCCCAGCCGATCCCCGATGCCCAGGCCGCACGCATGCTCTCGAGCGAGCAGGAAGCCGCAAGCTCACCCAAGCAGAAGGTCAACGTCGACTATGAGATCGGCGACTCGGTCAAGGTTCTCGACGGGCCGTTCGCGAGCTTCAACGGGGTCGTCGAGGAGCTCGACTTCGACCGCGGCCGGGTCAAGGTCAGCGTCAGCATCTTCGGACGTGCAACCCCGGTCGAGCTCGAGTTCGAGCAGGTCGAGCGGGTCAAGTAAGCGGGGCACCGGCTCATGCCGGGTCGCTATCTTGCCTTGGGCGCCCCGCGCGGGTCGCTCGCCGGATCGACGTAGGTGATCTGGAAGGGTCCAATCGCGCTGACCTCGACGGTCGCTCCGTCGCCCGTGAAGACCCAGTGGTTGTGCTTCGCCTTCATGACGATGGTCGCTCCTGGAGCGAGAGCCTTTGCATTCGCTTTGTCGAGCCGGTCGCTCATCCCGTAGGCGAGCTTGCCGGAAAGGAGCGTCACCTTTTCGTCGGTCGGATGCCAGTGCGCGGGGACCGCGTAGTTCGAAGGCATCTTCAACTGGATCGTGAACTTGCCGGCCTTGGTCGGATCGCCCGAGACCACCGCCATCTGGACGCCGGGCGGAAGCGCCGGCGGCGCGTCCATCCACTTGAGTTCGGCGGGTTTGCCCTTTGCGACACCGGCCGAGCCAGCGAGAAGCAGCGGAAGTGCAAGCAACATGAGGCGCTTCATGACGAACTCTCCCCTTCGCCACCTTCCCCGCCGCGGGCTTTTAGCACGAGTTGCGAGCGCATCACACTTCGTGTAGGGGCCGCCCTCCAGCAAAAACTGGACGTCTGCGGGAGGCATGCTTCGGCGCGCCGCTTGGACCGCTAAACTTGAAACGTTCCGCGACGCCATTGGCGAGTTCGCGGGACCATTGAGAGAGTGAAATGGCAAAGAAGATTACCGGCTATATCAAGCTGCAGGTGCCCGCCGGCACCGCGAACCCCGCGCCACCGATCGGCCCCGCCCTCGGTCAGCGCGGCGTCAACATCATGGAATTCTGCAAGGCCTTCAACGCCGCGACGCAGGATCTCGAGAAGGGCGCTCCGATCCCGACGGTCATCACCGTCTATGCGGACCGCAGCTTCTCCTTCACGACCAAGACCCCCCCGGCCTCGTTCCTCCTGAAGAAGGCGGCCCGGATCCAGAAGGGCTCGTCCGAGACCGGAAAGTCGAGCGTCGGAACGATCCGTCGCTCGCAGCTCGCCGAGATCGCCGAGACCAAGATGAAGGATCTCAACGCCAACGACATCGAGGCGGCAACGAAGATCATCGAAGGCTCCGCCCGGGCGATGGGCCTCGACGTGGTGGAGGGCTGAACCGATGGCGAAGCTTTCGAAGCGGCAGAAGGCCCTTTCCGGCGTGGACCGCGAGAAGTTCTACGGGGTCGACGAAGCGCTTGCGCTCGTGAAGGGCAACGCGACGGCCAAGTTCGACGAGACGGTCGAGGTCGCCCTTAACCTCGGGGTCGATCCGCGGCACGCAGACCAGATGGTCCGCGGCGTCGTCAACCTCCCCAAGGGAACCGGCAAGACCGTCCGAGTCGCGGTGTTCGCGAAGGGCGGAAAGGCCGACGAAGCCAAGGCCGCAGGTGCGGATGTCGTCGGCGCCGAAGACCTCATGGAAACCATCCAGGGCGGCCAGATCGATTTCGACCGGGTCATCGCAACGCCCGACATGATGGGCATCGTCGGTCGGCTCGGCAAGGTGCTCGGCCCCAAGGGACTGATGCCCAACCCGAAGCTCGGCACGGTGACGATGGACGTCACCAAGGCGGTGACCGACGCCAAGTCGGGACAGGTCGAGTTCCGCGTCGAGAAGGCGGGCATCGTCCACGCCGGCATCGGCAAGGCGTCCTTCTCCGAGGCCGACCTCGCCGAGAATTTCCGCGCCTTCATGGACGCAATCATCAGGAACAAGCCGTCGGGCGCCAAGGGCAAGTTCGTGAAGAAGGTATCCCTGAGCTCGACCATGGGGCCGGGCGTCAAGGTCGACCTGGAGCAGATCGCGGGCGCCTAAGCCTTTTCGATCGTTGAACAAAATGAAGGCCGGGCAGCAATGCCCGGCCTTCTTCGTTTCGGTTTGCCGCAGCGCAGCAACGAACGACCTGTGTCGTGATTGCAACAGTTTTCGCGACATCGGGGAAAAGCGGAATTTTCATGCAACCTTCTTCCCGCGCGGGAGGTTCGGCGCGTCGGGCATCACAAGAAAAAGGTCATTCCAAATGCGCAAATATCTGCTTGCGGGCGCAGCCGCGTTCGTGATCGCCGCTCCGGCGGCGGCGACGAACGACAACAACGGCTATGTCGGCCTCGAGGGCGGTATCCTGTTCCCGAAATCGCAGAACGTGTCGGGTGAAGTCGTCTTCACCAATGCGGGTCCGGTCGATTTCGCCAACACCAACCTCGGGAGCTACAGGTACAAGAAGGGCTTGGACCTCGACTTTGTCGGTGGTTTCGACTTCGGCATGTTCAAGGTCGAGGGCGAGCTTGGTTACAAGCACGCCAAGGCCAAGGGCTTCAATCCTGGTGAATCGATCGTCACCGCGATCAACACCGGCGCAGGCACCACGTTCACGACGACCAGCGACTTTGGCCTCAACAATTCGGCCAGCGTCTATTCGGCGATGATCAACGGCCTGCTCGACTTTGGCGGCAACGGTCACCTCGGCGGATATGCCGGCGGCGGCCTTGGCTATGCCAACGTCAAGCAGTTCGGCGACAGCAAGGGCAAGCTTGCCTGGCAGCTGATTGCAGGCGTCTATGCGCCTGTCAGCCCGAACATCGATATCGGCCTCAAGTACCGCTACTTCCATGCCGGCTCGAACAGCGCATCGCATGATGTCGCCTTCTCGACCGGCGCGGCGGTCTGCGGACCGGTCGACGCTCCGTTCGCCTGCTCGCCTGGTGTCGTCACCTTCTCGAACAACAGCAAGTTCACCTCGAACAGCCTGCTTGCGAGCCTGGTGTACAGCTTTGGCGGCGTAGCTGCTCCGCCGCCCCCGCCGCCGCCTCCGCCGCCGCCGCCTCCTCCCGAGGCTCCGGCGACGCAGACCTGCCCGGATGGATCGGTGATCCTCGCGACGAGCACTTGCCCGGCTCCGCCGCCTCCGCCTCCTCCGCCGCCGGTCGAACGCGGCGAGCGTGGACGTTAAGCAGCGCTAACTCGCTTCAAACAGGGGAGCGAGAAGGCCCGGGCGGGGGAAACCTCGTCCGGGCCTCTTTTCGTCGAGGGAAGAGCGCCTTACGTCGAAGGATGACGCCGATGCCCCTGGCCGGCGGCTAGCCACCTTCAAGAAACCCCCAAAAGGAAGAATCCATTGAAATTCGTTGCCGTTTTCATGGCGACGGCGTCGCTCGCCCTGTCCCTTCCCTCCACCGCTTACGCCCAACGGCCGGCCGACACGGTCGACAGCTCGCTTCCGAGCCAGCTCCCGAGGACCGCGGTTCCGCACCATTATGCGATCACGGTGACGCCCCATGCCGAGCGGCTGACGTTCGACGGAAGAGTCGGAATCGACCTCGACGTCATCAAGGCGACCAACGAGCTCGTCCTTAACGCCGCGGACCTCAAGCTCGCCTCGGCCAGGCTCAAACTCAAAAGCGGCGGCGCCCCGGTTGCTGCGAAGATCAGCCTCGATGCCGACCGGCAGACCGCGACGCTCGCCTTCCCGAGAACGCTCGAGCCTGGTTCTTACCAGCTCGAGATCGCCTATTCCGGGGTGATCCATACCCAGGCGAACGGCCTCTTCGCGCTCGACTACAAGAATGCCGAGGGCAAGGACGCCCGATCGCTCTTCACCCAGTTCGAAGCAGCCGACGCGAGGCGGTTCTTCCCGGGCTGGGACGAGCCCGATTACAAGGCGACCTTCGACCTCATCGCGCGCGTCCCTTCCAACCTGATGGCGGTGAGCAACATGCCGGCGGCTTCCTCCAAGCCGCTTGGCGGAGGCCTCAAGGAAGTGCGCTTCCAGACCACGCCGACGATGTCGACCTATCTCCTCTTCTTCGCGGACGGCGACTTCGAGCGGATCAGCAAGCCCGCCGGAGGCCGCGAGGTCGGGATCGTCGTGAGCCGCGGAAATGCCGACAAGGCTCATCTCGCGCTCGACGACGAGGCCGAGATCCTTCCCTATTACAACGACTATTTCGGAACGCCCTACCCGCTCCCCAAGCTCGACAATGTCGCTGGCCCCGGGCAGTCGCAGTTCTTCAGCGCCATGGAGAACTGGGGCGCGATCTTCACCTTCGAATATGCGATCCTCGATGATCCCGCGATCACGAGCGAGGCTCAGCGCCACGATATCTTCGACACCGAGGCGCACGAGATGGCGCACCAATGGTTCGGGGACCTCGTCACCATGGGCTGGTGGAGCGACCTCTGGCTGAACGAGGGCTTCGCGAGCTGGATGCAGAACAAGGCGACCCAGCACTTCCACCCCGACTGGGGCGCCGATGTCGACCGGGTGGAAGCCCGCGAAGGAGCAATGGGCCTCGACGCCCTCAATTCGACTCACCCCGTCGTCCAGGACGTCGAGACCGTCGAGCAGGCCAACCAGGCGTTCGACGCGATCGCTTATTCGAAGGGCGAATCCGTCATTTCGATGCTCGAGACGTTCGCGACGCCCGACGTGTGGCGCGACGGCATCCGGCGTTACATCGCCACTCACGCATACCAGAACTCGCGCACGATCGACCTCTGGTCGGCAGTGGAGCAGGCGGGAGCGCGGAGCCTTACGACCATCGCCAACGATTTCACGATGCAGCCCGGAATTCCGCTCATCACCGTCGGACCCGCGCAATGCGTCAATGGTTCGACCCTCGCAACATTGACCCAGACGCAATTTTCCGCGGACCGCAAGGACGAGGTCGCTCGAAGCCCGCTCTCGTGGCACGTGCCCGTCCGGGCGAGCGCGGGAGGCGAAGTCGCGCAGGTCGTCACCAACGGGCGTACCACTGCGCTGACCGTGCCGGGCTGCGGCCCACTCCTCGTCAATGCCGGCCAGGCGGGCTATTACCGCACCCTCTACACGCCTGGCGAAGCGCTCGCGCTGACGAGAGCGCTTCCGTCGCTTCCGCAGGCCGACCAGTACGGCCTTATCGCCAATGCGATGAGGCTTTCGAGCGCCGGCTACCAGCCGATGCAGATCGGGCTCGGCTTCCTCGATGCGATGCCGGCCAACGGAAACGCCGCGGTCGTCCAGAACGTGGTTGGCGAATGGGACGGCCTTTACGACCTTCTCGATTCCGATCCGTCCGCCCAGGCCGCGATCGCCGAGCGGGTCGTCGCGAAGTTCGGGCCGCGCCTGAAAGAGCTCGGATTCGTCCCGAGGAAGGGTGAGCCCGTCGCGGACGCCGTTCTTCGCCCGACGCTCATCGCGACGCTCGGGAAATACCGCGATCCCATGGTGCTCGAGGAGGCAAACCGCCTCTTTGCCGCCTGGCAGAAGGATCCAGGCGCAATCCCGGGCTCGCTGAAGACGGTCTGGCTAAGGGTGATCGCGCGCAATGCCGACGAGGCGACGTGGAATGCGATCCACGAGCGTGCCAAGGCGACGCCTGGCACCATCGAGCGCACCGCGCTCTACCAGCTGCTTGGACGGGTGAAGGACGAGGCGCTCGCCATGAGGGCGCTCAATCTCGCGCTCACGAGCGAACCTGGAAAGACGATCAGCGCCGGGATGATCAGCACGGTCGCCGGCCAGCATCCGAAGCTCGCGATCGATTTCGTCCTCGCCCACCTGGACGAGGTCAACCAGCTGATCGATATCTCGGGACGTTCGGCCTTCATGCGCCGGCTCGCCTATGGGACCCACGACTCCTCGCTGATCCCGGTGCTGGACGCCTATGCGAGGGCGCATCTCAAGCCGTCGGACCGAAAGCCGATCGACCAGACGATCGATCGCATTCGTTCGCAGTCCGCGCAGATCCCGCGGATCGACGCAGAGACCTCGGCCTGGCTGAAGGCCGTGCCGGCGGGCTGATCCGATGGGCGGAGCGAAGCCGCTCCGCCGTCCCGCCTGTTCGAGCGAGCGGCCGTGGTTTACTGGCCATTGCCGATTCGCGACGAAAGGCACGATCATGGGAGTTAGGCGCCTCTCATTTCTCGGGCCCGCGCTGCTCCTCGGAACGCCCGCGGCGGCGCAGCTCACCGCCGTCCCTCATTCGGGCGAGCAGAGCATCGTCGTCACCGGCGAACGCCTGAGGGACGTGAAGCCGCCCGACATGAGCGACTGGAAGGTCGCCGAGACGCCCCACGTCCTCCTTTTCAGCAAGGCCGATCCTGACGACCTCGCGCGGATCGCGGGCAATCTCGAGAAGCTCCATTTCCTGCTCTCGATATTGCTGAACAGGGTCGACACTCCCGACGAGACCTTGAAGCTCAGCGTGACCATGATCGGGGATCCCGCGGATTTCGATCAACTGGGGCTCCATAACGTGCGGTGGCAGCAGGGGCCCTATCCCAGCGAGTTCCCGGACGAGATCTATTATGACCCCCGCGAGGACGGAGCGGTCCTCGCGAGCCCGGACGCCGATCAATGCTTCAAGCTCGACCGCGGCGCCGCCATCACGACGGGCGAGGAACTTACAGGCTTTTCGCCCTTCGGAGGCAATGTCGAGAACAGCCTCCTAAACGCGGCGTCGGGAAACCACCCAGGGTCCAAGAATTGCGGCAATAACCCCAATAAGGTCTCGGTGACGGCGGAAGGCCGGCTCTATTCGACCTTCGCGCAGCACTTCCTCCTGACCTATTTCCCGGCAGCTTACCCGCGCTGGTACATCGAAGGCTTCGGCGAGCTGTTCTCGACCATGGACACGGCGACGCCGGGAGTGATCGAATATGGCCAGCGCCCGGACAAGTACCGGAGGGTGATCGAGAAATTCGGCCATTATCCGTTGAAGCGAGTCCTCGACGGCACGTACCTCAACGACAAGAGATGGTTCCCGGCATTCTCGCCCTACACCGCCTGGGGACTGGCCCACCTCCTCTTCTTCTCCGACGAGTGGAAGGCTCCGCTTCACAATTATCTCGCGGCAGTGGCGACGGGGAAGAGCCCGGAAGAAGCCGCCGCCGCCCTCGGCGACCTGTCGAAACTGGCAAAGCAGGTCGCCGTCTACGAGTATGGAAAGGTCCCCTTCGAACGCATGACCTACCCGGCGGGGCGGTTTTCACCTCCCCTCGTTCGCCGCCTCAAGAAGAGCGAGGCGGCCTACGTCCGGGGACGGCTCGAGCTCGGAGCCCGAGTCGAGCTCGCGAAGGGCGATGGCGCGAAGGGCCGGGCGCTCGGCCAGCGCGAAGCGTGGCTGAAGCGCCTCAGGAGCAACGCCGGTCAATATCCCCGCGAGCTCGTGGCCCAGCAGCTCCTCGCGGAAGCCGAGTGCCGAAGCGGCAATGCGGCCAATTGCGTCGCTTCCGCCGATCGCGCGCTCCTCATTGCCGCAAAGGACCCCGTCGCGCTCACCTGGAAGGGCTACGGCCTTGCTCTTGAGGCTTCCGGCACATCGGCGAGCGGAGGCGACGCGCGCCTTTCCCAGGCGCGGGCGATGATCATCGAGGCCAACCATCTCGACACCCAGTCGGTTCTGCCCCTTCTCGCTTATTATCGAAGCTACGCCGTTTCGGGCGAGAAGGTCCCCGACGATGCGATCGACGGGCTTGCAAAGTCGCTCGACGCCGTTCCCTCGGCACCTTCGACGCGGCTTCTCCTGGGCGAAGCCCTTGCGCGGCGTTCCGATCGAGGGGACGCAAGGCGCATCCTTCTTCCGCTCGCGAGGGGCGCTTTCGATCCGCCCGAGAAACCTGAAGCCGAGCAGCTCCTTAACGACATCCTCTCCAAGCCCTTGGCATTCAACGGACATTGACTTTCGCGGGCCGCCCGGTATGGGGCCCGTTCGCGTTCGGCTCTGCCGATCGCGCTCGTCCGAGACAGCTGCCGGGGCTCGCCCCTTAATCTGCAGCCTAGACGGGGACAGGAATCTTCAGGAGCGGTCCATCCGCTCCGTCGTGCGTTGCATGCAACGCGCTTCGATCCAAC
>DASZYL010000262.1:0-2305 GCA_035545385.1 Sphingomicrobium sp. | reverse complement strand
GTCTTTCGGCTTCAACCCGGCGATGTCGGCGGGGCTCCCCTTCGCGACGTCCATCACCTCGAGGCCAACCGAACCGAGGTTGAGCCACATGCCTGTCCTGTCGAAATGGCCGGTGTCGCCGTCGATTCGCGAAGCGGGTTTGAGGTAGATGGTCTGGTGGGCATAATCGAACGTGACGATGAAGCGCTTCAAGGCTCCGCTTCCGACATTGCCGTCGTAATTTGCATCGCCCATCGCGCCCTTCTTTGCGGTGCTGAGACCCGCGATGGGGGCTGGAACCTCCACCGGACCGAGCTTCATCGAGCGCGCCCGGACGAGATAGGAACGCGCCGGGCCTCCAACGCCCCAGCCTTCGGTCGCCTCGATCCCGCCTGGATAGGCTGACCTAAGTTTTTGGCGCTCGGCGTAGGGGCTCGTCATGGTGACGTCGGAGCGGGACCCCGTGTCGATGTTGAACCGCGCGGGCCTGCCATCGAACGTTCCTGGGACCTGCGGCATATGTTCGTAGAAGGTGAAGGGGACCGGCGTTCCCGAGCGCCGGCGCTGTTCCTCCCGGAACATGCCCGGATCCATGATGGTGAGGGTCCTTGCACCATAGTCTATGCGAACCACGAAACGCTCGAGAAACTCGAGGCCGATCATTCCGCCGAGCTGGATGCCCTCGACGGAAAGCGGGCTGAAGTCGAGTGTCGTTGCCGTCTGGTCGGTGAGCGCCGCGCCCCCGACATCGATCCTCTCGACGTGCGCGTAGCCATTCGTCACCATCTTCTCACCGCTTCCGCCGGATGCGCTTTCGCCTTTCGAGCTGATCCCGAGCGCCTTCACCGTCGCTGGAGTGATGATGCTGTGTCCGCCGCTGTCGAGGACGAACGGGAAGGGCCCTTTCCCGTTCACGGAAACGTCGACGACGATGTGATTGTTGAGAAGACGGAAGGGGACCGTCACTCTTCCGGGCGCTGGGATCGACCAGTTGCCGGGGCGGGCGGAAGGCATCGCGTAGTTCGAGCTTGCGCGCGCCGGCGAGACCCGGAATGAAGCGAGCCGCATCGTCTCCCTCGTTGACGGATCGTCCTCGGTGAAGATCTCGATGCGCGTCGGGACGAGCTGCCCCGAACGGCGCTGGTAATCGGAAAAGCGAGTCTCGGTGCTGACCCCGAAGGTCACGGTCTCGCGAATGCTCGAGAGCAGCCTGGTCCCAGGATCGAACGCGGCTTCGAACATGTTCCCGCCGGGCGGGGTCACTCTCAGCCGGTTGCATCCGACGAGTTCGACTTTCGCTCCGCCGCGATCCTTCTTCCACCATGCGCCCTGGTTCACATAGGCTTCGCTGACGGCAATGGCGCGCCTTCCATTTCGCCCCTGAGGAATGAAGCCGCCGGAGAGATCGCGGAACCATGCGGTCCGGCCATCGAACCCATGGAGATCGCTAAGAGGCGGGGTCTTCGAATCGTAGAGGAACCGGCCTGTCGCGAGATCCACCGTGGTCGTGACGGATCCCTCGAGGCCCTGGCCCTCATAATCATAATCCGCGATCGCCGTGCCGCTCGCCGGGCGGCCTCCCATCGCCCGCTCATTCGAAGCGAGGAGGTCGGCCGGGGAAGTTGCGCAATTGGCGGCAATCGCAAGCAGTAAAGCGATCATCGTCTCACCGATGTTGAAGGAAGTTCGCGAGGCTAGCGAGGCGCCAACCCGAGGTCTTGAACCGATTTCACATCAGGCCAGGGTCATTCCATTCAGTCCCGAGCGGACTATCGGTCTTTTCTGTTCTGCAAGCTCGGCCGCATTCTCCACCTGGTCGGCGCGTTTGGAGAGGTCGGCGACGTCGCCGCGGCTATTTCGAAGTGGTCACCTTGAGCCCGCCGTCCGGCGTTGCCGTCACGTCGATGTCTCCGTCCCACGCGGTCGAATAAAGCGCATGCACCAGGTGGTAGGTCGAGAATTTCTTCGCTCCATCCGCAACGAGCACGTCGACCGGAGCGGCGCGGTTCCGGTGGATCGCGTGATCGATCATTTCCACCACCGAACGGCGGGGGTGGCCATAGGCCCAGGCCGTCCACTGGGCCTGGATCGAGGGATCCCCTGATGAAAATATCGCGATCTGCGGGCTCATGGCCGCAAGCAGCTGAGGGGTCGTGCCGTTGCTTGCCCCGTGATGGCCGACGAGCCAGACATCGGAACGCAGAAGCGGCCTGATCGTGTCGCGCTCGAGAAGGGTTTCGATGGCGGGCACTTCGAGGTCGCCGGTGAAAAGGAAGCTCGCGGCGCCATAGCTGACCTTGATCACGAGGCTGTGATTGTTCTGGTT
>DASZYL010000261.1:0-7212 GCA_035545385.1 Sphingomicrobium sp. | reverse complement strand
TGGCCAAGCGCCTCCTTCACCTCTTCACAGCGCTGAACCGCCTCGGGACGACCGTGGTCGTCGCGACGCACGACATCGGGCTCATCAGCGCAACCCCGGGGGCCGAGCTCATCCGGCTCGAGGGCGGCAGCGTCACGGATCCGACGGGCATGCTCCGAAACCCTCCGCCGGGGCGCGAGTGATGCTCCGCTGGCTCTTTGCCGCGCCGGCCGACCGGAGGCTCCTCGGCACCAGCCGGTTCCGCGGTCCGACACCCTGGGTTATCGCGATCATGAGTTTTTCGATCCTCATCATCGCTGCAACCGGGCTCGCGCTCGCCAATGCCGCCGGATCGCTCACGAACGCGATCCAGTCGCGCTACGTGCTCGAGGTCCCGAACGGCGCCCACGACCTTGGCCCGCTCGTGGCGGCGATCAAGGCGACTCCCGGGGTCACTTCGGTCGAGGCGGTGAGCGAAAAGGACATGCGCCGGACGCTTCGGGACTGGCTCGGTCCCGCCGCCGAGAGCGCCGACCTTCCTGTTCCAGCCCTCGTCAACTTCAATGCATCGCCCGGCACCGATCTGGGAGCGATCCAGCGCCGGGTCCGGGATATCGCACCATCGGCGGAGATCAGCGCACATCGGGACCGGGTTGCGCCGCTGCTGCGCTCGCTGCGCTCGATCCAGTGGCTCGCGTTCGGACTCGTCCTGTTGCTCAGCATTGCAGCGGTTGCTGCGGTCGTCCTTGCCGCTCGAGGAGCGCTCGACACCCACCGCTCGACGATCGAGGTCATGCACGGGATTGGAGCGACAGACCTCCAGCTCACGCACCTGTTCCAGCGCAAGATCGCGATCGACGCCCTTGCGGGAAGCATCGCCGGCGCGGCCGTCGGAGCGCTGGTGCTCGTACTCCTCGCAAGCGGCGCATCCTTTGCAGGAGACCTTCTTGGCGGCGGCAGCCTCGCGAAGGGCGACCTCGTGATCCTCGTTCTGCTGCCGTTTGCGCTCACCGTCCTTGCGACCTGGGTTGCGCGGGTGGCGGTGCTCGCGGCACTGCGCGAAACGCTATGATCTCGCGTGTCGCGTCTCTCCTGCTGCTCCTTTATGCGCTTGGATTCGTGTTGTTCGCCTTCACGCTCGGGAAGCCTGCTCCGGCCAGCGCGAGAACAACCGATGCAGCGGTCGTCCTGACTGGCGGCAGCGGCCGGATCGAGCACGCGATCGACGTGCTTCGGCAGGGCAAGGCCAAGCGGCTGCTGGTCGCGGGAGCGGATCCGTCGGTCACCAAGCGCGATCTCGCCCGCCGGATCCCCGGAAGCAGCAGCCTCCTCAAATGCTGCGTCGACCTTGGAAGCGAGTCCGTCGACACCCGCTCGAACGCCGAGGAAGCAAGCCGCTGGCTGAAGAGGCAGGGTTTCATCTCGCTGCGCCTCATCACCAGTGACTGGCACATGCGCCGAGCTCGCTACGAATTCAAAAAGGTCCTTGGAGGAAAGTATGAGATCGTCACCGACGCAGTGAGGACCGAGCCGAGCTTCCTCACCTTGTTCGGCGAATATAACAAATACCTGCTTCGGCGCGTCGCTGTCTGGGCTGACCTTTGATGTCCACGCTTCGATCGCTGCTTTACGCGGCGATATTCTACCCGGCGACCGTGATCTGGGTTCTCGCGGGTCTCGTCGCGACGCTCGTCGGGCGCCGGGCGACCTTGGCCGCCGTGCTCAGCTGGGTTGATTTCCACAACTGGCTTGCGAGGCACATCCTTCGAATCGACGTCAGGGTGGAGGGCGAAATACCCGGGGGACCATTCCTCGTCGCGGTCAAGCACCAGTCGATGTTCGAAACCCTCGAGATGGTGCGGATTACCAATCCTCCGATCATCGTCATGAAGAAGGAGCTCGCCGACATCCCGCTCTTCGGCTTCATGACCCGGCGTTATGGCGTCATTCCGGTCGAGCGCTCTGCGGGCCCGAAAGCGCTTCGCCGACTGGTCGAGGAGGGCCGGCAGGCGGTCGCAAGCGGACGGCCCGTCATCATCTATCCCGAGGGAACTCGGGTCGAAGTGGGTCAAGCGCCGCCGCTGAAGTCGGGCTTTGCGGCCCTCTACCGCGCGCTTGGATTGCCTGTCGTTCCAGTGGCGGTCGACAGCGGCCGCCTCTGGGGACGCGGCTTCGTCCATGAGAGCGGGACGATCACCTTCAGGGTCGGAGAGGTGATCCCCCCGGGCCTTTCGCGCAAGGACATCGAGGAGCGCGTCCACCGAGCGATCAATGCGCTCGAATCAGGAGCGAAGGCGCGCTCCTAGCTTCTCGGCTGCAGCAATGATCCTCTTGGAGATCTCCGCGATCTGCTCGTCGGTGAAGCTCTTCTCAACAGGCTGAAGAGTGACTTCGAAGGCCAGTGAAAGCCCATCGGGCGAATCGAAGCGGTCGAACAGCCGAACGCTCGTGATCGCAATCTTGTCTGCGCCCCGGATTGCCCGAAGGAGGGTGTCGGCGGCAAGCTCTGCCGGGACGATGAAGGCAAAGTCGCGAGTCACCGCCTGGAGTGGCGGGGGCGCATAGGCAGCGCGCGCACGGCCGCTTGAACGGCCGGTGGGGATCGCGTCGAGGTAAAGCTCGGCCGCGACTGCTCCCGAGGGAGCGTCGAGGCTTTTCTGGAGGCTCGGGTGAAGCTCCCCGAAGGATGCGACAACGGTCTTGGGACCGAGCCGAAGCGTCGCCGAGCGGCCGGGATGCCAGGTCGGCCCCGCGTCCGGGAAGACCTGCAGGTTTTCGACCGGCGCGCCTGCGGCCTCGAGCAGCGCCAGCGTTTCTGCCTTCGCATCGAACGCGTCGAACGCTTGCGCCTTCCCGGTCTGCCACCCGCGGGGCCGGCGATCACCCGCGAGGATGAAGCCCAGCGTCGGATGTTCCGCGTCTTCGAGGTAACGCCGTCCGATCTCGAACAGGCGAACGGCCGAAGCTCCACGGTCGAGATTGCGGCGAGTCGCGGCAATGAGGCCTGGAAGAAGCGAAGGCCGCATCACCTTCATCCCCTCGCTGATCGGATTGGCGAGACGCCAGTCTCCGCCGCCAAAGACCGCCGCTTCCTGTTCCGAGATGAAGCTCCAGGTCACCGCCTCGTCGAGCCCGCGCGCGGCCGCGGTCCTTCGAACCCGCCGCTCCAGCAGCTGGGAACGCGTCGCCGTCGGCTTGGCCACCCCGGGCGCTCGTTCGAGAGGAGTTGACGGGACGAGGTCATAGCCGTTGATCCGGGCGATCTCCTCGACGAGGTCGGCAGGGCCCTCGACGTCCCGCCGCCAGGTTGGAACCCGGACCTTGCTGCCGTCCACCTTGAAGCCGAGCGCCTCGAGGATCTCGCGCTGGCGCTCTTCCGGCACGTCGATCCCGCCAAGGTCCCTGGTTCGCGCATAGTCGAAGGTGACGACGGACTGCTCGACCGGCGCCTCGCCTGCGAACACCGCATCCGACGGCTCGCCGCCGCAGATGTCGAGAATGAGGCCAGTGACGATCGCGAGCCCATCGTCGAGGAACGCCGGGTCCACTCCACGCTCGAAGCGGCTGCGCGCATCGCTCGTGAGGCCAAGCGCCTGGCCGGTTCGAGCGATCCGCTCGGGCGTGAAATAGGCGATCTCGAGCATCACGTCGGTGGTCTCGTCGCTAACGCCCGAATCCTCACCGCCCATGATTCCGCCGATATCGTGAACCTGCGCATCGTCCGCGATGACGGTCATGAAGGGCTGGAGTTCATACTCCTTCTCGTTGAGCGCGAGGACCCTCTCGCCGGGCTTTGCGGTGCGGGCCGTGAGGCCACCCTTCAGCTTTGCAATATCATAGGCATGGCTTGGACGGCCAACGTCGATCATCACGTAGTTGGTGATATCGACGAGCGCAGAGATCGGGCGCTGGCCGGCGGCCTTCAGCCGCCGCTGCATCCACTCGGGCGAGGCGCCGTTCCTGAGGCCCCTCACCGCTCGACCGAAAAAGGCAGGACAGCCGTCGGGATCCTCGATCCGGACTGGCACCGGGCATGGAAAGCTGCCCTCGATCTGCGGCACCGCAAGGGGCTTGAGCTTTCCAAGTCCCGCCGCGGCGAGGTCGCGCGCAATGCCGCGAACCCCCATCGCGTCCTGCCGGTTCGGAGTGACGTTCACGTCGAAAACGGGATCGTCGAGACCCGCATATTGAATGAACGGGGTTCCGACCGGCGCATCGTCGGGGAGCTCGATGATCCCGCTATGGTCATCACCGAGCTCGAGCTCGCGTGAAGAGCACATCATTCCGCGCGACTCGACCCCGCGGATCGATGCGACCTTCAGCGTGAGATTGCTTCCCGGGATGTAGGCCCCGGGCGGCCCGAACACTCCGAGCATCCCGGCACGCGCATTGGGCGCTCCGCAGACAACCTGGATCTGTTCTCCAGTCCCTGCGTCGACGCAAAGGACGCTGAGCTTGTCGGCCTGCGGATGTTTTTCCCGGGTGAGCACCTTCGCGATCCGGAAGGGCGCGAGTGCCTCGGCCGGATTGGAGAGATCCTCGACCTCGAGGCCGATATTGGTGAGCTTGTCGGCGATCTCCTCGGCGGACGCCTCTGTTTCCAGATGGTCCTTGAGCCACGACAGGGTGAATTTCATGCGCCGACTCCGCCGGAAAGCGTCGGAACGTCGAGTGCGCGAAAGCCGTAATGCTTCAGCCAGCGAATATCGCCGTCGAAGAAGGCCCTTAGATCGTCCATTCCATATTTCAGCATCGCCAGCCGATCGATTCCGCAGCCGAAGGCGAAGCCCTGCCACTGTTCGGGATCAAGGCCTGCGCTGGCGATCACCCGCGGATGGACCATCCCGGAGCCCAGCACTTCCATCCAGCCTTCCTGTCCGCCGACGACCCGGCGGCCCTTCTCGATCGACCAGCCGACGTCGACTTCGGCGGAGGGCTCAGTGAACGGAAAATAGCTCGGACGCATCCGAAGCACGATGTCCTCGCGCTCGAAAAAGGCCTTGAGGAAGGTCTCGAGGGTCCATTTGAGGTGCCCGAGGGTAATCCGCCTGTCGATGACGAGGCCCTCGACCTGGTGGAACATCGGGGTGTGCGTCGCGTCGCTGTCCGAGCGGTACACGCGGCCCGGCGCGATCGCGTAGATCGGCGCTCCCACCGATTCCATTGCCCGGATCTGAACCGGCGACGTGTGCGTCCTCAGGACCCGGGGCTCGGCCTCGCCAGGACGCGGTTCGAGGTAGAAGGTGTCCTGCATCGCGCGCGCCGGATGGTTTTCGGGCATGTTGAGCGCGGTGAAGTTGTACCATTGGGTCTCGATCTCCGGCCCTTCCGCGACCGCGAACCCGAGATCGGCGAAGATTTCGGCGAGTTCATCCATGACCTGGCTGACGGGATGGACGGTCCCGGTGATGCTCTCCGGAGCCGGAAGCGAGAGATCGAGCTTCTCAGTCACCAGCCTTCGCTCGAGCTCGGCATTCTCGAGTGCGCTCCTGCGGTCAGCGATGGCGGCCGTGACCTCCTCGCGAAGCGCGTGGATCTTCGGCGCCTCGACTGCCCGGGTCCCGGGGTCCATCGCGCCCAGCGATTTCAGCCTGGCGGTGATCTCCCCGGACTTGCCGAGCAGCGACACGCGCACGGATTCAAGTTCCTGCAGGTCGCCGGCAGCGGTGATGCGTTCGAGCAGAGCGTCGGACATGGTCCTGGGCCTCTAGCAATGCCGCACCGCAAAATGCAAAGTCAGGTTCGCCATGAGCGACTGGCCCGAGCTGAACGCAGAGCGCGACCACGAGACCCTGGCTCTGCTTCATCTCGCATCGCAGATGATCGGCAAGATCCGCGTTGCGCATGCACCCTGGCTCAACCATGGATGGCACGTGGCCCTGCAGCCGAATGCGCGCGGGCTTGGGATATATCCCACGGCTGCGAGCGGCGGGCGTACCTTCACCCTGACGCTCGACCTCTGCCGTCACGCGATCGTCCTGTGGATCAGCGACGGCTCCCGGGAGGAAGTGCCGCTCAATGCAGGAAGCATTGCCGCGCTTCACCGACGGCTGGTCGCGATCCTCGACCAGCACGAGCTTCCTTCATCGTTCAACGGCCGACCGAGCGAGCTTCCGGACGCGGTGCCGTTCGACGAAGACAATGCCCGGCGCGAATATGATCGCGATTCCGCCGAAAGGTTCCGAACGGCGCTCGCCGCAATGCTCCCGGTGTTCGCGCGATTTCGCGCCGGGTTCAGCGGGAAGGCGAGCCCGGTGCATTTCTGGTGGGGCTCCTTCGATCTGGCGGTGAGCCGCTTTTCCGGACGCAAGGCCCCGCAGCATCCGGGAGGCGTTCCGGGACTTCCGGACAGGGTCACGCGCGAGGCCTATAGCGACGAGGTCAGCAGCGCCGGCTTCTGGGCTGGCGGGGTCACCGCCGCCGAGCCGTTCTTCTACAGCTACGTCTACCCGGAAGGCGACGGCTTTCGAAGCGCCCCGGTGGCGCACGGAAGGTTCGACGAAAATTTCGGCGAGTTCGTCCTTCCCTATGCCGACGTGAAGGCGTCGGGGGATCCCGAGCGAATGCTTATGGAATTCTTCCAGTCCGCCTACGACCAAGCCGCCGATCTCGCGGGGTGGGATCGGACCGCGCTCGAGCGTGAACCCGTCGCTCCCTAGGTCCTTGGCTCGATGAGGGGCCAAGCTCGGGGCAGGCAACAAAAAGGGCGCCGCGGGCAAGCCGGGCGCCCTTTACTGTTCGGTGTTCGAAAGGGCCCTAGCTAGGCCGCCTTCTTCTCCAGCGCGGTCTTCGCCTGGGCGATGATGGCGCTGAATGCTTCGGCCTCGTGCATCGCGATGTCCGCGAGCACCTTGCGGTCAAGCGTGATCCCGGCGAGCTTCAGCGCGTGGACGAACTGGCCGTAGGTCAGTCCTTCGGCGCGAACCGCGGCATTGATCCGCTGGATCCAGAGAGCCCGGAAGTTGCGCTTCTTCACCTTGCGATCGCGGTAGGCGTACTGGCCGGCCTTCTCGACCGCCTGGCGCGCAACGCGAATGGTGTTCTTGCGGCGGCCGTAATAGCCTTTCGCGGATTCAAGAATGCGCTTGTGCTTGGCGCGGGTGGTCACACCCCGTTTGACTCGTGCCATGGGAGGACCTCCTTACTTCAAGCCGTAGGGCGCCCAGCGCTTCACCGTCTTGGTATCGGCGTCGCTGAGAATCTCGGTGCCACGGTTCTGGCGAATATATTTGG
>DASZYL010000260.1:0-16999 GCA_035545385.1 Sphingomicrobium sp. | reverse complement strand
GGACCCAGTTCCCGGGCGGCTGGACGAGCGACCTGCCCTATATCCGCCGGGTGCCCCAGCCGGGGCGAGAGAAGCAGCCGCAGGAACAGGTTCTCGTCCAGAGCGAATAAGACGTGGGTCATGGAGGCGAGCGGTGCCCTTGCGCCGCTGCGCCCCGATCACGGCTATCCTAGAACCCCGACGAGGTCATCTTGGCCCTTACCGCGGGCTTTTCGGGCGGAACGGCCTTCAGGGAATCGGGGTCGGGCACGGTGAAATCCGCGACGACCTTCCAGCTGCCGTCGTCCTGCTTCTTGTAGACGGTGAGATAGGAGCCGCTGTCGGTCATCACCTTGCCGGTCTTGCGATCGGTGAACTTCTCCGTGAACTTGCCCCTTGCGTAGGCAAGATCGCCCGAGACATCGATCTTGTCGCTCGAGAACTGGACGCTGAACGCCGGGTCCGTCGAGGCGTTGGCGAAGATCTTGCGGATCTCCGTCGAGCCGTCTGCAGGCTTCATTCCGGGTGCAACGAAATAGGCGTCGTCGGAGTAATGACTGGCGAGCCCTTCGGTGTCCTTCGACTTGAACTCCTGGTTCCACTTGGTCTCGTCGGCCTTGATTGCCTGCTTGACGCTCTCTGCGTCGGTTGCTGCGCCCTTGTCGGACTTGGTGCAGGCACCAAGGGCAAGCGAAAATGCCGCCGCCCCCAGGGCGGCCAAAGCTAGGTTGCGCATGTCTACCCCCTTCTCCTCGTCAGAGGAGCTCGACCCAATCACCAATCGTGGCGCTGCGCAACCGAAAGCCGCCCCTCAGGCAATCAGAATTGATCGGGGTTACGAGCCTAACTTTCGAGAAGCGCCCAAGCGCCCAACCGCCACGATTTCGCGCCGAGTCGACAGCAAACCCCTATTCCCTACTAGAGAACTAGAGATTAGTCAGAAGGCTGTTCATCAGGGGAGTCGGTCATGACGCTCATTCGCACATTCACGCTTTCGATTGCACTCGCCTCGCTCGTCATGCCCGCGGCATCGCCGGCGGCTCCGGCGCAGCTTCTCAACGTCTCTTACGATCCGACACGCGAGCTATACCAGCAGATCAACGCGGCCTTCACCTCGAAGAACAAGATCATTGTCAAGCAGAGCCATGGCGGTTCGGGCAAGCAGGCGCGCGCAGTCATCGACGGGCTTCCCGCCGACGTCGTCACGCTCGCTCTTGCCTACGATATCGACGAGATCGCCAAGCGCGGCCTCATCTCGTCCAACTGGCAGGCGCGACTGCCCAACAACAGCACGCCTTATTATTCGACGATCGTGTTCCTGGTCCGCCACGGCAATCCCAAGGCCATCAAGGACTGGGACGATCTCATCCGTCCCGACGTCAAGGTGATCACTCCCAACCCCAAGACGAGCGGCGGCGCCCGCTGGAACTATCTCGCGGCCTGGGGCTACGCCCAGAAGACATATGGTTCTCCCGAGAAGGCCAAGCTCTTCATGGCCAAGCTGTTCCGCAACGTGCCCGTACTCGATTCGGGCGCTCGCGGAGCGACCACCACCTTCGTCGAGCGTGGCCAGGGCGACGTCCTCATCGCCTGGGAGAACGAGGCGCTTCTTGCCAAGAACAAGCTCGGACGCGGGAAGTTCGATATCGTCATTCCCTCGGTCTCGATCCTGGCCGAGCCGCCGGTCGCAGTCGTAGACAAGGTTGTCGAGAAGCACGGCACCCGTGCTGCCGCCGAAGCCTATCTCAAGTTCCTCTACACTCCCGAAGCCCAGGAGATCGTTGCCCGCAACTACTACCGGCCCCGCAATTCCGCGGTAGCCGCCAAGTACAAGGCGCAGTTCCCGAACCTCAAGCTCTTCACCATCGACCGGAATTTCGGGGGCTGGGCGAAGGCCCAGGCCCTGCACTTCAAGGACGGTGGATTGTTCGACCAGGAATACGAAGCAGCCAAGCGCTGATCCTCTAGCCAAAGGAAATCACGACATGCGTATCCTGCTTTTCGCGGGAGCCTCCCTCCTTGCGCTCGCTTCGCCCGCAGTGGCGCAGCAAACCAACCCGGACGAACCCTCGAGCGAGCTCGACACGCTCGAACCCGCGGACGATCAGCCGGTTCACCAGGCTCCTGCGCCAACCGGCGACCCCGTCATCGACCGGCTGAACGCGCTCGAAGCGCGCGTTCAGCAGCTCGAGGCCGAGAATGCGGCGCTTAAACAGCAGTCCGAGCTCAACGAAGGCCGATTGGCGACCGTCGAGACCCGGGCTTCGAAGAACGTGCAGTTCAGCTGGGCACCGACCCTCGCCGATCCGAGCGGAGCCTTCAGCTTCAAGCCGCGCGGGGTGATCGAGGCCGACGCCGGCGTCTTCAACGAGCGCCAGGGCGGCTACAAGTTCAGCGACGGAACGCAGTTCCGCCGGATGCGCCTCGGCTTTGAAGGGACCGCCCTCAAGTGGTGGAACTACCGCGCCGAGGTCGATTTTGCCGGCAATGCGGTCAACATCACCGACGCCTATCTCCAGTATACGAAGATCCCCAGGACGGTTCTGACGATCGGCCAGTTCAAGGCGCCGTTCGGCCTCGAATCCAATAACAGCGACAATTACAACACCTTCCTCGAGCGGGGCATGTTCACCAATGCATTCGGCAATGCCGGAGCCGAGCGCCGCATCGGGATCGGCCTCGCCTTTGCGCCCAAGGAGACCATCAACATCGCCGGCGGCCTCTTCGGCGACAACGAGAGCATCAGCCGCGGGAGCGGAGCGGCACCGGGAGAAAGCTGGGGCGTCAACGGCCGCGCAACCTGGGAACCGGTGTTCGATACCGGCAAGATCGTCCACCTTGGCGTCTCGGGATATTACCGCGACCGGCTGAAATCGGGCGAGACGCCCGACGCGGTAAGGCTGAACGATCGTCCCAACATCCGCATCGATGGCGGCAACATCGCCGACAGCGGGGTGATTACCAACGTCCGGTCGATGCATTACGCCGGGATCGAGGCGGCTGGCGTGTTGGGGCCACTGACCGTCGCAGGCGAGGCAGGGCGCCTATGGCTCGATCGTTTCGGTGGCGATAACGAGCATTTCACCGGCTATTACGGATACGCCGCCTACATGCTGACCGGTGAGACTCGCCCGTTCAAGGGCGGCAATTTCGATCGCATTCGGCCGTTCAAGGAGGTCGGGAACGGCGGTCTTGGCGCATTCGAGGCCGCGCTTCGCTACGATCATCTCGATCTCTCCAACACCCCGGTCCTCGCGCGTCGAGGGAACGAGGCCTCGAGCGTGACTGCGGGCCTTAACTGGTACTTCAATCCCTACGCCAAGCTGATGTTCAACTGGGTCCGCTTCTGGGGCGACAACACCCCGCTCGACCCGATCGGAACGAAGACCAGGGGCGACGCCTTCGCAACGCGTCTCCACCTGGACTTCTGACGAGTTCGTGATGCTCGGCGCTCTCCCCGGCCACCCGATCGAGACTCCCTGGGCTCGGCCGTCCGCCGGGCATCACGATACCCGCCCCAACTCTGACGACGAGGCAGTTTCAATGATCCGCTCAAGCAAGCGTCACCTCGCGGATGTCGGTGAGACCTATGGTGAGCATCTCGGCGCAGCGCTCGGCTTTTCCATAAAGCTCGTGAAGGCATCGGCGGCCTGCGCACTCCACGCGCTTGTCCCCGCCCTCTTCACGCAGACCGCAAGCCGGTCGGTGGCCGAGCTCCATTCGAGGCTCGCGAGGCGCTCGGCGCTTCGTCGCTCCGAACGGAAGGAAGCATTGCAACCAGGCGGGTTCGAGGAGCGACGATGATCGAACCCGGACCTGGCAAAGAATTCGTGGTGCCCGGCGAAGGCCGTGGCCGTTCTTCCCCACTCCCTGGCTTCGGCCTGTCGCTGGGCATCACGATCCTGTGGCTCTCGTTCATCGTCCTCATCCCCTTGTCGGCAGTGTTCGTGAAAAGCGGGACCGAGGGCTGGAACGGCTTCTGGTCGGCCGCCGGCTCGCCGCGCGCTCTTGCCGCATACCGGCTCTCGTTCGGCGCAGCGGCATTCGGCGCAGCGATCAACTGCGTCTTCGGGCTGCTCGTCGCCTGGGTCCTGGTCCGCTACCGCTTTGCCGGGCGGAGGTTCCTGAGCGCGCTCATCGACCTTCCTTTCGCTCTTCCCACGGCCGTTGCCGGAATTGCGCTGACCGCGCTCTACGCCGACACCGGGATCCTTGGCCGACTGCTCGAGCCGCTCGGCTTTCCAGTGGCCTATCGCCCCGCGGGAGTGGTCGTCGCACTCACCTTCATCGGCCTACCCTTCGTCGTTCGAACGGTCGAACCGGTCCTCGCCGAGGCCTCCAGCGAGGTCGAGGAAGCCGCCCTGACGCTCGGCGCCACCCGTCTCCAGACCTTCTACCGCGTGGTCCTCCCCTCGATCGCCCCTGCCCTTGCGACCGGCTTCGCGCTCGCCTTCGCAAGGGGCGCTGGGGAATATGGCTCGGTGATCTTCATCGCGGGCAACGTCCCCTTCAAGTCGGAGATCGCTCCCCTCCTCATCATCACCCAGCTGGAGGAATATAATTACGCGGGCGCAGCGGCGATCGCCTGCGTCATGCTTCTCATTTCCTTCGCCGTCCTCCTGCTTCTCAACCTCCTCCAGCACTGGCAGCACCGGAGGCTCGGATGACCGCCGCAGGACTTCGCGAACCCGCAGCGGCCAAGGCGCTGCTGATCACGGCAGCCATTGCCTATATCGCCCTCATGCTGCTCCTGCCGCTCGGCGCAGTGCTCTATGAAGCGCTTCGAAGGGGCTGGGAGATGTGGCTCGCCGCCATCACCCAGCCCGATGCCAGGGCATCGATCCGGCTTACCCTCCTCGTTGCGGCCATCACCGTTCCCTTGAACACGATTTTCGGGATCGCTGCGGCCTGGGCCATCGCCAAGTTCCATTTCCCCGGAAAAGCCGCACTCGTCGCGCTGATCGAGCTTCCCTTCTCGGTCTCACCGGTGGTCTCGGGACTTGTCTTCGTTCTTCTGTTCGGTGCGCAGGGGTGGTTCGGACCCTGGCTCGAGGCGCATGACATCCGGATCATCTTCGCGCTTCCAGGGCTCGTCCTTGCGACGGTTTTCGTCACCTTCCCCTTCGTCGCCCGCCAGCTCATTCCGCTGATGACCGCACAGGGAAGCGCGGACGAGGAGGCCGCGCTGACTCTCGGGGCTTCGGGCTGGCAGACGTTCTGGCGCGTGACCCTTCCAAACATTCGCTTCGGACTCCTCTACGGAGTCCTGCTATGCAACGCCCGAGCGATGGGCGAGTTTGGAGCGGTCAGCGTCGTTTCAGGTCATATTCGCGGCGAGACCAACACCATGCCGCTGCAAGTTGAGGCACTTTACAATGACTACGACTTTGTCGCCGCCTTCGCCGTTGCGTCGCTCCTTGCTCTTCTGGCCCTCGTCACCCTCGCGCTCAAGTCCGCGCTCGAGTGGCGATACAGCGACGAGCTCGCAGCCATTCACTGACATGTCGATCCGGGTCGAGCACGTCTCGAAAACCTTTTCCGCCTACCCCGCGCTCAACGACGTGTCGCTGACGATGCGCGACCGCGAGTTCGTGGCCCTTCTTGGCCCCTCGGGCTCGGGCAAGACCACCCTCCTTCGAATCCTCGCGGGCCTCGAGGTCCCCGAGAGCGGCAAGGTCTGGTTCGGAAAGCGCGACGTCACCAGCGACAAGCCCGCCTCGCGCGGCATCGGCTTCGTCTTCCAGCATTATGCCCTGTTCGGCCATATGACGGTCGAGCGGAACATCGCCTTCGGTCTCGCCGTGATGAAGCGGGGCTCACGCCCCTCGAAGCGCGAGATCGCAGCCCGAGTCGACCAGCTGCTCGAGCTCGTCCAGTTGAAGGGCCTTGGGAAACGCTATCCGAGCCAGCTTTCGGGCGGCCAGCGACAGCGCGTCGCACTTGCCCGCGCGCTCGCCCGAAATCCCCGGATCCTGCTCCTCGACGAGCCGTTCGGAGCGCTCGACGCCAAGGTCCGGCGCGAGCTGAGGGGAGCGCTTCGCGAGATCCACGACGAACTCGGGCTGACCTCGATCTTCGTCACCCACGACCAGGAGGAAGCCTTCGCTCTTGCCGACCGGGTCGCGCTCCTCAATCACGGGAAGATCGAGCAATTTGCGACGCCCGCCGAGATCCAGAAGGCGCCGGCGAGCGAGTTCGTCACCAGCTTCCTGGAATGATTGCAGACCCTTAACGCTCAGACTTTCGGGCAAGTGGAAGCATTCGCCCGAGAACCCGGTCGTGAAGCGCGTAATGATGATAAAGCGCGGCGAGAGCGTGGCCGAACGCGAGGATGATGATCGACCAGCCGACGATCTCGTGGATCTCGCGAAGTTCGTGCCGAGTCGGTCGCGGCAAGGCGTCGATCGGGCCCGGGATCGGGATCCCGAAGAAATGGATGGGGTGCCCCGCGGCCCAGCCGATCGTCCACCCGAGCGCCGCCTGGACGAGGAGGAGCGCATAGAGAAGATAATGGACGCCCTTCGAAGCCCAGATCATCCATCCAGCCGCGAGAGATGACCTCTGGTGGCCCGGGATCCAGCGCCAGATGAGGCGTGCGACGACCACGGCCGTAAGGAGGATGCCGAACGATATGTGGGTCCCTTCCATCGTCTCGCGCGTGTCGTGCGAAAACCAGTCCCAGGTCTCCGCCAGCACGAACTGGACGAGGACGAGAAGCGCGGTCAGCCAGTGCAGAGTGATCGCGACATTGTCGTAATCGGTCTTGTCGTCGCCTGCGGCGATCCTCGTCACCTCGTCGAATGCATTTCTGTCCGCCATTGTCGCTCCCGTATCTCGAGCTGCCTGCAATCCCTGTCCGATGGCAAGGGTTCCAAGGACGGGCAAGGGACCTTTCATCCGCGCTGCTCAGGGTTTGTCTGGATTCCTGACTTCAGCGGTTCGCCCTAGCGGAGCCGGCGACCCTCTTTCGCGGTGTGGAGATGCGTACGCGCCGGACCAATCCTGCCTGTTCCGCCCGCGCCCTCGCGCGTCTCCTTGCGATCGCCGCCCTGGGCTTCGTCGCGGAGCCGGCAAGCGCCCAGGACGACGGCGCCCGCCTCTACATGATGGTCCCGGACCAGACCACGATCGCCTCGCTCCGCTTCCACCTTCTTCACAGCAACGTCGCCTCAAACGATAGCGTCGTGAACGAGGACAATGACCTCGACACGAAGCTCGCCGTCTTCCAGTTCGTCCAGGCGCTGCGGTTCGGAAGCGACCAGTCGTTCATCTTCCTCGTCGTTCCAGCGAGCCGCATTTCCGAGAATGACGTGACGGACGAGCTGTCCGGGTTCGGCGACGCCCAGCTCGGCTTCGTTCTTGGAGTTCACGGTACCCCGGCCCTCGCCCGGACCGACTATGCGGACCACCCGCCGGGCCTCGCCGTCAATCTCCTCGCAAAGCTCTTCTTCCCGACCGGGAAATACAGTTCGACGCGTTCCGTGAACGTCGGCGCGAACCGCTGGGCGCTTCGGCTCGGCGTTCCCGTCGTCTACGCGCTTGGTGAACGGATGGCGGATCCCCGCCTCATGACGATCGAGGCGATGCCGACGGTCACATTCTTCAGCGCCAACGACGAGCCGTTCGGAGCCGGCCGAACCAAACAGAAGCCGCTCTACATTTTCGAAGGCCATCTCACCCGGGGCTTCACCCGGAGTTTCTGGGCCTCGCTCGACCTGCTCTGGCGCGAAGGCGGCGAGGTCAGGGTCGACGGTCGTGGCGCCGGCAACCGGCAAAGCGCGGTTTCGCTCGGCGCCACCGGCACCTTCGCACTCCCCGCAAATCTTTCCGTCCGCCTCAGTGCCGGCAAGGTCATCGCCCGAAACGAGCATGGGCCGAACGGATGGATGCTCCGAACAATCATCGGGACGACTTTTTGAAAAGGAGGAAATGATGGCGACCGTTCTTGAGAGGCCCGAGGTTTCCAATGCCCTCCCAGCGGCCGAGGTGAAGGGCCGCCAGTCCGCCGTCCACATCCCCGAGGGCGGCTATTTCCCGGACCGGGTCGAGCAGGGACGGTTTGGCCCGGTCTTCCCGCGCACCCCGCTCAACTACGGCTTCACGATCATCGCCAAGATCAAGCCCGGTACCGAGGAGAATTTCCACGAATACGCACGGAACATCGAGAAGGCAGTCGCCGAGACGCCGGACGTTCTCGACGTGCTGAAACTCCACACGCTGAAATGGGCCCTCTTCGACATCAAGGGGGATACCTATTTCATGTACCAGGGGGTCTTCGACACCGATTTCGACAAATATACCGAGGACGCGGTCGCGATCTTCTCTGCGACAGGCATCAACACGGTTTTCGAAAACCTCGAGGATTTCCCGGCGGACTGGAAGTCGAACCCGGAGGCTTTCATCCGCTTCGTCCGTGAACACCATCGTCCGAGCTTCATGGAATATGCGGAATATTCCTACGTGACGGCGAAGGAGGTGAAGAGCGCTCTTGCGGTGAAGAACGGCCTTGCCGACGTGCTCGACAACATGCAGCTCTAGGGAGACGGCTGCCATGCAGCAGGGTGAAACCCCGCAAAGGGTGGTGAACGCCTATCTCGACGCGTTCAACCGCGCGGATTCGGCGGCGATGGCTCGATGCTTTGCGCGCGAGGGCTCCATTCTCGATGGGATGGCACCTCACCTCTGGGTGGGACCATCGGCCGCCTCCGACTGGTATCGCGACGTTCTCATCGAGGGCGAGCACCTCGATGCCGGCGACTATCATGCGACGCTTGGCGAACCGACCCACAACAATGTCACCGGAGACTGCGCCTATCTCGTCGCGCCTGCGAGCATGACGTTCACGCTCAAGGGACAGCCGATCAGGCAGGAGGGAGCGACCTTCACCTTCGCATTGAAGCGAGAGGGCGGCGAGTGGCGGATCGCCGCCTGGGCATGGGCCAAAGGGAGGGTGGCCAAATGACGCAGGCGCTCGAGTTCGACGACATCCAGCACATCCTCATCACCCGCACGCCCGCGCTTACGGGCCGCTATGTGTTCCTGAAATTCGGGACCCCGGAAGCGGGACGAGCATGGCTGCGCGAGATCTTGGGGACAGTCCGTTCTGCGGCAGCCGTCGACACTTCCGAAAACAAGAGCAGCTGGGTCACTGTCGCCTTCACCTGGAACGGCCTTCGGGCGCTCGGGCTCGACGAGGAGGCGCTCGCGACCTTCCCCGACGAGTTCAGGAAGGGAATGGCCGCTCGTGCCGAAGTGCTCGGCGACACGGGTCCCAACGCGCCGGAGAACTGGGTGGACGGGACGAACCGGGACGACCTTCATGCCCTTGCCATCCTCTTCGCGCGCGATTCCGACGAGCGCGGCCGCTGCGAGCTCGAGCACGAGGGCCTGCTCACGCGCTGCCCTGGCGTCGAGGTCATCTCGAGCCTGGAACTCGAGGCCACCCCGCCCTTCGAATATGCGCACGACCATTTCGGCTATCGCGACCGCCTGTCGCAGCCGGTGATCGAGGGCACCGAGGACATTCCCTATGCGGGCTGCGGCGGACCCTTGAAGGCCGGCGAGTTCATCCTCGGATACCCCGACGAAAGCGGTCAGCCCTACCCCATGCCGATGCCCGAAGTGTCCCGCAACGGAAGCTACATGGCCTATCGGCGTCTCGAGGAACACGTCGGAAGGTTCCGCGACTTCCTCGCGGAGCATGGTGAGACCCGTGAAGAGCAGGAGCTGGTCGCCGCCAAGCTCATGGGCCGGTGGAGAAGCGGCGCGCCGCTGACGCTTGCCCCGGAGAAGGACGACCCGGAGCTCGGCGCCGACCTCGCGCGCTGCAACGACTTCAACTACAAGGAGAACGATCCCCACGGCTACCACGTACCCTTGGGCTCGCACATGCGGCGAATGAACCCGCGCGACACCGCGGTGAACATCAACCGCCGGCGGATGATCCGCCGCGGCGCGACCTATGGCTCCTATCTTCCCGAGGGCCAGGCCGACGACGGCAAGGAGCGGGGAATCGCGGCTTTCGTCATCTGCGCGAACCTCGTTCGCCAGTTCGAGTTCGCGCAGAACGTCTGGGTCAACGACAAGAACTTCCACGAGCTCGGCAACGAACGGGATCCCATCATCGGCAACACCCATGACGGGACGCTCGAGTACAAGATCCCCAAGCGGCCGATCCGCAGGAAGATCACTGGCCTTCCCTCGTTCACGACCGTTCGCGGCGGCGCCTATTTCTTCCTGCCTGGAATCAGGGCTCTTACTTATCTCGCTAACCTCGGAACGAGCGGCGAGGCCGCAGCTCCAATCCTCGAAGGAGTGAAGGCATGACCGGCCCTGCGCGCACCTACAACCAGGGGCATGTCGCCCGCGCCGCTGACGGCAAGCGGAGAATGAGCATCTACTGGACGTGGAACTATCCCTGGGAGGTGCAGCGGGACCCGGCACTCGTCGAGAACCGCTTCTCGACCATCACCGAGGTCCGTAACGTTCTCTGGCCGGCCTATGAGACCGAACAGTACAGCTCCCGAAATTTTCTCCAGGGAATTGCCGGCACGCTCGAGCTCTTTCACATATCGGCGCTGAGCTTCCAGAGAGTCGCCGAGGAAGAGACGGGCCATCCTGTCGCAGTCTTCCAGCGCGTCGACCAGGCGGGCTTTCGCCAGCCGATCGACGAGAGCATTCTCGCCGATTGCGACACGCTCATGGTGTTCGGCCTCGACCATCTCGCCGGCGATGAGCACGCCGATGCATCAGAGGCAGCGGCGGTGAGGGAATGGCTGAAGCGCGAGGGCACGTGCCTTCTTCTTGCTCCTCACCATGACGTCGGCTTCACCGACGATTATGATCAACGGCAGGAGGAATATCTCCATCACGGGGACCGGCTCGTGCCGCGCCAGCAGCGCTTCACCACCTTCACCCGTGATCTCATGCAGATGCTGGATGTGCCCATCCGCAATGTCTGGGGCTTGCGGCCCGCGAGCAGCGAGGGTGACATCGCGCCGCTGACCAAATTTGCCGAAGCCGACGAGCTCGGCCTTCTCGACGGGGTTCCAACCCTCAATTTCCACCCGCACCTTCCCCATTATGAGGTGACCGAGCCGGGCAGCGAGCGGATCCGGCTGCTTGCCCGCCAACCGGTCGACCTCGATCGGCCCCATCCCTTCACGAAGGCAGGCAATACCGAGTTCAACATCGTCCTGTGGATGCCTCCGGAAGGGCAGCGGAAGGGCGATATCGTGCTGGTGGATTCGACCCACTTCACGACACTTTTCGGCGGAACCGCAAGCCTCGAACGCTTCTGGCGCAACCTTGCGACAATGCGCTCTCAGCAACCGATCGAAATCCGGGAAGCCATCCCCGCCTGATGCAAATGCGGTAACGAGCGATACGCTCGTCCGGTCACTCGGCAGGAAGTGGAGGACTGACCGAGTGCGCTTCCCTGCCGACGAAGCGATGGAACAGGCGGCCGATCCGGCTCTCCATCGAGATCGCGATGGAGAAATAGGCCGGCACCAGGAGAAGCGTCAGCAGGGTCGAGAAGATGAGTCCGCCGATCACCGTCACTCCCATCGGCGCCCGCCAGCTGGAATCGCCCGTGATCGAAAGAGCGATCGGAAGCATTCCTGCGACCATTGCGACGGTGGTCATCACGATCGGCTGGGCGCGCTTGTGCCCGGCTTCCCTGATCGCCTCGTCCTTGGGCATGCCGTGATTCATCATCTCGACCGCGAAATCGACGAGAAGGATCGAGTTCTTGGCGACGATCCCGAAGAGCATCAGGAGACCGATGAAGACCGGTAGCGAGAGCGGCTGCCCGGCGATGTGCAGCGCGAGCGCTGCTCCAAGCGGGCAGAGCCAGAGCGAGCCCATGTTGACGAAGGGCGAGAGGAACCTGCGGTAAAGAAGCACCAGCACCGCGAAGACCAGCATCACTCCGGCGAAGAGCGCAACGATGAAGTTGCGGATCATCTCGCCCTGCCACTTGGTCTGGCCAAGGTTCAGGCGGGAGACGCCCTCGGGGAGGTTCTTCACTGCCGGAAGCGCCTCGATCTTCTTCCATGCCTGTCCGGTGACGAAGCCGGGCGCCAGGTCCGCTCCGATGGCGATCCGGCGCTGCTGGGCCGTCCGCTGGATGCTGACTGGGCCGGCGCCAAAACTGATGTCGGCGACGGACTTGAGCGGCACCGACCCGCCGCTGGAGGTGGGCACGGGCAGGTTCTCGAGGGTGGAGAGGTTCTGGCGCTCGGTCTCGGCAAGCGACACCTGGATCGGGATCTGGCGGTCGGAGAGCGAGAATTTTGCGCTGTTCTGCTCGATGTCGCCAAGAGTCGCGATCCGGATCGTCTGGCTGAGCGCAGCAGTCGTCACTCCAAGGTCCGCGGCGAGGTCGAACCTCGGCTTGATGACGATCTCGGGGGTCGCGAGGTCGCCGGCTGGCCGCGGAGCGCGAAGCTCGGGGAGCGACTGCATCTCGGCGGCGATCCTGTTCGCCGCCTCCTCGAGCTTCACCGGATCATCGCCCCCGAGGAAGAGCATGAGGTCGCGCGACGAGCCGCCGGGCCCGCCGCCATTCTGGCTCTGGAAATTGACTCGTGCGTCGGGGATCGCCGCAAATTTTGGAGCAATCGAGCGCTCGAACTCGGTGCTCGTGACCTTGCGGTCCTTCTTCAGCTTGAGCTCGACCGATCCGTTGCCGACGTTGATCCGCTCGAACGCGCTCTCGACCGCGGGGTTCTTGCGGACGATGTCGGCGACCTTGTCGACCACCTCCTCGCTTTGCTGGAGCGTCGTCCCGGGGGGAAGGCTGATCTGCACCGAGGACGTGTCGAGGTTCATCGTCGGCTGGAACGTCATCGGCAGGGTCGCGATGAGGACCACGGTAAGGGCGAGGGCGGCGAAACCGGCCCCCACCATCACCAGGCGATGGTCGAAGCGAAGGCTCTTGAGCTTGCCCCACTTGCCCGGATGGTTCGACGCATAGGCATGCGCCTTCGAGGTGTTGAGGGACCAGCTCAAAAGGTTGAGATACTTGTCCATCGCCGCGCCCGAAGCGTGCGGCTGGATGCCCTTGCCGCGAAGGAAATAGGCGGCGATGAGCGGGGTGATCATTCGAGCCACGAGAAGGCTCATGAGAACCGCGACCACGACCGTGAATCCGAATGCCTTGAAGAACTGGCCCGAGACCCCTGGCATCAGTGCAACCGGAAGGAAGACGGCAACGATCGACATGGTGGTCGCGAGAACCGCAAGCCCGATCTCGTCGGCAGCGTCGAGGGCGGCCTGGTAGGCAGATTTGCCCATCCGCATGTGCCTGACGATATTCTCGATCTCGACGATCGCATCATCGACGAGGACTCCGGCCACAAGGCTCATCGCGAGGAGGGAGAGCCCGTTGAGGTTGATCCCAAGCATGCTCATGAACCAGAAGGCAGGGATTGCCGACATCGGGATTGCGAGCGCGGAGATCGCGGTTGCGCGGACGTCGCGGAGGAACAGGAGGACCACGAACACGGCAAGGACCGCGCCCTCGAGCAGGCCTTCCATCGCCGACTTGTACTGGTTCTTCGTGTAGTCGACCGAATTGTTGATCTCGGAGAAGCGGACGCGCGGGTCATCCTTCTCGATCTTGTGAAGCTCTTTCCAGACCTCGTCATAGACCGAGACGTCGGAAGCACCCTTTGCCCGCTGCACGTTGAAGCTGATCACCTGGCGGCCGTCGAGCTTCGCGAGAGTCCGCTGCTCGGAATAGGAATCCCTCACGGTCGCGATGTCTCCCAGCCGGACCATCCGTCCGCCCGGAAGCGAGATCTCGGTCTGCGAGAGCTGGTAGGCGGTGGGTGCATTCCCGAGCACTCGGACCGACTGCTCCGATCCCGCGATCTCGGCCCGTCCTCCGGCCGCATTCATGTTCGACTGGCGAAGCTGCTGGTTCACCTGCGCCGCGGTAAGGCCCTGCGCCTGGAGGGCCGCGGGATTGAGCATGACCCGGATCTCGCGGTCGACTCCGCCTTCGCGGGACACGGCGGCAACGCCCGAGAGTCCGCGCAGCTTCTTGGCGACGTCATTGTCGACGTACCAGCTCAGCTGCTCGAGCGACATGTCGGTGGTCTCTGCGGCGAAGAAGGCGATTGGAGCGCCCGAGGTATCGATGCGCTGGACCGTCGGCTCGAGGATGCCTTCGGGGAGGTTGCCGCGCACCTGCGCAACCGCGTTCCTCACGTCGTTGACGGCGCGGTCGATGGGCGTTCCGATCTGCAGCTGGACGACCGTCGAGCTATAGCCTTCACTCACCGAGCTATCGATTTCATCGACGCCGTTGACGCCCCGGACGGCCGCTTCGATCTGCTGAGTGACCTGCTTTTCCATTTCGGCAGGGGCAGCGCCGGGCTGGCTCACGCCGACGAGGACGACCGGGAAATCGATGTCGGGATTCTGGGTGATGGTCATCTGGCTGAATGCCACGAGGCCAGCGAGCATCAGCCCCACGAAGAGGACGATCGGTGCGACCGGGTTCCTGATGCACCAGGACGAAATGTTGCGAAAGTTCATGCCGATTCGAACACGCCGTCTTTATTCAGCAATCCGAACTGGCTCGAACTGGGTCCAGACTGGCAACTTGCACCTATTCAATCTCACACGCCAAAGAACGGCCGGAGGCCTGTATCGTGCCGGGACTTGAGCCTAATCCTACTCTCTTGGCAAGTTTCGAGCGCATTGGGCCGCGCTTGCCTTCGATCTTGCTCCCTCGACGCGCCCTGTGCCATTCCGCCTCGTTGACGAGGGAGTGCGCATGGGTTTGAGGAAGTTCGCGTTCATTGCCGCAGCGCTCTTCGCTGCTTCACCGCTGATCGCAGAAACCCATGTCGAGCCCGCGGTCCAGCCCGGGGGCGACATCCCGCGCGCCTTTCACGGCAAGGCGCCCGCCATTCCCAAGGGCGGCGACATCCCGCAGCGTTTCAGTCCGCCGCGCGCCAACTTCCAATACCAGCGGCGCGAAGTCATGATCCCGATGCGCGACGGCGTGAAGCTCTACGCCGTCCTCATCGTCCCGGCGCAGGCGGGCAAGTTCCCGATCATGCTCGATAGAACGCCCTATTCGGCCGATCACGCGACATCGCGCGGCTCGTTCGGGCCGCTCCCCGAGAACATCCTGTCGCCGTTGGCGGCCGAGCTCGTCCGGGCGGGCTACATCGTCGCTGTCGAGGACGTTCGCGGCAAGTACAAGTCAGGCGGCGACTATGTCATGAACCGCCCGCTTCGCGGGCCTCTCAACCCGACTGGCGTCGACCATTCGACCGACGCCTACGACACGATCGACTGGCTGGTGAAGAACGTTCCCGAAGCCAACGGCCAGGTGGGAACGATCGGAACGAGCTATGACGGGTTCACGACGCTGATGAGCCTCGTGAACCCGCATCCCGCGCTCAAGGCCGCTGTCCCGATCAACCCGATGGTCGACGTCTGGAAAGGCGACGACTGGTTCCACAACGGCGCCTTCCGACAGGAGATGATCAGCTACGTCTATGGCCAGACCGCGACGAAGGATTCCGACGAGGACTGGTTCAGCAGCGGCTACGACGACTACACGACCTTCCTGACGTATGGCTCCGCGGGCGCCTACGGCAAGGCGATGGGGATGGACCAGCTGCCCTTCTGGACCCGCCTCACCGAGCACCCGGCCTATGACGAATACTGGCAATATCAGGCGGTCGACCGGATACTCGCGCAAAAGCCGCTCAGCGTTCCGACCCTGTTCGTCGACAGCGAATGGGACCAGGAAGACATTTACGGAGCGACTGCCGCGTTCAATGCGGTGAAGGCCAACGACAATGGCAATGCGTACCTCGTGCTCGGACCTTGGCACCATGGCGAGGCCAACCTCGCGGCCAGCACTCTGGGGCCCCTCGACTGGGGCTTCGACACCGGCAAATGGTTCCGGCAGAACGTCCTCCTGCCCTTCCTCGACCAGCATTTGAAAGGCGGCCCACCCGCGGACATCGCGAGGGTCACCGCCTTCGAGGTGGGGCCCAACCAGTGGCAGCGGCTGAAGGACTGGCCGCCGGCCTGCGCGACCGGCTGCCCCGCCGGGCTCACCCCGATCTATCTCGCCCCGGGCAAGAGCCTCGGCTTCGCCCCACCTTCGACGAGGCAGTTCGATTCCTACGTTTCCGACCCCGCGAAACCGGTGACCTACCGTCCACGCCCGACCATCTCGCCATGGTCACCGGGCTCGACCTGGCGCTACTGGCTCGAGGACGACCAACGCTTTGCCGAGGCGAGACCCGATGTCCTCACCTACGAGACCGAAATTCTCTCCAAGCCATTGAAGCTCCGCGGTACGCCCCAGGTCCATCTCGTCGCCTCGACGAGCGGCACCGACAGCGACTGGGTCGTCAAGCTCATCGACGTCTATCCCGCCCACTATCCAAAAAAGCCCGAGATGGGCGGCTATGAACTCGCAATCGCGATGGACGTGATGCGCGGCCGCTATCACGCCGATCCTGCGCACCCGGTGCCGCTCCCCGCCAATGAACCCGTGACCTACGAATTTGCGCTGCCGAACGTCGATTATGTCGTCCAGCCGGGGCACCGGCTGATGGTTCAGGTCCAGTCGAGCTGGTTTCCGCTCTATGACCGGAATCCGCAGACCTTCGTCCCCAACATCTTCTTCGCAAAGCCGGGCGACTATCGGGCGGCCACCCAGAAAGTGTTCACCGGCAGCGACGGGAGCTGGATCGGACTTCCGCTCGCGAACTAGCCTTGCGCGGCTGAAGCGCCATCGCTACCTCGCGGGCCAGGCCTAGGAGTGTAGCTCAGTTGGTAGAGCATCGGTCTCCAAAACCGAGGGCCGGGGGTTCGAGTCCCTCCACTCCTGCCACTCTACCCTAATATGCAGCAACGCTGCGCGCGCGCACTCGGGTACAGTTAGACAATGACCGAGCGTCATGCCTTCGGCATCGCGGCCCGGATCTGCCAGCGTGCCAAAATCCATCCAAGAGGCCGTAGACCCAAAGCAGCGCAG
>DASZYL010000259.1:0-15723 GCA_035545385.1 Sphingomicrobium sp. | reverse complement strand
CGGCGGTTCTCCTCGACGCTCTGGGGAGCAGGCTCGACGCCGTTCCAATGCTCGAAATAGCGAGCGTAGGCTTCCGACGCCGCGATCGTCGGGCAAAGCGCAATGTTCTTGGAAGCCATGAGCTTGAAGATTTCCGGAGTGCCCGCATAGCCATGCTCGATCGTATCGACCCCGGCGAGCGCCGCTCGGCGCATTCCTTCAGCGGTCGTCGCATGGGCGGCGGCAAGCCGTCCAGCGTCATGCGCGACCCTGACGCCCGCGGCCATTTCGGCCTCGGTCATGGTGGGACGGCTCGGCTCGTGGGGCTGGTAATGGTAATCGGCGTACATCTTGATGACGTCGGCGCCCGCCGCGATCTGGTCGCGCGCGGCCCTGGTCATCTCGTCGGCGCCGCTAATCTCTTCCGCGCCCTGCGGAATCTTAACGCCGGGCTCGAAGCCCTTCGGGCCATAGGCGCCCCGCGCGACATTGGCCTTGGTCGCGACGAGGAGGCGAGGGCCAGGAACGATTCCCTGGTTGATCGCCTGCTTGAGGCCGACGTCCGCGTAACCCGCGCCCTCCGTGCCAAGGTCGCGCTCGGTGGTGAACCCCGCCATCAACGTCATTTGCGCATGGACGACCGCGCGCGCGGTCCGAAGGGCGAGAGGTTCGTGAAGGACCTGATCGTCCCACAGGGTCTCGTCATAGGGGTGGAGGAAAAGGTGGGAATGGCCCTCGATCATGCCCGGAATGAGGGTGGTCCCGGGTAAATCGATCTCCCTCGTTCCTGGAGGAGCGTTCAGGCCTGGACCGACAGCCTTGATCCTATCTCCCTCGACGAGGACGGACCAGCCACGGTGGGGGTTGGGATCCGTCCCGTCGAAAACCTGCGCGGGGCGGATGAGTATCGGCTCCGACAGGGCCGGCGACACGAACATCAGGCCGATAAGGAACAGGATCAGGCGGCGCATCAACATCTCCCCCTCGAGCGCCTCGTAACGCGAGCGTCCGGTCCAGTGAAGGGGAGTGGCCCTCCCAGGGATGTCGTGAGCAGGGCGGCTCTGGCGGGCCGTCCGGTCGAGACATGAAGTAAGGGCGGCCCGGGAAACCCGGACCGCCCTTTGCTGAAGAACTCTCGCTCTTGAAGCTTAGCGCTTCGAGAACTGGAAGCTGCGGCGCGCCTTTGCCCGACCATATTTCTTGCGCTCGACGACACGCGGGTCGCGGGTCAGGAACCCGGCCTGCTTGACGACGCTTCGAAGCGCGGGCTCGTAACGCGTCAGCGCCTGCGCGATGCCGTGCTTGACGGCACCCGCCTGGCCCGAGAGGCCGCCGCCGACGACGGTCGCGACCACGTCATACTGGCCTTCGCGCCCGGCGACGCCGAACGGCTGGTTGATGACGAGACGGAGCGTCGGGCGCGCGAAATAGACTTCCTGCTCGCGGCCGTTGATGACGATCTTGCCCGATCCGGGCTTCAGCCAGACGCGCGCAATGGCGTCCTTGCGGCGGCCGGTCGCATAGGCGCGACCATATTTGTCGAGCTGCTGCTCGCGAAGCGGAGCCGGTTCCGCGGGCGGCGGAGCCACCTCGGGCGTTTCGGCGGCAGGGGCCTCGGTCTCAATTGCCGGAGCCTCCGGGGCCGGAGCGGCGCCGAGCTGTTCGGCGATGGTTTCGCGGGTATCGGACATTATGCGCCCACCTTGTTCTTGCGGTTCATCGACGCGACGTCGAGGATTTCGGGGTTCTGGCCCCCGTGCGGATGCTCGGTTCCCTTGTAGAGGTGGAGCGCACGCATCTGGTCGCGGCCGAGCGGGCCTCGCGGGATCATGCGCTCGACGGCCTTTTCGAGGATTCGCTCGGGAAAGCGGCCCTCGAGGACCTTGCCCGCAGTCACGCCCTTGATTCCGCCGGGATAGCCGGTGTGCTTGTAATAGACCTTCTGGTCGAGCTTGCGGCCGGTAAAGCGCACCTTGTCGGCGTTGATGACGACGACATGGTCACCGCAATCAACGTGCGGAGTGAAGCTCGGCTTGTGCTTGCCGCGCAATATGTTGGCGATGATCGTTGCGACGCGGCCAACCACCAGGCCGTCGGCATCGATCAGATGCCATTTCTTCTCGACCTCGGCCGGTTTTGCCGACTTGGTCGTCTTCATCAGCGCCTTCATGGCTTCTGAACCTCGTTCCTAAAGAGAAAAGCGGCGCCTGCTGGGCACCGCCGTCGAAGCGCGCTATTTGCGCGGGGACGTCCAAAAGTCAAGCAAATCCGCGATGTTCCGGACGGGTAAAATAATACCTTATGGCTTTTCTACCGGCAGCGTAACGAGTGGAACGCCGCTGGGCTGCTCCTCGTTTCACCACCAAAACCAACGAGAGGAGCGTGTCATGTACATCGGTCTTGGCGGGATCTTGATCCTCATCCTGATCCTGTGGCTGCTCGGAGTCATATAATGTTTGGGCCGGGCGCGAGCTTGGCCAGCTGCATTTGAAAGTGTCGGCGGGTCAAACTCCTGATCCGCCGCACTTCTTTCCTGTTCATTCGTTTGCGCTTCAGGACATTGGGGGCGATCCCTAGTGCCGCGGCGTTCCAGTCCCATCTCTTCAGCGCTATGATGATCGCGAGCGCCTCGACGTGAAGACGTCCACGTCGAGGTTCTTCCCTGTTGCATCCTGTTAGGAGTCAGTCGTTCCGGTGAGCGACGAAAATAACATAGATCAGGGTGAGGGACGATGACCACGCTAACGGTCGATCTCGGGTCCACGAGGCGGACCCCGGACCTTGTCGTGGCAGCGAAACTAGAGGCATTCACCAGGTTATCGGCCGACGACAGGGCAGCGCTAGCGCAGGTCAGTCGGAACGTAAGATTTGTCGAACCTCGCCGGGACCTCATCTCGGAAGGCGACAGGCCGCGCTACGTCCACCTGATGCTCGACGGCTGGGCCTGTCGCTACAAGCAGCTTCCCGACGGCAAGAGGCAGATCGTCAGCCTCTTCGTCCCGGGCGATTTTTGCGACGTCAACGTCTACATCCTAAGGTCCATGGACCACAGCATCGGGGCGATCACCCGCCTGAAGGTCGCGATGATCACGCCCGACGAGATGAATGCACTCACCGCGACCCGCCCACGCATCACCCAGGGTCTCTGGTGGCATGAGCTCGTAACGTCCGCGATCCAGCGCGAATGGACTTTGAACCTCGGGCAGCGAAGCGCCTATGAACGGCTCGCGCACCTGCTCATCGAGCTGTACATGCGGCTCAACACCGTCGGCCGAGCGCAGCACGGGCGGTGCGACTTTCCGCTCACTCAGAACGACCTTGCCGATGCGACCGGACTGACCGCGGTCCACGTCAACCGGACCCTTCAGGAACTTCGCCGCGACGGTCTCATCGAGCTCGACCGCAAGCAGCTGCAGATCCTCGACCTCGAACGGATGGTCGACGTGTCGATGTTCAACGCCAACTATCTTCACCTCGACCGCGAAGGGCGACACCTCGACGCCAATGAATGATGCCGGGCGCCCGGTCTCCCCTATCGGTGAATGACGAAGATCAATCCGGGCCCGTAGCAATCTGGCGTTCAGGAAGGCTGCATAAATTTATCGCCGCCAACGCTAATTGCTGGAGGATCATTTCGTGAGAAAGCTTCCCGCTTCAAGCCTTGCCGCCCTCGGCGCACTCGTGCTGGCAGGAACCGCATTCGCTGCCACCAACCAAAAGACCCATGTCATGGACGTGGCGCTTCCGGACGGCTCGGTAGCTCATGTCGAATATGTCGGCGATGTCGCGCCCAAGGTGACCATCGCTCCGCGCGATGCGGCCGACGCGAGAGGACCCTGGGGAATGATGTTCCCCTCCTTTGCCGGGTTCGATCGGATGATCGAACAGATGCAGCGCCAGAGCCAGGAGATGTTGCGCCGCGCGCAGGAAATGAGCCGTCACCCAGCCGGCGCGGCTCCCTACATCGCCTCCTACGGCAATCTGCCCGCGGGGCAGACGAGCACGACGATTGTCTCGGTCAGCAATAACGGCCAGACCTGCACGCGAACGACCGAGATCGTCTCGCAAGGGGCGGGAAAGGCTCCCAAGGTCACGACCAACGTCAGCGGCCAGTGCAGCGACGCTCCTCTTGCCGCCGAACCTCGGACGCATCCCGCTTGACCGTACGGGCGGCGCACGTCGCCGCCCCCCCGGAGAATTCTCGAGCCCGGCGCGTTGCCTCTTTCGGGGATACAGCCTAGTCCCGCGGACCCTGGCTGCAATCGCTTCCCCGTGAGCCACGAATAGCTGCCGGAGTATCGTTCGCCCGTGCCGAGACGCGTCAAGGATTTTATCGACATCAGCGAGTACACGTCGCTCGATGACCTGATCCGCTACCTCGAGACAATCCGCGACAACCTCCCGCCCGACCACCAGGCCGAGCTCAGGATCCGCGGCGACGAGGTTTTCGGACGGCGCCTCACCATCAGTTACTTCCGGGAGCAGACGCCCGAAGAGGTCGAGCTCGAATCGAAATATGGCGGCAATGACGAGGAAGGAGCGAACATCGAGCAGCTCCGCCGCCGGCTGGACGAGGTGCCGTTCAAGCTCAACAAGGCGAAGAACGGCTAGAGTCGTCTTCAGTCAGAAGAACCGGGGGCTGACGATCGTGACCGGGGGCTCGAAGGCGTCGCCGGGTTCGATCCTCTCCATCTCTTCTCGACCGCCATCGTTTCCAGGGTGAATCCAAAAAAAGGCGTGGCACAGCCGTGCGCGAGCGGCGTTGCAGCAACGATGGCAAGCACGACCGAACCTCGTGGAGACAGTGATGGAGGTTCGGGTTTTGCGGCGAACTGGCGCACCTGGTTCCTCGCACTTCTCCTCGTCTCGGGCGTCGTGTTCGCCCTCCTCCACTGGGGGGATGTCAAGAAATTTGCCGACCTCGTCGCTCACTCGCGGCCCTCCTGGCTCCTTGCCGCGGCGGCAGCGCAACTCCTCACCTATGTCGCACTCGCAATAGAATGGGCGCGGGTGCTTCGGGCGGGCAAGTGCCGGGCTCCGTTCGGGAAGCTCCTCGGGCTCACGGTCGCAAAGCATTTTGCAGACCAGATGGTCCCCACCGCGGGAATGAGCGGAAACGTCGTCGTCGTCGATCGCCTGCAGGCTATCGGGGCCTCGCGAGCGGTCGCGCTTGCGACTCTCATCATGACGATCGTTGCTTATTACGCGTCCTACGGCGTCGTATCCCTTGTCGCTCTCCTCCTCCTCTGGATCCACGGCCAAACGAGCTGGGTGATCCTCGGGCTCATCGCGGCATCCCTTGGTCTCTCGGCCGCGGTCCCGGCGCTTGCCCTGTGGCTTCAAAGGAAGGGGGCGGACGCAATCCCGCGCTGGCTTCGAAACATCCGCACCGTGTGCGAGCTGTTCGAGATGATCCGCGAGGCGCCGACCGGGCTGGTGCGCAACTGGAGGCTGATCGGGGAACTCACCCTTCTCAACGCGGCCGTGTTCGCGCTCGACGGACTGACGATGCAATGGTCGCTTTTCGCGCTCGGCATCGACGCCTCGTTCGGCGCCGCGTTCAGCGCCTTCATCATGGCCTCGATCGTCGTCACCCTGGGACCGATCCCGATGGGCCTCGGCTCGTTCGAGGCGGTAAGCATCGGGATGCTCCGGGCGATGGGAGTTCCGTTCGAGGCCGCTCTTTCGGCAACCCTGCTTTTCCGCGGCTTTACCTTGTGGTTGCCGCTTGTTCCCGGAATGTTCGCCGCGCGCCGCCACCTCAAGGCAAAGAGCAAGGAGGAAGCTAGCTCTCGCGAATGACGCTGTCCTCGACCCATTGCGCGTAGCTTCCGACGATCTTCTCGATGGGCCAGGCGACGATGCAGGGGACGTCGTAGCTGTGGAGCTCGGCAATGCGCTTCATCAGTGCATCGCTTCGCCAGTGATGCGTCTTGAAGATCGCTGCGACCTCGCTCGCCGTTTCGATCTCGCCCTTCCAGCGATAGATCGACCGGATGGAAGGAAGGATGTTCACGCAGGCCGCGAGCCGCTCTTCGATGACTGCTCGCCCGATACGCTCCGCTTCCTCCGCATCGCCGAAAACCGCGTAGACCGAGAGGATGCTCAAGTTCGCCGCTCCCCGAGCTCGTGGGCTCCCCAGACGGTCGCAGCGACGAGCAATGCCCCAGTCGCCTGGTGAAGGACCGCGAGCCAGATCGCGATCCCCGACAGCACGGTAAGGATACCAAGGATGATCTGCGTCCCGAAGGCCGAATGGATCGCGATCGATGCCCGCCTTGCCCCCGGGACTTTCCGAAGGCGTCTTGCGAAGAGGACCAGCACGAGAACCACGACCCAGGCCCACCAGCGGTGAACGAAATGGAGCAGGTAAAGGTCGTGGGTCAGTGCGAAGAGCGATCCGCGCGACCAGTCGATCCCCTCGGGAACGAGATGGCCGTTCATGAGCGGCCAGGTGTTGGAGACATAGCCCGCGCGAAATCCGGCGACCCAGGCCCCCAGCATCAGCTGGATGAAGAGCGTCACGAGCGCGATTGCGCCCCAGCGCGTCAGTCGAGCGGGGCGGGATCGGGGATCGCGTAGGTCAAGCGCGGTCCAGATGAGCGCCGACATGAGGAAGAGGGCAAAGAGGAGATGCGCGGACAGGCGATAGGGGCTGACTTCCGTGCGACCCTCGAGCCCCGAGACGACCATGAACCAGCCGACCGCTCCCTGGAGGCCGCCAAGGACGAACAGCGCGGCGAGGCGCAAGCCATAGCCCTTCGGGATCTCGCGCTTCAGTGCGAACCATCCGACGCCCGCGAAGAAGATGAGGCCGATGATCCGCCCCAGCAGGCGATGGACCCATTCCCAGAAGAAGATGAACTTGAAGCCCGAGAGGTCCATCCCCGCGGGGCCCGCCACCTCGCGGTACTGCTCGGTCTGCTTGTAGAGGTCGAAGGCGCGGACCCAGTCGGAGTGGCTGAGCGGAGGGATCGCTCCTATGACCGGCTTCCACTCGGTGATCGACAGTCCGCTTTCGGTCAGCCGGGTGATCCCCCCGATCACGACCATCGCGAAGACAAGGGCGGCGACGAGGAACAGCAGGTTCGACAGCGCTCGAGGGCGCTTCATGCCGAGCGCGCCGGCGGAAGGGTGATTGAGAGCTGCACGATCCATGCGACGAAGCGCCTATGCCCGCGCGGCAGGCCGTGGGGCAAGGGGAGGAACAGCCACCGATGATATATTGTAACTCTCAAATGGCTCCTCTATATCGCCCGCCATCATGGCATCGCGGCCCCTTCCGACGTCCCGGCTCGACCGGATCGCAATGGCCCTTTCGGGCCTTTGCGCCGTGCACTGCGTGGCGACCGCCGTATTGTTTGGCCTGCTTGCCTCGGCCGGCGGAATCCTTGGTTCTCCAGTCATCCACGAGGTCGGGCTGACCCTGGCGATGTTCCTCGGAGTGATCGCGCTCGGACGCGGAATTCGCGAGCATGGGTTCCTACTGCCAAGCTTCGTCGGAATCGCGGGGCTCTTGATCATGGCCTTTGGAATGACTCTCCACGAGAGCGGCCTTGAACCCGCGGTGACAATCCTTGGAGTCCTGGTGCTTGCGCTTGGTCATCGCCTGAACATGATGGCGAAGCAGCCGAGCTTCTGATTTCTTGTGCCTCGCTCGAGCGAGGTCTATCTCGGTCTGGGGTAATATCATGTCACGCCACGACCACCAGCTCCACGAGGGCGAATCGCTGAAGTCGGCAGCGCGCGAGCGCTTGACCAAGCAGGGCGAGCAGTGGACCGACATGCGAGCGGCAGTGTTCGACGCGCTCGCGGCATTCGAAAAGCCGGCGAGCGCCTATGACATCGCCGAGGCGGTCTCGAAGGCGGAAGGCCGCCGGATCGCTGCAAACAGCGTCTATCGAATCCTCGACCTGTTCGTCGGAGCGAACCTCGCTCGCCGCGTCGAGAGCGCCAACGCCTATGTCGCCAACCAGCACCCCGAATGCCTTCACGACTGCATCTTCTTGATCTGCGACAATTGCGGGCAGACCGTGCACATCGACGACGACGCGCTCTCGGGGAGCATTCGAAAGGCGGCGTCCAACGCCGGCTTCTCGGCTCCGCGGCCGGTCATCGAAGTCCGCGGCAAGTGCGGCGAATGCGAGTGAGCGCGCGAGACGTGAGCATTTCCTGAGCAATCGCTGAAAACGTTTCGCGCTCTCGGGCGTATTGATGACATGGCGCAGTCATCCGCGTAAGGCCACGTCCCTGATGAGCGATCGACCAAACACCCCGCTGCTCGACACGGTGAAGTTCCCGTCTGACATACGGGGGCTGAGCAAGGAGCAACTTCCCCAGCTCGCCGACGAACTTCGCCGGGAGACCATCTCGGCCGTCTCGGTGACTGGCGGGCATCTTGGCGCCGGGCTCGGAGTGGTCGAGCTCACGATCGCGGTCCACTATGTGTTCGACACGCCCAATGACAGGCTCGTCTGGGACGTCGGCCACCAGGCCTATCCGCACAAGATCGTCACCGGGCGACGCGACCGGATCCGGACTCTTCGCCAGGGGGGCGGGCTCTCGGGCTTCACCAAGCGAAGCGAGAGCGAATATGATCCGTTCGGAGCGGCGCACAGCTCGACCTCGATCTCGGCCGCTCTAGGCTTTGCAATCGCCAACAAGCTCTCCGATTCCCCAAGAAAGGCGATCGCGGTGATTGGCGACGGCGCCCTCTCGGCGGGCATGGCCTATGAGGCGATGAACAACGCCGCTGCCGCCGGAAACCGGCTCATCGTCATCCTCAACGACAACGATATGTCGATCGCTCCGCCGGTCGGCTCGATGAGCAACGCGCTCGCGAGGCTCGTCAGCTCGAGCAAGTATCTGGGTCCCCGCAAGGTTGCCCAGAAGATCGCACGGATGATGCCGGACGCGATCCACGACTGGGCCCGCAAGGCGGAGGAATATACGAGGGGCTGGGTCACCGGGGGCACGCTCTTCGAGGAGCTTGGCTTCTATTATGTCGGCCCGGTCGACGGACATGATGTTCGGGCGCTCGTCGAAGTGCTCGAGAATGTCCGCGACGCCGAGATCGGACCGATGCTGGTCCATGTCGTGACCACCAAGGGCAAGGGCTACGCTCCTGCTGAAAATGCGGCTGACAAATATCACGGGGTCGTCAAGTTCGACGTGGTTTCGGGCGAGCAGGCGAAGCCTGCGCCAGGAGCACCAAGCTACACCAGCGTCTTTGCAAGAGCCCTCACCGGCGAGATGGAGCGCGACGAGAAGATCGTCGCGATCACTGCCGCAATGCCCTCGGGCACGGGCCTCGACAAGGTCGGGGAGAAGTTTCCCGAGCGGACCTTCGATGTCGGCATCGCCGAGCAGCATGCAGTGACCTTCGCCGCGGGCCTTGCGGCACAGGGCTACAGGCCGTTTGCGACCATTTACTCGACCTTTCTCCAGCGCGCCTACGACCAGGTCGTCCATGACGTTGCCATCCAGAACCTGCCGGTTCGCTTCGCGATGGATCGCGCAGGGCTCGTCGGAGCCGACGGCGCCACCCACGCCGGCAGCTTCGATCTTGCCTACCTTTGCACGCTTCCCAACTTCGTGGTCATGGCTGCAGCCGACGAGGCCGAGCTTTGCCACATGGTCCATACCATGGCCCGGCACGACAGCGGCCCGAGCGCTGTGCGCTATCCCCGAGGCGAGGGGAGGGGGGTCGAGCTTCCCCAAGAACCGCTGCTGCTCGAGATCGGGAAGGGCCGTGTCCTGCGCGAAGGCAAGAAGGTCGCGATCCTCTCGCTCGGGACCCGGCTCGCCGAGGCCGAGAAGGCCGCGGACCAGCTCGATGCCATGGGGCTTTCGACGACGATCGCCGATCTTCGCTTTGCCAAGCCCCTGGATGTCGAGCTCATCCGCCGGCTCCTGACCACCCACGAGGTCGCAGTGACGATCGAGGAAGCTTCAATCGGCGGCCTCGGAGCCCATGTGCTGACCCTCGCAAGCGACGAGGGTCTGATGGACGCTGGCCTCAAGATCCGCACCATGCGCCTTCCCGATCGCTTCCAGGACCAGGACAAGCCCGAGAAACAATATGATGAAGCGCGCCTCAATGCGCCGCACATCGTCGAGACGGTCCTCAAGGCGCTTCGAATGAACAGCGCCGGTGTGGAAGAGGTGCGCGCGTAGCCAGGATCCGGGCAGACCAGCTCCTCGTCGCCCGCGGGCTCGCCGAGAGCAGGACCCGCGCCCAGGCGCTCATCATGGCAGGCGCGGTATTCAGCGGAGAGCGAAAGCTCTCCAAGGCGGGAGAGATGCTCGCCGAGGACGCGCTCCTCGAAGTGAGGGGGAAGGACCATCCCTGGGTCTCGCGGGGAGGGATCAAGCTCGAACATGCCCTCGTGCACTTTGGCATCGACGTGGCTGGGGCGACGGCGCTCGATGTCGGGAGCTCGACGGGCGGGTTCACCGACGTCCTACTGACGCGCGGCGCGGCCAAGGTCTATGCGGTCGATGTCGGAACCAATCAGCTCGCCTGGAAGCTCCGGCAGGATCCGCGCGTCATCGTCCATGAGCGGACGAACGCCCGGACGCTCGACGCCCACATCATTCCTGAGCCGGTCGACATCGTTGTTTGCGATGCGAGCTTCATCAGCCTCGCCAAGGTGCTCGAGGCGCCGCTGAAGCTTGCACGGGCAGGGGCGTGGCTGGTCGCGCTCATCAAGCCGCAGTTCGAAGCTGGCCGAGGAGAGGTCGGAAAAGGCGGCGTCGTGAGGGATCCCCTGGTGCACGAACGGGTGTGCAGTGAGGCAGCAGCCTGGGTGGAAGCGAAGGGCTGGTCTCTCCTGGGGATTACGCCGAGCCCGATCACGGGCCCGGAGGGCAATGTCGAGTTCCTCCTCGCCGCCCAGAAAATTGGGGATAGTTGAAGGACTTGGGGATAGGTCCGGGGCTGAAGGGTGGCGCAATCCCACCCAAGCTCCTATTTCCGCGCCGAAAGGGAGGACTTTCCGATGCAGTCTGAGAACAAGCTGTTCGACGACTTCGTGAAGATGGTGAACGGCTTTGCCGGGACCATGGCCGGAATGGGCCGCGAGGCCGAGTCCGGTGCGCGCGAGAAGTTCAAGGAATGGATGGGCGGCGCCGATTTCGTGGGCCGCGACGAATTCGAGGCAGTGAAGGCCATGGCCGCAGCGGCGCGCGAGGAAAACGAGCTGCTGAAGGGGCGCATCGCGGCGCTCGAAGCAAAGATCGCTGCCCCTTCTGCCGGCGCACCCAAGCGTGGCGGCAGGAAGGCAAGCCCCGGAGCGTGAACCTGAGCGAAGAAGAAATCCAGGAAGAGCGCGACGACGGCGCGCCGATCGAGGTCCTCGAGCAATATTTCGAGGCCCGCGGCTGGGCGTGCGAGCGGACGGCAGAGGGCGAGATCGTCGCGTCCGCCACGGGAAGCTGGGCCCAGTACGAGCTCCGCGGGGTGTGGCGGCCTGAAGACCAGGTCCTCCAGTTCCTCGCTTTTCCGGACATCAAGGTCTCGATCGAAAAGCGCTCGGCGATCTACGAGGCCTTGAGCCTCATCAACGAGCAATTGTGGCTCGGCCATTTCGAGATGTGGTCAGGCTCGGGCCTTGTCGTCTTTCGCCATTCGACCATCCTCGACGCTGGCGAGGGCGAAGGCCTCAGCTTCGAACAGGCCGAGGCGATCGCGGAAGCCGCGGTCGAGGAATGCGAGCGTTTCTACCCGGTCTTCCAGTTTGTCCTGTGGGGAGGCAAGACGCCGGGCGAAGCGATTGCCGCAGCACTTATTGATACACACGGGGAAGCATGAGCGGAAATCTTCAGATTCCCGAGCCGACATGGTTCGTTGGAAGCGGCAACATGGGCGGCGCGATCCTCGATGGATGGCGCGCGGGCGGTCTTGACCTCTCGAACGTGGTCGTGATCCGGCCGAGCGGACAAGCGGTCGAAGGCTGCAGGGTGGTGACCTCCCTTGCCGAAGCCGGGTCTCCGCCAAGGCTCGTGGTCCTTGCCTTCAAGCCGCAGAAGCTCGACGAGATCGCTGCTGAACTTCGAAAGCACATGAGCTCGAAGACCGTGGTCGTATCGATCCTTGCAGGAGTCGAGGCCGAGAGCCTTCGCCAGCGCTTTCCGGGGGCGGGACCCATCGTCCGGGCGATGCCGAACCTTCCCGTGTCCGTCCGCCGCGGGATAACCGGCCTTTATTCGCGGGACGCCGACGGTGGGACCCAGGGCGAAGTCAACAATCTCTTCGCCGCTCTTGGCTATACGATGTGGATGGCCGACGAGGAGAAGCTCGGCGCCCTTGGAGCGGTTGCGGGCGCTGGTCCTGCCTATGTCGCACGCTTCATCGCTGCACTTGCAAAGGCTGGCGAAAAGCGCGGGCTGACTGCCGACACCGCCGCGACTCTCGCCCTCGAGACCGTGCTTGGAACGGCGTGGATGGCGGCGACCACCAAGGAGGGCATGGCTTCGCTGGTGAAGCGCGTCGCGAGCCCAAAGGGGACTACCGAAGCGGGTCTTGCGGTCCTCGACCACAACGACGTTCTCAACCAGCTCCTCGTGTTCACGATCGAAGCGGCTGCGCGTCGCGGCGCGCAGCTGGCCGAGGAGGCCAAGGCCCCTTCACTTGCCGAGGATGCGCGCCTGTCCTAGGCGCCCTTCATGGCAGTAGGTAAAGAAGGCCCGTACGACGACCGTGACGGGTGGATCTGGTTCGACGGTGAGCTCGTCCCCTGGCGCGACGCTCGCGTTCATGTCCTCACCCACGCGCTTCATTATGCGTCATCGGTATTCGAAGGGCAGCGCGCCTATAACGGGGTGATCTTCAAGCTCAGCGAGCATAGCGCCCGTCTTCGCCGAAGCGCGAGCCTCCTGGGGTTCGAGCTGCCGTGGAGCGTCGAGGAGATCGATGCGGCTTGTTACGAGGTCCTCAAGGCGAACAATTTCGTCGACGCCTACATGCGACCGGTAGCCTGGCGCGGATCCGAATCGATGGGCGTTGCGCCCGGAAACACCAAACCGCACCTCGCAATCGCGGCCTGGCAATGGGGCAAATATTTTGATCCCGAGATCGCCCGTAACGGCATCCGGCTGGACATTGCGCCGTGGCGGCGGCCTGCTCCTTACACCGCGCCTTCAGAATCGAAGGCGGCGGGACTCTACATGATCTGCACGCTTTCGAAGCAACACGCGGAGAGCAGGGGCTATCATGATGCGCTGATGCTCGACTGGCGAGGGCGGGTCGCCGAGGCGACCGGGGCGAACATCTTCTTCGTGAAGGATCGAGCGCTTCACACCCCCATTCCCGATTGCTTCCTCGACGGGATCACTCGCCGGACCGTGATGGACCTCGCGAGGAAGCGCGGAATGGACGTCATCGAGCGAGCGATCTGGCCCGAGGAAATGGAAGCGTTCGAGGAGGCTTTCCTCACCGGAACTGCTGCCGAGGTCACCGCGATCCAGTCGATCGGTCCCTACCGCTTCGCTTCAATCGAGACCGCAAAGCAGCTCGATCGGGATTACGAGGACCTCGTCAACGGCCGGATCCCGAACTCCTAGGAACGCTCGAGCGCTGCGGGATCCGAAACATCGCGGATCCCGTTCTTCTCGATGTCGAGAAGCAGGGATTTCGACCAGTCGAGATCGAGCTTTCGCTCCCTTTCGATATGATCGATGAGATGTTCGCCGCCGGTCGAGAGCCTGGACTCGAGTTCGCTCCGGATGGGCCCCAGCTTCTCGATCGATTGCTCGAGCCTCATGATCCTTCGCCTGAGGCAGTCCTTCACGAGCTGAGGCTCCGCGAGGTGGAGGAACAGCAATGCTCCATAGAGGGCCTGGGAGACTGGCCCCTCGGCTAAGAGCTGGCGGTGCAGGCCGACCTGAAAATCAGCGCGTCCCGCTGCGGTCAGCCTGTAGATGGTACGGATTCCGCCGCGCGCGACGCGCTCCTCCGCGATTGCCTCGATCAGAGACTCCTTCTCGAGTTGCCGAACCGCATAATAGAGCGTGCCGACATCCACATCGATGTAGCATTCGACCATCGCCGCCTCGAGACGGCGCTTGATTTCGTAGGGGTGGAAATCGCCGCGGTGGAGGACCCCCAGGACGAGAAGTCTTGTATTCATACTTTAATTAAACTAATACGATTCGAATAAGCAAGAGCGGAGATCGACCATGTGGAGGACGATCGCAGCCATCGTCGCCGGCCTCGTCGGATGGGCTCTCGTGGTCACGATCCTCAATTTCGGGCTTCGCCTGACCATTCCCGGCTACCATGCAGCCGAAGCGACGCTCGAGTTCACGATGGCGATGAAGATTGGCCGGCTCGTCGAGGCCGCCTTGGCTTCACTTGCGGCAGGGGCCCTCGTCGGGCGCATCGCTCCGGCGATGAAATGGCCGGCCTTCATAGTCGGCCTGATCGTCCTTGGAATGTTCCTTCCAGTGCACGTGAAGCTCTGGAACAGCTTCCCGGCCTGGTATCACCTCGCCTTCCTCGTTCCCCTGGTCCCTCTGGTTGTTCTTGGCTCTGCGCTCACCCGCAGTTCGACCATGGCCGGAAAGAGGCCGGCAACGGCTAGCTGAAGATGGAAAGGTCGAGCGGCTCGCTCGGACCGAACCAGATCACATGCTGGGTGTGGTCGGCGAGATCATCGTCGGTTTCTGCATGGGCAAAGATCGTCAGCCCTCCCCGATTGAGAGCGAGGAACTGGGCGACTTCACCAAAGCTGTCCCGGGGTACCGTGAGCTGCACGCTTCCACGCGGATGAGGCCCGACGGGCCGTAGGTGGAAATGGCCGACGCTGACCGGGAAGCGTTGCTGGACCGCTGCCGCGAGGCGCTTTGCAGCCTCCACCTCCTGCGGATCGTAATAGATGTGCGCGTGAAAATCGCGGATCGAAGGCTCGGTCATCGCGCCACTATAGCGGATTGGCCTCGATTGACCCATCGGGCCTTCCAACACGGAACTTGGTCGGTATAAGCGCCGCTTCTCCCGGATCCGGGACCCGCGCCTGCTGGGGCGTCGCCAAGTGGTAAGGCACCGGTTTTTGGTACCGGCATTCGCAGGTTCGAATCCTGCCGCCCCAGCCAGCACTTAGCTAGTTTTCCACAAGCCATTCCGCAGTCCATTCCGCAATCAGACTGCTCGACGCTCCAATTTGGCGACGGCTGAATCACTCAAGGTGGCGGTCATGGCTTGATAGGTGTCGAGCATGTGATTCACGGTGGAAACGGTCCAGCCGAGCATTGCGGCAATTTCAGACGGTGTAGCGCCAGCTTCAGCCAATAAGGTGCAGGTAGTGCCGCGCAGATCATGGAAGTGGAGACCATCCAGCCCAGCAGCTAGCGTCGCCGCCCGCCAGTGGTGCTGGAAATGCGTGAGCTTGGGGTCAGTCCGCCAAGGCTTGCCGTTGGGGGCAGTAAGGATCGTCAAAGCGGTACGCTTGGTGTTGTCGAGGATAGCCCTCAACGGTCCAGCAACCGGCATATCGACTTTTCGCCGCCGCTTGCCCTGGCGCAGCGTTAGGCGCTGCCCGTCGTAGCTTGACCAACCGAGGCGCAGGAGGTCGCTTTGCCGCTGACCGGTCCAAAGCGCCAGCTCGAGCGCCAAACGCATCTCTGGGGACGCCACAGCGCGAAACGCATCGAGATGCGTGGGAAGCCAGAGTTTGTCCGATCGATCCGCTTTGTAGAGCTTCTTCGGCCTCGTCGCGTGGTTCAGCCCTATAAGGCCTCTGTCAC
>DASZYL010000258.1:0-15960 GCA_035545385.1 Sphingomicrobium sp. | reverse complement strand
GACGGGTTCGCTCATCGGCTTCCCGATCGTCGACTTCGAAGTGCACCTCATCGACGGCAAGTATCACGACGTCGACTCCTCGGCGCTTGCGTTCGAGATCACGGGTCGCGGCGCGATGCGCGAAGCTGCGCAGAAGGCCGGCATCAAGATCCTCGAGCCGATCATGAAGGTCGAGATCGTGACGCCCGAGCAGTACGTGGGCGACGTCATCGGCGATCTCATGTCGCGACGCGGGCAGGTTAAGGGCCAAGACGTTCGCGGCAACGCCGTCGCGGTCGACGCGGTCGTGCCGCTCGCCAACATGTTCGGCTACGTGAACCAGCTGCGTTCCTTCACCCAGGGGCGCGCCCAGTACACGATGCAGTTCTCGCACTATGACGAAGTGCCGCAGAACGTCGCCGACGAGGTGAAGGCGAAGCTAGCGTAACCGCGATTTTGTGTTATGGGCGCGCTCGCGTTGGGCGAGCCGCCCGATTTTCCAGAAGAAGAGGCGTAAAATGGCTAAGGCTAAATTCGAGCGGAATAAGCCGCACGTGAACATCGGGACCATCGGTCACGTCGACCATGGCAAGACGTCGCTCACCGCGGCAATCACCAAGGTTCTTGCCGAGCAGGGCAAGGCCGAGTTCACCGACTACGCGAACATCGACAAGGCGCCCGAAGAGCGCGAGCGCGGGATCACCATCTCGACCGCTCACGTCGAGTATGAGACCGACAAGCGCCACTATGCGCACGTCGATTGCCCGGGCCACGCCGACTATGTGAAGAACATGATCACCGGCGCCGCCCAGATGGACGGTGCGATCCTGGTCGTGTCGGCTGCCGACGGACCGATGCCGCAGACCAAGGAGCACATCCTGCTCGCAAAGCAGGTCGGCGTTCCGACCATGGTCGTGTTCCTGAACAAGGTCGACCAGGTCGACGATCCCGAGCTCCTCGAGCTCGTCGAGCTCGAGATCCGCGAGGAGCTTTCCAAGCGCGACTTCGACGGCGACAACATTCCGATCATCGCCGGCTCGGCGCTCGCAGCGCTCGAGGACAAGAACGAGGAGCAGGGCAAGCAGGCGATCCTGAAGCTCATGGACGCGGTCGATGACTGGATCCCGACTCCCGAGCGTCCGCTCGACAAGCCGTTCCTGATGCCGATCGAGGACGTGTTCTCGATCTCGGGTCGCGGCACCGTCGTCACGGGCCGTGTCGAGACCGGGATCGTCAAGGTCGGCGACGAGGTCGAGATCGTCGGAATCCGCGACACGCAGAAGACCGTCGTCACCGGCGTCGAGATGTTCCGCAAGCTGCTCGACCAGGGCCAGGCGGGCGACAATATCGGTGCGCTTCTTCGCGGCGTCGGCCGGGAGGACGTCGAGCGCGGCCAGGTTCTTGCCAAGCCCGGCTCGATCACTCCGCACACCGACTTCAGCGCCGAGGTCTACGTCCTTTCGAAGGACGAGGGCGGCCGTCACACGCCGTTCTTCGCCAACTATCGTCCGCAGTTCTACTTCCGGACGACGGACGTCACCGGCGAGGTCGTTCTTCCCGAGGGCACCGAGATGGTGATGCCGGGCGACAACGTGAATCTCGCGGTGAAGCTCATTGCTCCCATCGCCATGGACCCGGGCCTGCGCTTCGCGATTCGCGAAGGCGGCCGTACGGTCGGCGCAGGGGTTGTCGCGAACATCACGAAGTAATATAGGGCGCCAACCGCGCGATTCTGGACCAGGGTCGCGCGGTTCGCTTTTGAGTTTGGTTTGGTAGGCGGGCTTCGGCGGACGCTGGGGCTCGTTGGCTCTTTCGCATCGGTAGGGACATGGAAACGCAGAATATCCGGATTCGCCTGAAGGCGTTCGATCATCGAGTGCTCGACCAGGCGACTGGCGACATCGCCGACACGGCGCGCCGAACGGGTGCTCTCATCCGCGGGCCCATTCCCCTTCCGACGCGCATCGAGAAGTTCACCGTCAACCGTTCGCCGCACGTCGACAAGAAGTCGCGCGAGCAGTTCGAGGTGAGGACCTACAAGCGGCTGCTCGATATCGTGCAGCCGACGCCGCAGACGGTGGACGCGCTGATGAAGCTCGATCTCGCCGCCGGCGTCGACGTGGAGATCAAACTGGCCTAACCGGCCGGCGCGGGTCCTTGAGGGCTCGCGCACACGAGGGTGATACCGCCGGAGATCAGCTCCGGGCTGCGTCCCCGCCGCTCCTTGATGAAGGGAGCACTAGCCCAGGCGGGGCACGCAAACATTTTGTTGGGCTGCACGCACCTTGGGGGAGGCCCCAACGTGCCTCTGTGGAGGAGTTTGATCATGCGCACCGGCGTGATCGCGAAGAAGGTCGGAATGACCCGCCTGTTCCAGGCGGACGGTCGGCACGTGCCGGTTACCGTCCTGCAACTGGAAGAGCTGCAGGTCGTCGGCCGTCGTGAAATGGATCGGGACGGCTACACCGCCGTCCAGCTTGGCGCCGGAAAGGCGAAGGCGAAGAATGTCGCCAAGCCGCAGCGCGCCGCTTTCGGCAAGGCCGAGGTCGAGCCCAAGGCGAAGGTCGTCGAGTTCCGAGTCGCCGAAGACGCATTGCTCGACGTCGGCGCACGGATCAGCGCGGAGCATTTCGTCGCCGGCCAGCTGGTCGACGTCGCCGGCGTGACCCAGGGCAAGGGCTTCGCCGGCGCGATGAAGCGCTGGGGCTTCGGCGGTCTTCGGGCAACGCACGGCGTTTCGGTCTCGCACCGCTCGCACGGTTCGACCGGTAACCGCCAGGACCCGGGCCGAGTCTTCAAGAACAAGAAGATGGCCGGCCACATGGGCGCGAGGAACCGCACCCAGCAGAATCTCGAGATCGTCCGGACGGACCCGATCCGCGGACTTCTCTTCGTCAAGGGCTCGGTGCCCGGTCACAAGGGCGCCTGGCTGACGGTCAGCGACGCGATCAAGCTTCCGCGCCACGAGAGCGCGCCTTATCCCGCCGGTCTCCTCGAGACCGCCCAGCCGGTTGCCGAGCAGGAGCATGCTCCGGCCGGGCTGGTCGAGGAGGGCGCGGTCCACGAGATGCCGGCGCTTCCGAGCGACGAGGAAGTCGCTGCGATCGCCGCCGAGCAGGAGGCCGGAGCGGCCGCCGAGACGGCGGCCGAGGAGGCCGCAGAGAATGAAGCAACGAACGCTCCGGCGGACGAGGCGAAGCCCGAGGGCGACGCCGGCGACGAGAGCAAGGAAGGCTAAGCGATGAAGGTCAAGGTACAGACCCTCGACGCCAAGGCTGGCGGCGACATCGAGCTCAAGGACGAGATTTTCGGCCTCGAGCCTCGCGCCGACATCCTTCACCGCGTCGTCACCTGGCAGCTCATTAACCGCCGCGCCCCGGCGCGTGCGGCGAGGGAGCGCAGCGACGTCGCCCGGACTGGCAAGAAGTGGGGCCGCCAGAAGGGCGGCGGAACCGCCCGTCACGGCGACCGCAGGGCGCCGATCTTCGTCGGCGGCGGCAAGGCCCATGGCCCGCGTGCCCGTGTCTTCACGTCGAGCCTCAACAAGAAGATCCGCCAGCTCGGCCTCAAGATGGCGCTGTCGTCGAAGGCGAAGGAGGGCAACCTCATCGTCGTCGACAACCTCGACATCGCCGAGGCGAAGACCAAGCAGCTGAAGCAGCAGCTTCAGAACCTCGGCTTCGGCAAGACCGCGCTGGTGATCGACGGTGACGCGCTGAACGTCGGGTTCGCCCGCGCCTCGTCGAACCTCGAGAGCATCAACCTCATGCCGGCGGTTGGAGCCAATGTTTATGACATCATGCGCCACGAAACGCTGGTCCTGACCCGCGCCGCGGTCGAGAAGCTGGAGGGCCGCTTCAATGGCTAAGAAGCCGCAGACGGCGACGGACGTGCGCCATTACGACATCGTGCTCGCGCCGCACATTACCGAGAAGTCGACGATGCTTTCGGAGACGAACTCGGTCGTGTTCCGGGTCGCGCCCAGCGCCAGCAAGCCCGAGATCAAGGCTGCGGTCGAAGCGCTGTTCAACGTCAAGGTCACGAACGTGAACACGATCGTGTCCAAGGGAAAGACCAAGCGGTGGAAGGGCAAGCCCTACCAGCGCTCGGATGTGAAGAAAGCGATCGTCACCCTCGCCGAGGGCCAGTCGATCGACGTGACGAGCGGGATCTAAGCCATGGCTCTCAAGCAATATAAGCCGACCTCTCCGGCCCGCCGCGGCCTGATCCTGGTCGACAAGTCGGCGCTCTGGAAGGGCAAGCCGGTCAAGGCGCTGACCGAAGGCAAGCGCAAGACGGGCGGCCGCAACAACAAGGGCCACGTGACCAGCCGCGGGATCGCGGGCGGCCACAAGCAGAAGTATCGCTACATCGACTTCAAGCGCCGGACCTGGGACGTTGCAGCGACCGTCGAGCGGATCGAATATGATCCCAATCGCTCGGCCTTCATCGCGCTCGTGACCTACGAGGGCGGCGAGCAGGCCTATATCCTCGCTCCGCAGCGCCTCGCGCCCGGCGACAAGGTGATCGCCGGCAAGAAGGTCGACGTGAAGCCCGGAAACGCGATGGAGATCGGCCAGATGCCGGTTGGAACCATCGTCCACAATGTCGAGATGAAGCCCGGCAAGGGTGGCCAGATCGCCCGTGCCGCCGGGACCTATGTCCAGGTCGTCGGCCGCGACCGCGGAATGGTGATCGTCAGGCTGAATTCAGGCGAGCAGCGCTACATCCGCTCGGACTGCATGGCGACCGTCGGAGCAGTGTCGAACCCCGACAATGCCAACGCGAACCTGGCGAAAGCGGGTCGCAACCGCTGGCTGGGCAAGCGTCCGCTGACGCGCGGCGTCGCCAAGAACCCGGTCGACCACCCGCACGGCGGTGGTGAGGGCCGGACCTCGGGCGGCCGCCATCCGGTCACTCCGTGGGGCAAGCCGACCAAGGGCGCCCGCACTCGTCACAACAAGTCGACCGACAAGTTCATCATTCGGTCGCGTCACGCGAAGAAGAAGGGTTAATCCATGGCCCGTTCCGTCTGGAAAGGTCCGTTCGTCGAGCTTTCGCTCCTGAAGAAGGCCGAAAGCGCCCAGGAGAAGGGTGGCCGTGCGCCGATCAAGACCTGGTCGCGCCGTTCGACGATCCTGCCGCAGTTCGTCGGCCTCACCTTCAATGTCTACAACGGCCGCAAGTTCGTGCCGGTGTCGGTCAACGAGGAAATGGTTGGAATGAAGCTCGGCGAGTTCGCGCCGACCCGCACGTTCCACGGCCATGCCTCCGACAAGAAGGGCAAGCGCTAATGGGCAAGCAGGCTGCACCCCGCAAGGTGGGCGAGAAGGAAGCGCTTGCCGTCGGCAACACGATCCGTGGCTCGGCGCGCAAGCTCAACCTCGTCGCTCAGATGATCCGCGGCCGGAAGGTCGAGGAGGCGCTCAACATCCTGAAGTTCAGCCCCAAGGGGATGAGCGAGGATGTCTACAAGGTGCTCGCATCGGCCGTCGCCAATGCGGAGAACAACCATAACCTCGACGTCGATGCGCTCGTCGTCGCGGAGGCGAGCGTCGGCAAGTCGATCTCGATGAAGCGGTTCATGACGCGTGCGCGCGGCCGTTCCAGCCGGATCGTGAAGCCGTTCAGCCGGATCCGTGTCGTCGTTCGCGAGCAGGAAGAAGCGTAAATGGGTCAGAAATCCTCTCCTGTCGGGCTTCGCCTGCAGATCAACCGTACCTGGGACAGCCGCTGGTTCGCGGAAGGCCAGGACTATGGTCGACTGCTGCTCGAGGACCTGAAGATCCGCCGCTACATCCTCGAGAAGCTGCCGCAGGCGGCGATCTCGAAGGTCGTGATCGAGCGTCCGGCCAAGATCTGCCGGGTGTCGATCTACGCGGCCCGCCCGGGCGTCATCATCGGCAAGAAGGGCGCCGATATCGAGAAGCTCAAGCGCGAGCTCCAGAAGATGACGAGCTCGGAAGTGAGCCTCAACATCGTCGAGATCCGCAAGCCCGAGGTCGACGCCAAGCTCGTCGCCCAGGGCGTCGCCGACCAGCTCGAGCGCCGTATCGCGTTCCGCCGCGCAATGAAGCGCGCGGTCCAGTCGGCGCTTCGCCTCGGTGCCGAGGGCATTCGGATCACCTGCGCCGGCCGTCTCGGCGGCGCCGAGATCGCCCGCACCGAATGGTACCGCGAGGGCCGAGTTCCGCTGCACACGCTTCGCGGCAACGTCGACTATGCAGAAGCCGAGGCGCACACCGCCTATGGCGTCTGCGGGGTCAAGGTGTGGGTCTTCAAGGGCGAAATCTTCGCCCATGACCCGCTCGCCCAGGACCGGCTGATGATGGAGGCCCAGACCTCCGGAGTCCGGCCGGCGCGCGAAGAGCGCGGCAACCGGTAAGCCAGGACCCAGACGATGCTGCAACCAAAGCGCACCAAATTCCGCAAGGCCTTCAAGGGCCGAATCCACGGCAACGCCAAGGGCGGGACCGAGCTCAACTTCGGGGCCTTCGGCCTCAAGGCGATGGAGCCGGACCGGATCACCGCGCGCCAGATCGAGGCCGCCCGCCGGGCGATCACGCGTCACATCAAGCGTTCGGGACGCCTCTGGATCCGGGTGTTCCCCGACGTTCCGGTGAGCTCCAAGCCCGCCGAGGTCCGGATGGGCTCGGGCAAGGGCTCGCCCGAGTTCTGGGTCGCCCGGGTGAAGCCGGGCCGGATCCTGTTCGAGCTCGACGGAGTCCCCGGCTCGCTCGCCAAGACCGCGTTCGAGCGCGCCGCGGAAAAGCTTCCGATCAAGACGAAGGTCGTGGCCCGCCTCGGCGAGTCCCTGGCCGAAGAGGAAAGATAAGATGGCTGTGATCGAAGATCTCAGGCAGCAGACCGACGACCAGCTTCAGCAGCAGCTGGCCCAGCTGAAGCGCGAGCAGTTCAACCTGCGCTTCCAGTCGGCGACGAACCAGCTCGAGAAGCCGAGCCGGGTGAAGGAAGTGCGCCGGACGATTGCGCGCATCCGGACGCTGCAGAACGAACGCGCCCGGGCGCAGGCCAAGGGCTGAGGAGACTAAAGAGATGCCAAAGCGCGTCCTCACCGGCACCGTGGTGTCCGACAAGGGTGACAAGACGGTCGTGGTCCGTGTCGAGCGGCGGGTGAAGCACCCGCTCTACGGCAAGATCATCAAGCTGTCGAAGAAGTACCATGCTCACGACGCTGCGAACGAGTTCCACGTCGGCGAGATCGTCCGCATCGAGGAATGCGCGCCGATCTCGAAGCTGAAGACCTGGCAGGTGGTCGACCGGATCGGCACCGCCAAGGTCGGAACGGTCGATATCGCCGAGCCGGAGATCGTCGCTCCGTCGGAACCGGAACCGGAGGCAGAGGCCAAGGAAGAGGCTGAGAAGCCGGCCAAGGCATCGAAGGGCAAGGGTAAGGCCAAGGCCGACGCTGACGCGGACGCCTGAGGCTTGCAAAGATTTGAGAGGATAAGGGTCGAACAATGATCCAGATGCAGTCCAACCTGGACGTTGCGGACAACAGCGGGGCCAAGCGCGTCCAGTGCATCAAGGTGCTGGGCGGCTCGAAGCGCCGGACCGCTGGCGTCGGCGACATCATCGTCGTCAGCGTCAAGGAAGCCGCGCCCCGTGGCCGGGTGAAGAAGGGCGACGTTCACCGGGCGGTGATCGTTCGTACCGCCAAGGACATCCGCCGTCCCGACGGCTCGGTGATCCGCTTCGATTCGAACGCGGCCGTGCTGGTCAACAAGAACGAGGAGCCGATCGGCACCCGTATCTTCGGCCCGGTGGTCCGCGAGCTTCGCGCGAAGAAGCACATGAAGATCATCAGCCTTGCGCCGGAGGTGCTGTAATGGCCGCGCAGAAGATCAAGAAAGGCGACCGGGTCGTCGTCCTGTCCGGCAAGGACAAGGGCCGCACCGGCGAGGTCGTCAGGGCAATGCCGAAGGAAGGCAAGGTGATCGTGTCGGGCGTCAACGTCCATGCGCGTCACCGCAAGCCGAGCCAGGCGAACCCGCAGGGCGGCATCGACCGCTCGCCCGCACCGATGGCGATCAGCAAGGTCGCCATTGCCGGCAAGGACGGCAAGCCCACCCGCGTCCGCTTCGAGGTGCGCGACGGCAAGAAGGTCCGCGTCGCGGCCAAGACCGGAGAGCTGATCCATGGCTGACGAAGAGAAGAAGGTCGACGAGGCCGAGGCGCCCGTGACCGCCGAGCCGGAAAAGGCCGAGAAGGCCGAGAAGGCGCCCAAGGCCGAGAAGAGCGAGAAGAAGGCCGAGAAGGCTTCCAAGTCGCCTTCCGATTACAAGCCGCGCCTCAAGCGCGACTATGACGAGCGCATCGTCCCGGCGATGATCGAGCGGTTCGGCTACAAGAACCGCCTCGAGGTGCCCAAGCTCGAGAAGATCGTCATCAACATGGGCGTCGGCGAGGCGACCCAGGACAAGAAGCGCGTCGAGACCGCGGCGGCCGAGATGGAGCAGATCTCGGGCCAGAAGCCGGTGATCACGAAGGCGAAGAAGTCAATCGCGCAGTTCAAGCTGCGCGAGGGCATGCCGATCGGCTGCAAGGTCACGCTTCGCCGCGACCGCATGTTCGAGTTCCTCGACCGGCTGGTCACGATCGCGCTTCCGCGCGTTCGCGACTTTCGAGGTCTCAATCCGAAGTCCTTCGACGGCCGCGGCAATTACGCGCTCGGCCTCAAGGAGCAGATCATCTTCCCCGAGATCAACTACGACCAGATCGACAAGGTCCGGGGGATGGACGTCATCGTAACCACTACGGCAAAGACGGACGAGGAGGCGCGCGAGCTGCTGCGCCTGTTCAATTTCCCGTTCCCCGCCGAGGAGCAGCGGCAGGCCGCGTAAGCGCCCTGCTGCCTAAGGAGAAGAACTTAAGTCATGGCGAAACTGAGTTCGATCAACAAGAACGAACGGCGCAAGAAGCTGGTCGAGAAGCAGGCTCAGAAGTACGCGAAGCTGAAGGCGATCGCGAACGACGAGTCGAAGGACGAGACCGAGCGCCTCATCGCGCGCCTCAAGATGGCCGAGCTGCCGCGCAACGGGAACCCGACGAGGGTTCGCAACCGCTGCGAGCTGACCGGCCGGTCGCGCGCTTATTACCGCAAGTTCCGCTTGTCGCGGATCATGCTCCGGGAGCTGGCCAACAAGGGCCTCATCCCCGGCGTGATCAAGTCGAGCTGGTAAGGGTTAGAAGATGGCGATGACCGATCCCCTGGGTGACCTGCTCACCCGCATCCGCAACGGCCAGCAGGCGCGCAAGGACAGTGTCCTTACGCCCGCCTCGAAGCTGCGCGCGCGGGTGCTCGATGTGCTCCAGCGCGAAGGCTATATCCGCGGCTACTCGGAAGAGACGCTCGCGGGGCAGAAGGGCCTTCGAATCGAGCTCAAATATTTCGAGGGCCAGCCCGCGATCCAGCACCTGGCCCGAGTGTCCAAGCCCGGCCGCCGAGTCTATTCGGCGGCGCGCGAGCTTCCGCGGATCCGCAACGGTCTTGGCACGATCATCGTGTCGACCCCGCGCGGAGTGCTCTCGGATGCCGAAGCGCGCGAGCAGAATGTCGGCGGCGAAGTGCTGGCGGAGGTGTTCTGATGTCCCGCATTGGCAAGAAACCCATTGCCCTTCCGAGCGGCGTTACCGCGACGGTCGAGAGCGGCACCCTCACCGTGAAGGGTCCCAAGGGGCAGCTCGCGATGCAGCTTCTCGACGACCTCGTGAAATACGAGATCGACGAGGGCGAGATCCGGGTGACCCCGCTCACCGACGCTCAGCGCAACCGCGCGGCGTGGGGAATGACCCGCACCAACGTCCAGAACCTCGTCACCGGGGTGACCGAGGGCTTCACCAAGGTGCTCGAGATCACCGGCGTCGGCTACCGCGCGCAGGCCCAGGGCAAGAACCTGCGCCTCCAGCTCGGCTACAGCCATGACGTCAATTTCCAGGTGCCCGAGGGCGTCGATATCAAGACTCCCGACCAGAACACGGTCGAGATCAGCGGGATCGACAAGCAGAAGGTCGGGCAGGTCGCGGCCGAGATCCGTCGCTGGCGCAAGCCCGAGCCCTACAAGGGCAAGGGCATCAAGTATCGCGGCGAGTACATCTTCCGCAAAGAAGGCAAGAAGAAGTAGCCATGGCGAAACTCTCCCTCTTCGAACGTCGCCGGCGCCGGGTGCGCACCGCGCTTCGCAGCCATGCGGCTGGAAAGCCCCGGCTGTCGGTCCATCGCTCGGGCCGCCACATCTACGCGCAGGTCATCGACGACACTGCCGGCAAGACCGTGGCCGCGGCCTCGAGCCTCGACAAGGATCTCAAGAGCAAGACCGGGGCCACCAAGGAAAGCGCCGCCGCAGTCGGCAAGGCGCTCGCCGAGCGGGCCAAGAAGGCCGGCGTCAGCCAGGTCGTGTTCGACCGCGGCGGCTTCCTCTTCCATGGCCGTGTGAAGGCCCTCGCCGACGCTGCCCGCGAAGGCGGACTGGAGTTCTAAATGGTACAAGAGACTGAAACCCCCGAAGTCACCCAGGAAGGCGCCGCCGAGGCGCCGGCCGAGGTGCCCGCCGACAACGCTGTCGTCGAGCAGCCGCAGGGCCGTGGCCCGCGCGGCGGCCGTGGCGGTGGCCGTGGCCGTGGCGGCGGCGATCGGGGCGGCCGTGGCCGCCGCGACGATCGTCGTGGACGCCGTGACGAGGAGGAAGGCGGCGAGGAGCTCATCGAGAAGCTCGTCCACATCAACCGCGTCTCCAAGACCGTGAAGGGCGGCAAGCGCTTCGGCTTCGCCGCGCTCGTGGTCGTTGGCGACGGCAAGGGCCGCGCCGGCTTCGGCCATGGCAAGGCGCGCGAGGTCCCCGAGGCGATCAGCAAGGCGACCGCCGCTGCGAAGAAGGCGATGATCCGCGTTCCGCTGCGCGACGGGCGTACGCTTCACCACGACGGCCTTGGACATTTTGGCGCCGGCCGGGTCGCGATCCGCTCGGCTCCTGCCGGGACCGGGATCATTGCCGGCGGTCCGATGCGCGCGATCTTCGAGAGCCTCGGAGTTGCCGACGTCGTCACCAAGTCGGTCGGGACCTCCAATCCCTACAACATGATCCGAGCGACCTTCGAGGCGCTGAAAGAGCAGACGAGCCCGCGCTCGGTTGCCCAGCGCCGCGGCAAGAAGGTTGCCGACCTGCTCGGACGCGGCGGCGCAAGCACTGCCGAGGCCGAGGCCCAGGCCGAAGCGGTCACGGAGTAAGCACGATGGCGAAGATCAAGATCACCCAGACCGGATCGCCGATCCGCCGCGACAAGACGCAGCGGGCGACGCTCGTCGGTCTCGGCCTCAACAAGCTCCACCGCTCGGTGGAGGTCGAGGCGACCCCGGAAGTGATGGGGCAGGTCCGCAAGGTCCAGCACCTCGTCCGGGTCGACGAGGCCGCCTGACCACAATCGAAGGCTCCTCCTTCAAGGGGAGCGTAGCGCGACAAAAGCGAAAGCGAGTGCAAAGACCATGAAACTCAACGAACTTCGTGACAACAAGGGCGCCCGGCAGGGCCGGGTGCGCGTTGGCCGTGGCATCGGCTCGGGGCTCGGGAAGACCGCGGGACGCGGCCAGAAGGGCGCGAAGTCGCGCTCGGGCGTGTCGATCGCCGGCTTCGAGGGCGGCCAGATGCCGCTCCACATGCGGCTCCCCAAGCGCGGCTTCAACAACATCTTCGCCAAGGACTATGCCGAGGTGAACATCGGCGCTGTCCAGAAGGCGATCGATGCCGGCAGGCTCGACCAGAAGGGAACGCTCGACCATGACGCGCTCAAGGCCGCCGGCCTTGCCCGCGGCGGAAAGGACGGAGTGCGCCTCCTTGGCAAGGGCGATCTCAAGGCCAAGCTCTCGTTCAGGGTCGCGGGCGTGTCGAAGGGCGCGCGCGAGGCAGTCGAGAAGGCCGGGGGCTCGATCGAGCTCATCGAGCGCAAGAACCCCGCCGAGCTTGCAGCGGCGAAGAAGGGCTCGCGCAAGACCGCCGCAAAAGCCGAGGCCTGAGGGCCTTAGACAAGCGGCCTCGAGCCACTATATCGGCGGCGGGGGCTCTTATTTCCAAGGCCTGACGCCGCCGTTTGTTTTTCCGGGGATTTTTAGTCGATGGCATCCGCAGCCGAACATCTGGCCTCAAGCCTCACGCTCGCGAACTTCCAGAAGGCGACCGAGCTCAAGAAGAGGCTGTGGTTCACGCTTGGCGCACTCATCCTCTTCAGGCTTCTCTCGTTCGTCCCGGTGCCGGGGATCGACCCGGCGGCGATGACCGCGCTCTACGAGACCCAGAGTGGCGGGATCCTCGACGTCTTCAACACCTTCTCGGGCGGCGCTCTCGAGCGCTTCTCGATCGTCGCCTTGGGCGTCATGCCCTACATCACGGCCTCGATCGTCATCCAGCTCGGCGCGACCTTGTACGGTCCCTGGCAGCAGCTGAGGAAAGAGGGCGAGACCGGGCGCAAGAAGCTCAACCAATATACGCGCTACCTCACTGTCGCGATCACGCTCGTCCAGGGCTATCTCGCGGTGAAGGGCCTTGAATCGCAATCCTTGAAGCAGGGCATCCAGGCGGTGGTTGCGCCCGGGCTCCTGTTCGAGATCGCGGGCACCGTCAGCCTCGTCGGAGGCACCCTCTTCCTGATGTGGATCGGCGAGCAGATCACGAGCCGAGGAATCGGCAACGGTGTCTCGCTGATCATCATGGCGGGAATCATCGCCCGGCTTCCGCAGGCGATCGGGCAGCTGCTCGAAGGGAGCAGGACGGGGTCGATCAGCGGCCTCCTCGTGGTCGGGATCGTGGTCCTCACCGTCGGCCTCGTGCTCTTCATCTGCTTCATGGAGCGGGCGCAAAGGCGGGTGCTCATCCAATATCCCAAGCGCCAGACGGTTCGCGGGATGCAGCAGGAGCGCTCGCACCTTCCGATCAAGCTCAACACCGCGGGCGTCATCCCGCCGATCTTCGCTTCCTCGCTGCTCCTGATGCCGCTCACCGTCCTCAACTGGGCCGGGAGCAGGACCACTGCCGAGAGCGGAACGAGCGACTGGCTGATCACGCTCAGCACGTTCCTACAGCCGCACGCGCCCGCCTACATGGCGCTCTACGCGATCGGCATCGCCTTCTTCACCTTCTTCTACACCGCCGTTCAGTTCAACAGCGAGGAGACGGCTGACAATCTGAAGCGCCACGGCGGCTTCATCCCTGGCATCCGCCCGGGCAAGGCGACCGAGGAATATTTCGATTATCTGCTCAACCGGATCACGGTGGTGGGAGCGGCCTATCTCGTCTTCATCTGCCTCATTCCGCAGATCCTGTCGGCACAGGCGGGCCTCAACATCCAGCTCGGCGGCACGAGCCTCCTCATCGTCGTCAACGTGACGATGGACACCGTGAGCCAGATCCAGAGCCACTTGATCGCGCACCAATATGGCGATCTGATCAAGAAGGCGAAGCTCAAGACGACTCCGCGACGGCGGTAGTTCATCGGCGAACAGGGGAGACGCCGGCGTGTTGAACATCATTCTTTTGGGCCCTCCGGGGGCCGGAAAGGGGACCCAGGCCGCGCGGCTCCAGGCCGAGCGCGGAATGATCCAGCTCTCGACCGGCGACATGCTTCGCGAGGCGGTGGCTGCCGGAACTCCCGTCGGCCTCGAGGCCAAGGCGGTGATGGAGCGCGGCGAACTCGTGAGCGACGCGATCGTGAGCGCGCTCATCGGCGAGCGCCTCGATGCGGCCGCCGAGCAGGGCGCGATCTTCGACGGATTCCCGAGAACAAGAGCCCAGGCGGAGGCCCTCGACCTTCTCCTCGACGAGCGCGGCCGGCGTCTCGACCACGTGATCGAGCTTGTCGTCGACGAGGACCAGCTGGTGACACGGATCACCGGCCGATTCACCTGCGCGAGGTGCGGCACCAGCTATCACGACACCTTCCGGCCGACCAAGGTGCCGGGCGTCTGCGACGTTTGCGGGTCGAGGGAGTTCAAGCGCCGCCCCGACGACAATGAAGCGACGGTTCGGACGCGAATGGCCGAATATCGGGCGAAGACCGCTCCGATCCTTCCCTATTACGAGGCGAGGGGCCTCATCCGCCGGGTCAACGGGATGGCGCCCGTCGAGGTGGTCGGCGCCGAGATCGACGCCATTCTGGACGGCGGAGCCTAGCTAAGGCATCCTTCCTTCACTGGAGGGGCCCATGAAGTTCCTGGCGGCACTGCTCGTTTCGATCGCCGCTCCCGCTTCAGCGGGGGTGGTGAGCTCGTCTTCGAACGGGTTCGAGGTACGTGAGACGGTGCCGCTGGTGGTCCCGCCCGAGGCCGCGTTCAAGGCCTTTGGAGCGCTCCCTTCATGGTGGAACCCCGAGCATACCTACAGCGGCGATTCGGCGAACCTCCGCTTCGATCTCGTTCCGGGCGGCTGCCTGTGCGAGCGAATCCCGAAGACTGGCGGCGGGGTCGAGCACATGCGCGTCGCCTATGTGGAGCCGGGAAAGCGTGCCGTTCTGACCGGGTCGCTTGGCCCCTTGCTGTTCGAAGGAACGACGGGAGTGATGGACGTCCAGGTGAAGACCATCGCCGGCGGGTCGCAGGTCACCCTCGACTATAAGGTTGCAGGGTTCGCGAACGGCGGCGCCGACAAGCTCGCTCCGATCGTCGATGCCGTCCTTGCCGAGCAGCTGAAGCGCTTCCGAGTCTACGCGACGGGGCGCCCCAAGTCCTAGTCCCTCTCGAGAGTAACGAAGCGGAAAGGGAGCTCGCCCTCGAGGTGATCTTCGCGGAAGGTCTCGCGCCACTCGCCCGACTGGCGGGGATCGGGGATGGTCGTATCTCCCTCGACGTCGGCGAGTATTTCGGTGAGCTCGATCCGGCCGGCCAGCGGAAGAAATTCCCTGAAGACATGGGCTCCGCCGATGACCGAGATGCGTTCTCCAGCTGCAAGTTCGAGCGCCGAGGGGACATCGTGGGCGACTTCTGCGCCATCGGCCCGCCAGCCCCTGTCGCGGGTGAGGACGATGTGCCGGCGGCCGGGAAGGAGCCCCGGAAGGCTCTCGAACGTCGTCCTTCCCATGACCATCACGGTTCCAAGGGTGAGCGCCTTGAACCGCTTGAGGTCCGCGGAAATGTGCCAGGGAAGCTTTCCCTCACGGCCGATCACTCCGTTCCTGGCCCTCGCGACGACGATCGTGATCACTTGCTCGCTCATCGAACCTTTTTTGACGCGGCATTCGGTGCGTGCCAAGCGGGGGCCAAGATGACTGACGCCGAAACCCAGCTGATCGCCGAGGCGAGGGAGCGGCTCGATCCCAAGGCGATCGTCACCGATCCCAAGGAAATCGGTCCCTGGGTGACCGACTGGCGGGGGCGCGTCCACGGCGCTGCGCCGGCGATCCTCGCGCCATCCACCACCGAGGAAGTCGCCGAGATCGTGAAGCTTGCCGCCGAGCACCAGGTCCCGCTCGTTCCCCAGGGCGGGAACACCGGAATGGCCGCGGGTGCGACCCCGCCGGCGGACGGATCGGCGCTGTTGCTCTCGATGCGCCGAATGAACCGGATCCGGTCGGTGAGTGCTGAGAACCGGGTGGCCGTCGCCGAGGCCGGGGTGATCCTAGCGAGCCTCCACGAGGCCGCGAACCAGGTCGGGATGCGTTTCCCTTTGACTCTTGGAGCGCGCGGAAGCTGCACCATCGGCGGTCTCACCTCGACCAACGCCGGGGGAACGCAGGTCCTTCGGTTCGGGACCATGCGCTCGCTGATCGCGGGAGTCGAAGCCGTGTTGCCGGACGGATCGATCCACAATGGCCTGTCGGGCCTCAAGAAGGACAATCGCGGCTACAGCCTCGACCAGCTCCTGATCGGCGCCGAGGGCACCTTGGGAGTGGTTACCGCGGTCGCTGTTCGTCTCGTTCCCGCGATCACGGCGCGCTCGGGCGCCTGGGCGGGCGTCGAGTGCCCGCAGCGCGCCCTCG
>DASZYL010000257.1:0-20053 GCA_035545385.1 Sphingomicrobium sp. | reverse complement strand
CCCTTGGTCTTTTCGGCAAGGTCCTTGGCCTTGACCTCCTCGGCACCCTCGACCTGCTCGAGAATGACGGGGTGATCACGACCCTCGCCGAGCCGAACCTCACCGCGCTTTCGGGCGAAACCGCGAGCTTCCTCGCGGGCGGCGAATTCCCGATCCCGGTCTCGCAGTCGCTCGGCGCAGTGACGATCGAGTACAAGCAATCTGGTGTCGGCCTCGCCTTCACCCCGATCGTCCTGGGCGACGGCCGGATCTCGATGCGCGTGCGTCCCGAGGTCAGCCAGCTAAGTGACGCCGGCTCGGTCAAGCTCAATGGCTTTACCGTCCCTGCTCTGACCACGCGTCGGGCGGAAACCACGGTCGAGCTCGGCTCAGGCCAGTCGTTCATGATCGCCGGCCTGCTTCAGAACAGCAACCAGAACAACATCGAGAAGGCGCCGTTCCTCGGCGACATCCCGGTTCTTGGAGCGCTGTTCCGTTCGACCAAGTTCCAGCGCAACGAGACCGAGCTCGTCATCATCGTGACGCCCTATCTCGTGAAGCCGTTCTCGGGTCAGCTCGCAACTCCGGCCGATGGCTACCGGGCGCCGGACGATGTCCAGCGCGCGTTCCTCGGTCAAAGCTACACGGGCAAGAGCGGTGCGGTTCAGCCGACCGCGATCCAGGCGCCAGCCGGCGCCCCGCTGCCGGCAGCGGCCGGAAGCGCCGCGGCACCAGGATTCAAGCTGTGAACGGCCGCCTCATAGGGAAGGATTGGACGATGCGTTCGAAGATCATCCTCATTGCGCTCGCCTCCTCGGTGGCGGCCTGCAACACGCCCGACCTTGCGGACAAGGGTGTCGCGTCGGTCAACGTGCCGGTGGTGACAACCGCCGACTATGTGTTCGACGCTTCGGCTCCCGACGGCGCGCTTGCTCCAGGGGAATCGGACCGCCTGAACGGCTGGTTCCAGGGTCTTGGCCTTGGTTACGGCGACACGATCTACGTCGACGGCCCCTATAGCGAGGCCGCGCGCGGACAGGTCGCGGCAGTCGCAGGTCAATATGGCATGATGGTTTCCGCAGGCGCTCCGGTGACATCCGGTGTCGTCCAGCCGGGTACTGTCCGGGTGGTGGTGAGCCGCCGCCGCGCGGAGGTGCCGCACTGCCCGAACTGGAGCCTTCCCTCCCAGCCCAATTACGACAATCGCAACATGTCGAACTTCGGCTGCGGAGTGAACACCAACATCGCGGCCATGGTCGCGAACCCCGAGGACCTGGTCCACGGGCGCGAGGCTGGCACGTCTGACGTCAACGCAGCCTCCAAGGCCGTCCTCTTCTACCGCTCTTCGCCGCCGACCGGCAGCAAGGGGCTGACCGATATCAACACTAAGAGCGGGGGCAATTGATGAACGCTCCATTCCAGGCACGGGCGGGACTTCGCGATCCCTTCACCGCCTTCGTTTGCGACGACGCCACGGCCGATATGCTTCGGCCGGTCGCCGTCGAGCATGGCTGGTCCCCGGAAAAGGTGAACAAGGGCGGCTTGCGCAACGCGGTACAGTCACTGTCCGTGTCGGCGAGCCCGAACATCCTGTTCGTCGACCTCAGCGAATCCGCCGATCCGCTCAACGACATCAACGCGCTCGCGGAAGTCTGCGAGCCGGGGACGATCGTGATCGCCGCCGGCACCGTCAATGACGTCCGGCTGTATCGCGATCTCGTCGCAAGCGGCATCCACGACTATCTCCTGAAGCCGTTCACGGTGGACCAGCTGCGCGATACGTTCGCGCATGCGCAGATGATCCTTTCGGGACCGCGTGGCGAGGCCCAGGCCGACAAGCCGCACGTGATGGCCGCGGTCATCGGAGTGCGCGGCGGTGTCGGCGCTTCGACTCTCGCGACGTCGCTCGCGTGGCTTCTCGGCGAGAAGGCGCGGCGTTCGACCGCGCTTCTCGACCTCGACGTCCACTTCGGGACCGGCGCTCTCGCGCTCGATCTCGAGCCGGGCCGAGGACTGACCGATGCGATCGAGAACCCGAGCCGTATCGACGGCCTGTTCATCGAGCGTGCGATGGTTCGAGCGAACGAGCGGCTGTCCGTGCTCTCGGCGGAAGCTCCGATCCACCAGCCGCTGCAGACCGACGGAAGCGCCTTCTTCTCGCTCCAGGAGGAGATGCGCAACGCGTTCGAATCGACCGTTCTCGATCTTCCGCGGCACATGCTGATCCAGCATCCGCACCTCGTTCACGATGCGCATGTCGCGGTCGTGGTTGCCGAGCTCACGCTCGCTGCCACCCGGGACACGATCCGGATCCTCGCGTGGCTCAAGTCGAATGCCCCGCAAACGAAGGTCATCGTCGTCGCGAACGGCGTTCCTTCGGGCGGAGCGCTCGAGATCACCCGCAAGGATTTCGAGCAATCGATCGAACGCCCGGTCGACATCGTGTTCCCGGTCGACAGCAAGCTCGCCGCCCAGGCGGCAAAGCTTGGCAAGCCGATGGCCGAAGTCGCCGGCGGCAAGATGTCCGCGCCGTTCAATGCGCTGTCGAACATGGTGCTCAGTCACGCAAGTGACGAGGGCGCATCGTCAGACAAGGCGCCGGTGGTTGCCGCCAAGTCGCTGGTCGACAACCTGAAGTCGATGCTGGCGAAGCCCAAGGACAAGGCGGCGTAAGAAACTCGCTGGAGGGCGCTTCGAGGCGCCCGCCGCGACAGGAGTTGAGAGGCAAAGGCGAGAATGCTCTTTTGGCTACTCATGATCGGCGGCTTCGGTGCGCTCGCCCTCGCCTACATGGCGATGCGCGGGCCATCGGCTGGAAAATCCGTCAAGCGGCGCATGGAGCTCATCAAGGAGCGCCATGGCGACGTCATCGCTGGCAATGCCCAGGCCCAGATCCGAAAGCTCTTCGCCGAGCGCGCGAGCAAGTGGGAAGGCTATGCCTCGACCCTGATCCCGAAGCCTGCGCTTCTGCGCAAGCGGCTCGAGATGACGGGCAAGGACATCTCGCTCGCCAAATATGCCGCGATCTGCATTGGAACGGTGGTCTTCGTGACCGCGGCGTTCGCACTTCGCGGAGCGCCGATCATCCTCTCGCTCCTGCTCGGGCTCTTCTTCGGAATTGGCGGCCCGCACTTCGTCATCGGCAAGATGATCAAGCGGCGAGTCGCGAGATTCAATTCGAATTTCCCGGACGCGATCGAACTGATGGTCCGCGGCCTCCGCTCGGGTCTCCCGATCACCGAGACCCTCGGGATCGTCGCCGGCGAGATCATCGGCCCCGTCGGGGTCGAGTTCCGGATGGTCGCCGACAAGATGAAGATCGGGCGAACGATGGAAGCGGCGCTCCAGGAGACTGCCGACCGTCTCGGCACCCCGGAGTTCCAGTTCTTCGTGATCACGCTCGCGATCCAGCGTGAAACCGGCGGAAATCTCGCCGAGACGCTGTCGAACCTCGCGGACGTTCTTCGCAAGCGCGCCCAGATGAAGCTCAAGATCCGGGCAATGAGCTCGGAATCGAAGGCGTCGGCCTATATCGTCGGCTCGCTCCCCTTCGTGGTGTTCACGCTCGTCTACCTGATCAACCCCAAGTACATGGGCGGTTTCTTCACCGACCAGCGGCTGATGGTGGCCGGCATCGGGGGAATCATCTGGATGAGCATCGGCGGCCTCATCATGGCCAAGATGGTCAACTTCGAGATCTGACGGGGGACTGACGACACATGCAGCAGGCTCCCACAGGCGGACCGCACATCCTCGGCTTCGACGTGATCTGGATCGCGACGATGCTCAGCGCCGTCGCGACCTTCGCAGTGATGCTCGCAATCTATGCGGCAACGACGGTGAAGGACCCGATGGCGCGGCGCGTCAAGGCGCTCAACGAGCGTCGCGAACAGCTCAAGGCCGGAATCGTCGCCTCGACCAACAAGCGCAAGAAGCTCACGAACCGCAACCAGGCCGCGGACAACGTCCGCCAGCTCCTGTCGCAGTTCAAGATGCTTCAGGACGACCAGGTCAAGAAGACCCAGATCAAGCTGATGCAGGCCGGCATCCGGACCAAGGACCTCGCCTTCTTCCTCATCTTCGCGCGGTTCGTCCTTCCGGTCGTGATCGGCGCGACCGCGGTCGTGATGCTCTATGTGCTGGGCTTCGAACCGCAATGGTCGGCGCTTCGCCGCTACATGACCGTCGCGGGCCTTCTGGTGGGAAGCTACAAGGCTCCCGACATCTGGCTGAAGAACAAGGTCAACAAGCGAAGCCACGCGATCCGCAAGGGCCTTCCCGACGCTCTCGACCTTCTCGTCATCTGCGCCGAGGCCGGCCTCACGGTGGACGCGGCGTTCGGCCGGGTCTCGAGGGAGCTCGGCAAGGCCTATCCCGAGCTCGGCGACGAATTCGGGCTGACGGCAATCGAGCTCGGCTTCCTCAACGAGCGCCGCCAGGCCTTCGAGAATCTCGCCCAGCGCGTCGATCTCGAGGCAGTGCGCGGCGTCGTCACGACCATGATCCAGACCGAGAAATACGGTACTCCCCTGGCCTCGGCGCTCCGGGTCCTCTCGGCCGAGTTCCGCCACCAGCGCATGATGCGCGCCGAGGAGAAGGCAGCCCGCCTTCCGGCCATCATGACGGTGCCGTTGATCCTGTTCATTCTGCCGACGCTGTTCGTGGTCATTCTCGGCCCGGCCAGCTGCTCGATCAACGACAGCTTCCTTCACGGCTAGTTCGGGAACGCGGCGGCGCGCTCACGCGTAGTCGCCCGCGAACCGAATGACGTTGGGGACGCGCAATGAACATCACGACCGACCCGAACCTATGGGCGATCTGCATCCTGGTTTTCGTGCTGGGCCTCCTGATCGGCGTTTTCCTGACATCGGGTCCACGCCGCAAATGGAAGACCCGCTACAAGAGCGAGGTGGAGCGAAGGGAAACGCTCGAACGCGAACATGCCGAGCGCGAAAAGGAATGGCGTGAGCGCGAAAGCCTCCGCTCCGCGGCCGCGAAGGACCGCGAAACGGACAAGCGGCCGCTCTAGCTAGCCTTCGATCCTGCTGAAGTCCGCGACCTCGTCCACCGCGTCGCGGAAGCGCATCAGGAGATTGAGGCGCCGCTCGCGCTTGGCGGGGTCGCTGTCGTTCACGGTCACGTGGTCGAAGAAATCGTCGATCGGCTTGCGAAGCGAGGCGAGCGCCGCCATGGCCGAGGTGAAATCCTCCTCGCCGATCGCCGCCGACGCCATCGGCTCAGCGGCATCGAGCGCCCTGATGAGCGCAATCTCCTCGCCCAGTTCGGCCCCCGCTTCACCTGAAGCCATCTCTGCGACCGCTTCCTTAAGCCCCGGCTCCTCGACGAGGACCAGGGGGTCCTCCTCCCCGGTCTGCGGAATTCCCTGCTCCGCCGCCGAGCTCATCACCTGCGGACCCGTCCAGTTCTCCTTCCTCAAGATGTTGGCGGCGCGCTTGTAGGCGGTGAGGAGGTCGGCCCCGTCCCTTGTCGTGATGAAGCCCTGGAGCGCTTCCACGCGCGCGAGGAGCCTCACCAGGTCATCTTCTCCTCCGAGCGAGAAAACCGCATCGATGAGGTCGTGCCTGACACCCGCGTCGCGCTGCTGGACCTTCAGGCGATCCGCGAAGAATTCGAGAAGTTCCCCGGTCGTGCTGTCGAGCTGGTGCGCAGGGGCGCTGTCGGCAACCTGGCCGACGCGGTTCGCAAGTGCGCCCCGAAGCGCCTTCGTCAGCGACAGCCTGAGGCCGTTCCGGGTGATGATCTCGATCGAGGCGATTGCCGCGCGGCGAAGCGCAAAGGGATCCTTCGATCCGGTGGGCTTCAGGCCTACGAGGAAGAACGAGGAGATCGAATCGAGCTTGTCGGCGAGCGCCACCGCGATTGCGAGCGGCTCGGCGGGAACGTCGTCCCCCTGCCCCGCCGGCTTGTAATGCTCGCGGATCGCTTCGGAAATTTCCCTCGGTTCCTGCTGTGCATCGGCAAGATAGCCGCCAATCACCCCCTGGAGTTCGGGAAATTCACCGACCATCCCGGTGACGAGGTCGGCCTTGCACAGCCGGGCCGCGCGTTCGGCCTGGCCGGGGTCGGCCTTGACCACTCCGCTTTCGACGAGCCACCGAGCGAGCTTTGAAATTCGCTCGACCTTGTCGGCAACGGTCCCCAGCTTTTCGTGGAAGACAATCTCGCCGAGCTTCTTCGCCTGCTCTTCAAGCGGCACCTTGAGGTCGTTCTCCCAGAAGAAGCGGGCGTCGGCGAGCCGCGCCGCAAGGACCCGGCGATTGCCCTCGACGATCGAAACGCCATCGTCGTTCGCAGCGACATTGGCGACGCAGACGAATGCCGGAGCGAGCCCGCCATCGGACGCCGTGCAGGCGAAATATTTCTGGTTCGTGCGCATCGTGAGCACGATGACCTCGCGCGGAACGTCGAGGAAATCCGGGTCGAATTCTCCAAGGAGAGGCACCGGCCACTCGGTAAGCCCCGCGTTCTCGACGACGAGGCCCTCGTCGGCAAGGAGCTGAAGGCCCGCCTTCGAGGCTGCAGCATCCGCGCCTTCGCGGACGATCCGCTCGCGCTCTTCCTGGTCGACGATCACGTGGCACGCACAGAGCTTCTCGACATAGTCGGCAGCTCCGCCGACCGTGATCGGCCCGGGGTGATGGAAGCGGTGGCCGACGGTCGTCGCTCCCGACCTGATCCCGTCGATCTCGAGCGGCACGATCTCCTCGCCGAGGATGGCGATGATCCCATGCAGGGGACGCACCCAGCGCAGCGATCCCGATCCCCAGCGCATCGACTTGGGCCACGGGAAGTTGGCGACGATGCGTTTCACGGCATCGGCGAGGATTTCGGCTGCCGCCCTCCCCGGCCGCTCGATGACCGCGAAATAGACCCCGTCACGGTCCTCGAGCTGGTCCTTGGTAAGGCCGGTCTTGCGAAGGAACCCTTCAAGCGCCTGTTCCGGAGCCGAGGTTCGCGGGCCCTTCGTCTCCTCCCTTGTCGCCTCGGTCCGCTCGGCAACGTCGCGAGCGACGAGGACCAGCCTTCTCGGGGTCGAATGGACGTGGAGGGTGCCCGTTTCGAGCCCCGCTTCGCTGGTGCATTCCGCAAACAGCCGGGCAAGCTCGTTCCTTGCATTCGCCTGCATCCGCGCAGGGATCTCTTCCGAGAGGAGTTCGAGAAGGAAGTCAGCCATCAGGCGGTGCGCTCCAGCCAGGCTCCGCATGCCGCCTTCGCGAGGTCGCGGACCCGGCCGATATAGGCCTGGCGCTCGGCGACGCTGATCACTCCCCGCGCCTGGAGGGTGTTGAAGACGTGGCTCGCCTTGATCGCCTGTTCATAGGCGGGGATCGGCAATCGGCGCTCGAGGCACCGCTCGCACTCGGCCGCGGCCTTGCGAAAGAGATCGAACAGGGCGTCGGTGTCGGCGACCTCGAAGTTATAGGCCGACATCTCCTGCTCGTTCTCGAGGAACACGTCGCCGTAGGTCACTCCTTCGGAGTTGAACTTGAGGTCAAAGACGTTGTCGACGCCCTGGATGTACATCGCGAGGCGCTCGAGGCCGTAGGTCAGCTCCCCGGTCACGGGCCGGCACTCGAACCCTCCGACCTGCTGGAAATAGGTGAACTGGGTGACTTCCATTCCATCGCACCAGACCTCCCAGCCGAGGCCCCAGGCACCGAGCGTCGGGCTTTCCCAATCGTCTTCGACGAAGCGGATGTCGTGCTCCAGGGGATCGATACCGATCTCGACGAGGCTTCCGAGGTAGAGGTCCTGGAGGTCCTCGGGGCTCGGCTTCAGGACGACCTGATACTGGTAATAATGGCCAAGACGGTTGGGATTCTCACCGTAGCGACCGTCGGTCGGCCTTCGGCAAGGCTGGACATAGGCCGCTTTCCACGCGCCTGGGCCGAGCGCCCGGAGCACGGTCGCAGGGTGGAAGGTCCCTGCTCCCATCTCCATGTCATAGGGCTGAAGGATGACGCAGCCCTTCGCGCCCCAATAGCGATGGAGCGTCAAGATGAGGTCCTGGAAGCTGAGGCTCAAGCGAAGTGCACCATGGAGTTTTCGTAAGGCCCCGGCTTTGGCGGATGCGGCTGGATGGGGCAAGTGGACGTTCAGCTTGCGGCCGTTACGCGCCCATGCGAACGCCTCTCCCGAAAGGCTTTTGAGTTCATGCTGAAATCCTTCTTCCGGCGCGCCGCCGCACCCTTTCTTGCTGCCCTCGCGCTCGTCGCGCCTGCAGCGCAGGCGAAAGCGCCGCAGAGCGCGCGCCCGGCGCTCTGGGAAGTCTCGGACGCCGATACGACCATCTATCTTTTCGGGACGATCCACCTCCTTCCCGAGAATGTTCAATGGCGGACGGCGAAGTTCGACAAGGCGGTTGCAGGTTCACAGCAGCTGATCGTCGAGACGATCGTCGATCCCAAGGATCCCTCGAAGATCATGTCGGCGATGGCGCGCCTTGCCTTCGACACGCCCAACATCCCGCCGCTGATGGAGCGCGTCCCGCAAGCCAAGCGCCCTGCCCTTGCGGCTGCGATCAAGAAGAGCGGCTATCCCCCGCAGGCGTTCGACAAGATGGAGACCTGGGCCGCCGCCTTCATTCTCCTTGGCAACCAGTATCGCGACATGAAGCTGAAGAGCGACGAGGGCGTCGAAGCCATCTTGCGAAGCACGTTCGCGAGCGAGGGCAAGCCGATTGGAGAGCTCGAAACCAACCTCGAGCAGTTCGGGTTCTTCGACCGTCTCCCCGAAAAGGCACAGGAAGCGCTGCTCGAGGGAGCGCTCGACGATTCAAAGTCCGCCGACGCGGAATTTTCCGGAATGCTCAAGGCCTGGTCGAAAGGCGATGTCGAGGGGATCGCCCGGACCTTCGACCGCGATCTCGCCGGCTCGCCGGAGCTCGCGCAGGCTCTGATCCACCAGCGCAATGCCAATTGGAGCAGGTGGATCGAACAGCGAATGGAAAAGCCGGGAGCGGTCCTGATCGCGGTTGGAGCGGGCCATCTCGCGGGCAAGGACTCGGTTGTCGCGATGCTCAAGAAGGGCGGCTACCGGGTCAGGCGTGTTCAATAGGCGACACACCTCGCCGTTAATTCGTCCATCCGTCGGAAAATGCTCACGTTTCGCGGAATTCGCTAGACATTTATTAACAAGTCGGTGACCATCATCGCAAGGTATCGGGCTGGGGGGTCTGATGCACGAAGCTGTTGGAAAGCGGGGGCATTTCCGTAGCGGCTAGCCGTGCCCGCAGCTTCGGGCTGATCACCTCGCCAGGCCGTCCACCTCGGAGGGTGTTGGATGGTCACTTTTTTCGCCGCAGCCGCGCTTGCCGCCGCGCTTCCTGACGTTCCGCCGCAGCCGGCGCCGGCGATGTTCGAGATCCACGATTCGGATACGACCATCTACCTGTTCGGAACGTTCCACGCGCTCGACGGGGACCAGCAATGGTTCGGCCAAGGCGTTCGTCAGGCATTCGAACAGTCAAACGAGCTCGTGCTCGAGACCCTGTTGCCGGAAGGTCCGGGCGCGGCCGAGCAGATCAAGCAGCAGATCAGGGCCCCTTCGGTCGCTCCCTCCGGAGCTTTCCTGACGACGACGAAGATGGCGATCAACGCCGGGCGCTCCCAGGGAATGCAGATCAACAACGGTGCGGACATGGTCCTTCGCCATGCCGCCGAGGCCGAGGGCAAGCCCGTCGAGGGCCTCGAGACGCTGCAGCTCCAGCTCAACATGTTCAACCACCTGCGCGTCGCCGCCCCAACGGTGCCGCCAGGCGCCAAGGCAGGTCAGCCCGTCGACGGCAAGTCGATGCAGGACCTCTCGCGCGCACTTGCCGACATGCAATCCGCGTGGAAACGCGGCGACCAGAGCGTCTTCGTCCAGATGCTGAGCCAGCTCGATGCCGCCTCCCCGGAGACCTACCGGATGATGTTCACCGAGCGAAATGCCCGCTGGGCCGACTGGATCGCCGCCCGGCTGCAGACGCCGGGAACGGTGTTCGTCGCGGTCGGCGCCGGCCATCTCGCGGGCAAGGACAGCGTCCTTGTTCGACTGGCCGAGAAGGGCTTCGAGTCCCAGCGCGTCCACTAGACCCGCTCGAACTTGCTTTTCGGAGCGTGCTCCACTAGGGGCGCGGCTTCCCGGTCATGGTCATCCCTGGAGGCGTGGCTCGGGATTTTTTTGCAATCGGAGTATAGCGAAATGAGCGATCAGCTGACGCTGCCCGCCGAGGCGCGCGACCGGGCTGGCAAGGGAGCCTCCCGCGCACTGCGCCGTGATGGACGGGTACCGGCCGTGGTTTACGGCGAAAAGAAGGAGCCTCTCTCGATCCACGTCGAGGAGAAGCTTCTGACGAAGATGCTCCACACCGGGCACTTCATGAACTCGGTCGTGATGATCGACCTCAAGGGCAAGGCGCACCGTACGCTGCCGAAGGCCGTGGATTTTCATCCGGTCACGAGCCGCCCGATCCACGTCGACTTCCTGCGCATCGGCGAGCACACCAAGGTGCACGTCGCCGTTCCGATGAGGTTCGACAATGAAGAAGCTTCGCCGGGCCTGAAGCGCGGGGGCGTTCTCAACGTCGTCGTGCACGAGCTCGAGCTCGTCTGCGATGCGGCCCACATCCCCAACGAGATCCACGTGCCGCTCGACGGACTGGAGATCGGCGATTCGATCCACATCGGCCAGGTCAAGCTCCCTGATGGAGTGACTCCTGCGAATGCCGACGAAGACTTCACCGTCGCGACGATCGTCGCTCCGTCGGCCATGAAGGCCGAAGAGGAAGAGACTGCGCCTGCGGGCGAGGTCCCGACCGTCGAAGAAGGCGAAGAAGCCGCGGGCGAAGGCGAGACAGAAGGCGAAGGCGGGGAATAAGCCCCTTCCCTTGTCCTGGAACAAGGAACCGCCCGCCCTTACCGGCGGGCGGTTTCTTTTTGGGGCCTGCTGACGTTAGGGAACCCGAATGCAGATCTGGGCCGGCCTTGGAAATCCTGGGACGCAATATGCGCTTCACCGCCACAATGTCGGCTTCATGGCCGTCGACACCATCGCCGAGGTCCATGGCTTTGGCCCGTGGCAGAAGAAGTTCCGCAGCCTCGTCTCGGAAGGGCGCCTCGGCCGGCACCGGATTCTTCTCCTCAAGCCGCAGACCTTCATGAATGACAGCGGGGACGCCGTTCAGCAGGCGCTTCGCTTCTACAAGCTCGATCTTGATGCGCTCACCGTTTTCCACGACGAGCTCGACCTTGCGCCGTTCAAGGTGAAGGTTCGCGTTGGAGGAGGCCTTGCCGGCCACAATGGTTTGAGGTCGATCGACGCTTCGCTCGGCCCGGATTTCCGGCGCGTGAGGATCGGGATCGGGCATCCGGGACCGGGGCGCAAGGACCTCGTCACTCCGCATGTCCTTGGCAATTACTCCAAGTCAGAGATGGAGCCCTTGTCGGACGTGCTTGCAGCGATCGCAGCCGAAGCCGAGTGGCTCGCCGACGGCGAGGACGCCCGGTTCATGAGCGAGGTCGCGCTGAGGCTCAGGGAAGATTGAGCTTGGGTCGAGTGGATCCGCTTCTTCTTCCCGGTTCAAAGAGGGCGAGAAGCTTCAGCTGATCGCCGGGCGATCGATCGACTGCACGCCCGCGGCCACTCGAGCCCTCGCCGAGCTCAGCATTGCCTCGAACCGCGGGTCATCGCGAATGGGATCGAGATTGGGATCGCTCGAGATCAGAGTGACGACGTTGGGCCCGCCGTGCGCAAGGGCATGCGCGATGCTCTCGAGCGCAGCCTCCTTGTCATCGAAGAAGACGATCTCTCCCATCGCGAGATTGAAGCGCATGAACTGGTTGTCGGCGTCGAGGAGGACCGCACGGTCCATCCACTGCCTGGCGCGCTCGAGGTCGCCCTTCGCTGCAAAGGCCAGTGCCGAGAAAACGAGGGCAGCCCCGTTGTCAGGGTTTTCGGAAAGGACGATCGAGCTCTGCTCGATGATCTTCTCGGCTGCTCTTTGCCTTCCGCGAATATCGCCAAGGGCATTGCAGGTCGCGAACAGCATGCCCCAGCCGTGGAAATCTGATTCCATGACGCTCGTCGACTTCTCGAGGCAGCGCCTGGCCTCCTCCAGGCGCCTCTGGCGGTAGAGAATGCGCGCCGCTTCCTTGTTCACCTCGAAGGAGTCCGGCCCAAGGCGCGTGGCGGTCGCGATTTCCGCGTCGGCCTCTTCAAAGCGCCGCTGCTCGGCGAGCCGCCACGCCATCGGCAAATGGGCCTCGGCGATCGAGGGATCGAGAGCAAGAGCCCGCTTTGCCGCGGCGGAACCGTCCTCGAGACTCTCGTTTCCCGAAAATCCGTATCTCAGGTTCGCCTGGGCAAGAGCGATGAGAGCCCAGGCCTGGGCATATCGCTGGTCGATCTCGGTGGCGGCCTTGCAGATCCGAATGACCCGTTCCTCGCGCCTTCGATCGCCGAAGTGCCCGGAGATCCAATATTGCCGCGCCCTGAGGTAGAGGTTGTAGGCCTCGGCGTTGGCGGTCCCTCGATTTTCGATCGCTTTCCTCTCGGCGGGCAGAAGCTTCACTCGCAATGCGCTCACGATCGCCTTGCTGATCTCGTCCTGGATCTCGAAAATGTCGGTCATGTCCCGGTCGAATCGGTCGGCCCAGACGTGGCCTCCCGTTGACCCGTCGATAAGCTGGGCGGTGATCCGAAGCCTGTTGCCCGATTTTCTTACGCTGCCCTCGAGCACGTGGCTGACGCAAAGCCTGCGCGCTACGTCGCAGACATCGACAGCCTGACCCTTGAAGGTGAAGGCCGTGTTGCGAGCAATCACCTCGAGCGCCGAGACCTTCGAGAGGTCGGTCGTAATGTCCTCGCTGATGCCGTCGCTGAAATATTCCTGCTCGGGATCTCCGCTCATGTTCTGGAACGGAAGAACGCAGATCGACGTCTCCTGCCGCCGCTCGCGCGCCGGGTTCCGGGATCTGGCGCCGGCAAGTGCAGCAACGCTCGCGACCAACTTCTTCCAGCCCGGCCAATCCGGATTGCCGTCCCACTCCTGGAGGTCGGCGCACTGGATCTGGTTGAACGGCATGGGCGGGATCGTCCCGTCGAGACGCGCCTGAACCAATGTTCCAGCTGATCGTGCCGCGTCGGCTTCGGCCCGCACCCATTGCGATCTCGCGGCCTCCGCAGACCACAGGGCGACAACCGCCTTCGCCGACTTCAGCCGCTCCTCGATGACCTCGGCATAGGATCGGTGCGCGGGCAGTTCGTCATCCCGCCAGACCTCATATCCGAGCGCTCGAAGCGCTTCGGCCACCTGCTCGGCTCGCGGCTCGTCGGCCCGCGCATAGGATACGAATACATCCGGCATCCAAGCCCCTCTTCAGAGACGGATATCAGTACTCCCGGGCCAAGTCATGATCGGTCGCTAGAGATCCTCGTCCATTCCGATCGGCATTCCTGGAGGCACGCGCGGAAGCCGCGCAGGATCGGCAAGGGCCTTGTCGAGGGATTGCCGGTCCTTCAGCAGTGCCGCAAGACCCCGCGCCCAGTCCTGCTCGGCGGCCTGGCCGCGGCCGCGCGCAAGCTGGTCGGAAAGCCGGTCGAGACGGCCTGCAAGCTGCATTGCAATGGCCGGCGAGAGCGCCGCTCCATGTTGAGCTCGGGCGAGCGCAAGGATGGTCGTCGTCGCAATTCGCCGGCCAACTTCCGATCCCGATTGCGACAAGGTCCGCTCGAGGAGAAGGTCGAACAGCTGCGCTGGCGCGGGGACGGTCGGGTCCGACGCATGCTGCGCTTCGAGGCGGTTCAATCGCTCGGGTTGGAGCAAGGCGTCGAGCGTCTGGACTGCCCCGACCTCGGTCGCCTTCAGGGGGTCGAAGATCGGGCCGCCAGCCGTCGGGATGATCTCGATCTCGGTCTGGCGATCGCTGTCGCCGCCAAAGCCGCTCGAAAGGAGCGTGGTAAGCCTCGCCGGGACGGTGAGCTCGGCCGGCGAGAGGGTATCCATCAGCGCATATAGCGATGCCCATTGCGCGCTCCCCGGGACCACGCTCGCGCTCGCGGCCTCGCCATTCACGGCATAAGGGAAGTTCATTCCTCCGAGCGATTTTGCACTTGCCTCGACCTGGTAGCGGTCGAGTAGCCAGATCGGCACGAATGCACGCCGAAGGTCCGCAAGCGGTTGCCCGGCGCGCAGGGCCCCAGTGCCGAACCGCTCGACCGCGGCCCGGCGCACCGCCATGACCCGGCGAAGCTCGGCGACCGGGTCCGGCCCGTCGTCCCACAGCGAGCCGAGCGGCTGCCCGGCGCTCACCGGCCGGGCATCATTGTCGGCGACGAACCGGAGTCCCTCGGCCCTGGCGCTCGCGGCAAGCGCCCGGGCTTCGGAATCGGTCTTGGCCGAATAGAGCCACTTGATCATGAAGCGGTCCCATGGCCCGACGCCCACTCCATAGGCATCGGCAAGCGAGGGGGCGCCGTCGGGACCGAGCGTGATCCTGGGTCCCGGATAATCCATGACGGAGTAGCGTCCCTGGGTGCTCGCGGCGAAATTGTGGGCGAGGCCGAGCGCGTGGCCGACCTCGTGGGCGCCGAGCTGGCGGATCCGGGCGAGCGCGGCGGTGACGGGGTCGTTGGGATCACCCGTGCCGGTCAGCCCGGCGCCGACGAGCGCCTGGAAGATGATGAGGTCCTGGCGCGTTCGAAGCGAGCCGAGAAGGACCGAGCCCTTGATGATCTCGCCGGTCCTCGGGTCGGCGATCGGCTGGCCGTACGACCATCCCCGGGTCGCCCGGTCGACCCAGTTGACGACATTGTAGCGCACGTCGAGCGGGTCCGCGCCCACGGGCAGAATGCCGACCTGGAACGCATTCTCGAAGCCCGCTTCCTCGAACGCCGAATTCCACCAGCCGACGCCTTCCCTGAGGGCGGTCCGAACGGGTTCGGGAGCGCTCCGGTCGATGTAGAAGATTATCGGCTTCTTGACCGGCGAGCGGGCGGCGGCCGGATCGGCCTTCTCGAGCCGGAACCGGCGCGCGAGATCGTTGACGATGGGCGCGCCGAGCGGCGCCGAGAAGTCGACCTTCTGGAGCCCGATCGTATAGCCGTAAGGATCGGTTCGGGGCACGTAACCGGGCTCGGGAAGCGCGATGAGTGAATGACGCAAACCAATCGTCAGGGTGTTCCCGCTGACGATATTGCTGACTTCGGGCTTGGGATCGTCGGAGCGGAAGGTCAGCTTGGCGAGGAACTCGGCATTCCTTGGGAATAGCTTCACGAAATTGGGATCGGCGGCGCTGAGCTCGGGAACGAACTTGAAATCCCCGCCACCGCCATTCTTGATCGCGAGCGGGATTCCAAGATCGTCCCTTGCCAGAAAGCCAGCAAGATCAACCGTGTAGGAACCGTCCTTCTCGGAACTTATGACATCACCCATCCACAGGGTCGAGGTTGCGAACGAGGTGTCGACGGCGCGTTTCTCGTCGGGGTCGCCGCTCGATGCGACGAACTTGCTGTTCTCGACCTCGGCGGCGACCTTCTTGCCGATCCGGCGAAAGACGAGGATCCGGGTCTCGCTTGCCGAGGCCCGGTCGAGGCCGATCGGGGCCGAGCCGAGGCCGGTTTCGAGCTGCGTCAGGTAGATGTAGCGCCCGGAAATGCCGTCGGCATCCGGTTTCGGGAACCTCGCAACGATCTTTCCGGTCAGCGGGTCAGCTTCGACGTGCAGCAACGGCGCTTCCGACGGAAGGTTCGAAGCGGGCTTCGAGGCCTCGGCCTGAAGAGCGGTTGGCGCTCCAAGAAAGAGCGCGAGCGACAGGGAAGACGCGAACAGGTGACGGCGCATGATGACCCCTTGAAGGTGGCGTTGACCTAGAGCGGTGCGCCCTCCCCTGTCCACGCCCTTGCGCCAGCCGCGAGAGAGCCGCAGAGCGCGTGAATGCCTGTAAGGTCACTCTTCGCGACACGAATCTACGAGGCCGACCTCGAGGAGGAGCCGCTTCTTGGCGAGCTCGCCCACTCCATTCGAAGCCTCGCCGAGGACGACGAGGCTGGCCGGCAATGGTCGAAGGACCATCGTTATGCGGGTTATACGAGCTACGCTTCGCTCAACGATCTTCCAAGGCGCGACCCGGCATTCGACGACCTTTCGAAGGTCCTCTTGAGGCACGCTTCGAGGTTCGCCGACGAATGCGCCTTCGATCTCAAGCGAAAGCCGAGGCTCGACAGCCTCTGGGTGAACCTGTTGAAGGGTGGCGGGCATCATTCGGGCCACATCCATCCCAACAGCATCATTTCGGGCACTTTCTACGTCGAAGTGCCGCCCGGCTCGGGCGCAATCCGGTTCGAGGACCCGCGCCTGCCCTCGATGATGGCCGCTCCCTCGCGCCGGAAGGATGCGCCGCTCGAGCTTCAGCCGTTCGTCACGGTCGAGCCAAGGAGAGGATTGCTGCTCCTTTGGGAAAGCTGGCTAAGACACGAAGTGCTACCGGGAAAGGCCCGAGGCGAACGCCTCAGCATCTCCTTCAATTTTGCCTGAGGTCCGTCGCAAAAGCCACGCGAGCCAGCCCAGGGCTGCAATGTCGACGATAATCTTGAACCAAAGGTCGATCGTCGGCGGCCCGATGAAGCCGACGAAGCTCGCGGCCATCGATCCCGCCAATGCACCGGCAAGGAGGGCATAATCGTGCCTCCGCCCCCATCCTGGGTGCGCAAGCCAAAGCGGGACGACGAAGAGCAGCAGAAGAGTGATGAACAAGGCGAAGATGGCGACGGCGACTGCCGGAAGATGCGGCGCGATGCCGAAGGCGAGGACGGCGAGCGCGAACCACAGGACTGCCCATGAGGCGCCAAGAACCGCGACAATCGAGGGAAGCGGTGGCTTAAGGGTGCGCGAGGTGAACCGGCGAGGGGCTCGAAGCGCTGCAAGGACCAGAATGATAATCGCGGTGACCGCGACCAGCGCCCAAGGAGCTGGAACGACGAAAGGCGGCTGGTGGAAGACCTTCGTTCGAGCCATTTGAGTCCAGGTGAACCAGGCGAGGAAGCTGCCAATGGCGAAGATGATGCCAGCAACGATTGCGCCTGTCCTGCCGAGCCAGGGTTGGTCTCGCCGACCGGGAAACATGAGCTCGGTGGCGAGCGTCGGAAGGAGGACGACCCAGGCACTCTCGTAGACAAGGGCCCAGATCAGATAGACGTAGTTGAGACCGAAGGCCCGCGCCCATGTCTCGCCTTTCAGCCTTATGACCATGGGCGCGACCGAGGTCTGCTGGATGAGGAACTCCTCGGCGAAGGAAAGAGCAAGACCAAGGAAGAGGAGCGACCACCAGCCGAGTCCGCGAGACCTGACGAGAGCGCGCGCCATCAGGGCTCCGCCGCCCCAGACCGCCATCTCGATCGGGAAGACGAAGATCGAGGAGAGGCGCGTCGCCCCGGGAAGCACTTCCGCGAACATCGGCGCAGCGACAAGGAGCGTGAGCGCTGGGGCCATTCGTTCGAGGCGGCCATGTCCACCCTCGCGCATCATAATCGCCCCTTGCCGTTCGGATAATAGTTCACAACTAATTATCTTAGTGGTAAGATAAATGCAATGGACCAGGATCGATACAATTGGTTGCACCGTGACCTTGCGACGGCGGTCATCGTCTTCCACGAAGCCGGGGCCCGGCGCCTCGGGATGACCGCGGCCGAGCGCAAGTGCGCCGGAATGATCGCGGAGCGTGGCGGTGCGACGCCCAAAGAGCTGGCCGAAGCGACGGGCCTGTCGACGGGCGCAATTACCGGGATCGTCGATCGGCTCGAACGGGCCGGCTATGCGAAGCGCGAGCCCAATCCGGCTGACCGGAGAAGCGTCATCGTTCGACCGCGGAACACGGAGCGGCTCGGGCGCGAGAGCCTCCCCATATTCCAGGGCCTGACCGAGGCGATGAACCGCTTGAACGAGCGCTACAGCGAAGAGGAGCGTGAACTCATCCTTCGCCATCTCGAGGACACGATCCTCGTCCTTCGCGAACAAACCGCAAAGCTCGAGAAGCGTGGTTGAGCATGTCGCACCACTTCGCCTAAAGGGCAGCGACTTCCCTCATCAATCAGGAAAACCATGGGCTTCCGCTGCGGCATCGTCGGCCTGCCGAACGTTGGCAAATCGACGCTTTTCAATGCCTTGACCGAAACCGCGGCCGCGCAGGCCGCGAACTATCCCTTCTGCACGATCGAGCCCAATGTCGGCCGGGTCGCCGTCCCCGACGATCGGCTCGACAAGATCGCGGACATCGGCAAGTCCGCCCAGGAGATCGAGACCCAGATCGAGTTCGTCGACATCGCCGGGCTGGTGCGCGGCGCGAGCAAGGGCGAAGGCCTTGGCAACCAGTTCCTCGCGAACATCCGCGAGGTCGACGCCATCGTCCACGTGCTGCGCTGCTTCGAAGGCGGCGACGTCACTCATGTCGAGGGCCGTGTCGACCCGATCGCCGATGCGGAAACCGTCGAGACCGAGCTCATGCTGGCGGACCTCGAATCGCTCGAACGGCGCGTTCCAAACCTCGTCAAGAAGGCTCAGCAGGGCGACAAGGAAGCGAAGATCGAAGCCTCGGTCCTCGGCCAGGCGCTGGATCTCCTGCGGGCCTCGAAGCCCGCTCGGCTGACCCAGCCCAAGGATCCCGAAGAAGCCAAAGCGCTGCGCCGCGCCCAGCTCCTGACGGCCAAGCCCGTTCTTTACGTCTGCAACGTTGACGAGGGCGACGCCGCGAACGGCAACGCGCTTTCGGAAAAGGTGTTCGGGAAAGCGGCGGCCGAGGGCGCCCAGGCGGTCGTCATCTCGGCGGCGATCGAAGCCGAGATCGCGACCTTGCCTGCCGATGACCGGGACGCGTTCCTGTCGGACCTCGGGCTTCACGAAACCGGCCTCAACCGGATGATCCACGCAGCCTATGCGCTCCTCGGCCTGATCACTTTCTATACGGTCGGTCCAAAGGAAGCCCGTGCCTGGACCGTCCACAAGGGCGCAAAGGCGCCGGAGGCCGCGGGCGAGATCCACAGTGATTTCGAGCGCGGCTTCATCCGCGCCGAGACGATCGCCTATGAAGACTATGTGAAGTTCGGCGGCGAAGCCGGGGCGCGCGATGCCGGAAAGCTCCGCTCTGAGGGGAAGGACTATGTCGTCAAGGATGGCGACGTGATGCTTTTCCGCTTCAACGTCTAGGGCTCGCCAGTCGGCACGCCCCTCGCCTCGCGGCACAGCATCCAGCTCAGGAACAGGGTGACGACGATCGCGACGTAGCTCACCCATTCGGGCACGCGGTGAGTGCCGATCGTGACCTCGAAATGCGTGAACAGGCGAACGACGTGGGCGAGCGCAATCAGCGCGAAGATCGCCGCAGCGATCCAGGTGAACGGCTTCGAGCGGCTCATTGCCCGCCTCCCTTCTTCTTCCCGGCCCCGCGCCCCCAAGCGGCCGGGGGTTCTAGAAGTGCGCGCCGAGCCTCAACCCGAAGGTGCGCGGGCGGCCCGGGATGATCTTCACCTGGGTGCAGATGCTGCAGACGACTTCGCGAGCGATCTGGTTACGCTCGTCGAAGAGGTTGGTCGCGAACAGCTCGGCGCTGTACCGGCCCCATTCGTATCCGAGGAAAAGATCCGCGAGGAACGACGACTTGATCGTCCCCGTAAGCATATTCTGTGCGGGATCGAGGTCCGAGGGGGCCGAGCCCTGGTAGGAAATCGCACCCTGCACATGGCTGTGGCCCGACCACATCGGCCAGGTGTAACGCGCCGTCGCGCTCGCCTTGAACTTGGGCGTCACGGGGAGCCTCGTCCCCGAGGGGACGACGATGAAGTCCGGCTTGCCCGGCGCCCGCTCGCCCGTGCAGTCGGGCGAGGGATCGACGACAATGGCCGCCTTGCAGATGTTCCCCTTGGTCTTGGCGTTCGTGTAGGCAGCAGAGGCCGAGAGCGAAAGTCCGCCCTGAGTGTAATTGATGTCGGTCTCGATGCCGTCGACGTTGGCGTTGCGGCCGTTCTGGATCACGGTGAGGCTGTTGGGACCGAGATAGCTGAACTGCACCCCTTCCCATTT
>DASZYL010000256.1:0-10239 GCA_035545385.1 Sphingomicrobium sp. | reverse complement strand
GAACAGGCTTATCTCGCGCTGCGTGCCGCAGGTTCGGAGGGGTGGCCGAGCGGTCAATGGCAGCAGACTGTAAATCTGCCGACTTCGCGTCTACGAAGGTTCGAATCCTTCCCCCTCCACCAGCGGCTCAGCGAGTAGATTCTCCTGTTTGCGAGATTGCGGGTGTAGCTCAATGGTAGAGCAGAAGCCTTCCAAGCTTACGACGAGGGTTCGATTCCCTTCACCCGCTCCAATTTCAGAATTGTACGTTCTCGACACCCTGCTAATAGAAACCCCTCCTTCCACGACGCGAAGTGGGCGGTGAGTCCGCAAGAGCGGGCAATCTCTCCAGAAACCCCGCTGCTAAACGGTCCTGTCGTCAGAACGCCTTCGTAAGCCCCAGGTAGAAGCCGCGCCGCTGACCCCATTGCGGGGCTCCGACCCCGACGCCGGTCCCACTGCGGAGCTGATATTTCTTGTCGAAGAGGTTCAGCACGTCTGCCCTTAGCGTAACTCCACGGAGCGCGCCCGGGCCCACGAAATTCTGAGCGATCCCGGCGTTCACGACCAGGTACCCAGGAAGTTGGCCGCCGTTGGGAACGATCCCGGCGGGATCGTCGGTCCGAAGTCCGGAGCCGTAGACGAAGTCGGCAGTCGGCACGAGCGTGCCAAGATCATCGTTGATCGTGAAGCTTGCACCGCCCGAGGCGGTCCATCGCTGGGAATGGTCGGTATAGATGTAGTGAGCGCGGATGTAATCGAGTTCGTCCGGCGCAAAGAAATATTGCGCTGAGACGATGTCCTTGGCCTTTTCGTCGCCACGCGCAAGGTTGGCGTAGAGGTCAAGCGGCCCACGGGTATAATTACCGCTGAGTTCCACGCCCCATGCATAGCCCTTCGCATAATTGAACGGCGACAATACGAGGGATGAGCCGAACTGGCCTTCGTCGAGCAGGTCGCGCTTCTTCTTGTAATAGGCGTCGAGGGCAAGCTTGAACCCGCCATTGAAGCGCTGCTCTACGCCAGCATCGAAATAATGCTCGCGCTCCGCCTTCACCGGATCGCCGACGCGCACTTTCGACTGCTTCGTCGTCTCGTTGAACAAGGTCACCGTCGCGGGAGAGATCAGTTCCTGCGGTGGAGGCGTGAAATTGCGCGCATAGCCGAGGTGGAGCGTGGTGAGCGGTGTCGGGTTCCACACGAGATTCGCGCGCGGACTGAGCTGCGACTCCCTGGTGAAGGCGTGCACGACGTCGAAGCGCGCTCCATAGTTGAAGGTCAGCTTCGAGGTGAGTTTCCATTCATCCTGAAGATAGAGCCCATAGAGCTGACCAGTCTTCTGCCCCTGGTCGGTGATGCTGAACGGAACGTCGCTCGTCGGCGTGATGACACAGCTTGGATCGGCGCCGCAGTCATTCGTGGGCAGAACGGTCGAGACGATCTTCGAGGTGGTGTGCTCGTTCTGAACGAACAGGCCGAAGCGCAGCGTATGGTCGGCTCCGAGCTGTTGGCTTCCGTCCGCCTGCACTCCCGAAGCCAGGCTCGAGAGGCGCGCGGCGTCGGCGAAGCCCGTCAAGATCACGTCGCCACCGTTCGGGTCCGTCGTGAATTTCGTCTGCGAATAGCGGATGAACGGGGCGACCTCGAAATTGAACGTGGCGCCCGCATATTGGTACGTGGCCACCGCATAATGCGTGATCTCGCGCTGGTTCTGATCGAGCTTGGCGGCATCGAACGTGTCGGTGCCGTTCACACTGAAACCCTGCTGGATACCGGTCACGTTCGGGATCTCGAAGTGGCCGATGAAGCTGCCGGCGAAGAGGGCGACGCGGCTCGTTGGCGATAAAACGTCCGAAACATAAGCGAACGGGCGGATTTGGATCGTCCTGTCGTGGACGGGCGATCGGCTCGGCAGCGGGTTCTCAATGCCGACGTCGTTGCGCAGGTAGCTCGCCGACGCGAAATAGGTGAGGTTCCCCGCCGAGCCTCTCAGCATCGCACTCGGCTCGAACCACCCGAAGCTTCCTCCGTAGGCGCCGATCTCGCCACCATTGTCCAGAGTTCCCGACTGGGTCTTGAAGTTGATGACGCCCGCGGTTCGATAGCCGTACTGAGCGGGAAGCGTGCCGGTGATGAGCTGGATCGAGCTCGCAATGCGAGGATCGAACGTCGTCCCGAAACCGCTGATCGCCTCCGGAACGATGACTCCGTTCAGCCTGTATTGGAGGTTCGCATGCTCGTTGCGGATGTGGATCGTGCCGTAGCTGTCCTGCGTTACCCCAGGCGCCTGAAGCAGCGACTTGTTGAGCGATAGGTTCGTCCCTCCAGGCTGCTTCTCAAGCGCTGCGCGATCGAACGTATACTGGCTCGCGCCGAGCGAGGGGGTGATCGAATCACGCGCAACGTCGAGCTTGCGACCAGTGATGACGATCGTCGCCGGCACCTTTGACGACGCCGCCTTAACGGAAGCGCCCGTTTCACTAGTGCCAGCATCCGGCATTGTCTGTGCGAGCGCCGGGTTTGCGGCGAGAATTGCCGCCAGACTGGCGCCCACGAGGTGCATTTTCACTATCTTGAACTCCCTGGATCCGGCTTGGTCGCGATCGCGGCGGTGCATTGAGGCGAGGAGCCGGCGCTAGGGCACGACTTCCCGAAAGGAGGGGGAAAAATTCCCGATTTCTGATCGAAGGGGACGTTTGCCGGGTGGCGGTGCTAAGCGCGCGGCCATGTCGCTACGCGGGAGAGTGGTCGCCCTGGTCGCGCTGACCTTGCTCGTCAGCATGTCCATCTATGTCGCGATATCTTCGATCAATGCGCGGCGCGGTCTCGAGGCGGAACTGGCGGCAGCGCGGATCGGCGGTGTGCAAACGGTCCGCTCGGCGTTCGAGGACCTCCCCCGATCCGATCATCCCAGCCGCGATCTCCGGCAGCTCGTTGCGACCTTCAACGGCAACCGGCATCTCGTTGCGAAAGTCGTCGACGCATCGGGTGCGGTCCGATGGTCGTCGGAAGCGGCAATGCCAATAAGGCCGGCGCCGGCCTGGTTTGAGGCCTTGTTCCGCCCTGAAATCGAACCCGTTGCCGTCAAAGTCCCTGCGCTTGCAGGCGAGGTCCTGACACTTACACCGGAGCCCGCCAGCGATATCGCGACCCTTTGGTCGGCGATGGCCGATGCGGCGCTCGTGTTTGCGGCGGCCGCGACCCTTTGCCTGGGTTTGATCTACTGGGTGATCGGTCGCGCCCTCGCACCGCTCGTCGACCTTTCGCGGGGCTTGGGAGCGATCGGAGCAAGCGGCTATCACGAGCGCGTCAGGGAGGCAGGCCCGCCTGAAGTTCACCGGCTGCAGAGCGGCTTCAACGCCATGGCCGAGCGGTTGGCAGAAATCGATGCTCGCAACCGGGCACTGGAAGCTCAATTGCTGACGATCCAGGACGAAGAGCGAGCGGAAATCGCCCGGGACCTGCACGACGAGATCGGACCGCACCTGTTCGCCGTTGCCCTAGACGCCCAGATGATCGGGCAATCCGCGAGGAACGGCGAAACCAGTGCAATTCTCGATCAGGTACGGTCGATTCAGAGCGCCGTCAGCCACATGCAGCGCGAGGTTCGGGAGCTGATCGCCCGCCTTCGTCCCACGCGCGCGGCGGAGCTGGGCCTCGAAGCCGCAGTCGGCGATCTCGTCAATTTCTGGAAGGGACGCCAGCCCGACGTTCAGTTCGTTTCGAATCTCGAGGGGGCGGACAACCTGGTGCCTGAACCGCTGCGCGACGTGATTTACCGAGTGATTCAGGAGTCTGTCGCCAACGCGCTCCGTCATGCCGAAACCAGGCAACTGTCGGTGTCGGTTGACGCGACCGCGGAAGTCGTGAGGGTGACGGTGTCGAACCGGGGGAGTGTCAAAGTCTCTGCCTCGGGAACGCCGGGATTGGGGCTCGCAAGCATGCGCGAGCGTGTGCAGAGGGCCGGAGGATCGCTTCGGATTGAACGCTCTGACGAAGGCTGGACGGTGAACGCTGAGTTCAGACAAGCCGAGACGCGGGCCATCGCATGAACATATTGATCGTCGACGATCACGCCATCGTGCGCGCGGGCCTTCGACGGCTCCTGCGCGGTCTCTTCGATGGGGAAGTGGTTGAAGCCGCGACGGGACGTGATGCGCTTGCGCTTGCTCGCGGGCGACCGCTGGACCTCGTGCTGCTCGACATGAACCTGCCAGAGCTCGGGGGCCTTGAGCTCCTGAGCCGTCTCAGAACCGTCGCACCCGCCCTCCCCATTCTCGTTCTCAGCATGCACGCCGAGCCTATATACGTGAGCCGTGCCATGGATGCCGGGGCACAAGGTTATGTCAGCAAGAACGTCGCTCCCGAGGAGTTGGTGGCTGCTATCCGGCAGGTCGCCTCGGGAGGCCGCTACGTTGAGGGGGAACTTGCCCAGGCACTCGTCCTTAATCCCGCCCCCGCAATAGATCCTCTGGAGCAGCTTACGCCGCGCGACATCGAGATCGTGCGGCTGCTGGCGCGTGGACGAAGTTTGAGCGAGATCGCTGACGCACTCGGCCTCGGTTACAAGACAATCGCGAACACCTGCACAAAGATAAAGGCGAAGGTGGGCGTGAATCGTACCACGGACCTGGTTCGGCTGGCCATCGAAGCGGGCATCGGCTGATCATAGAAGGCGAAGGACGCTTGGGTTCGCCGCTGAGCGGGCCTACGCCATTTTAAGGCCCGGGCCCGATTTGCCGATCCCGGAGTGGCACTTCTGCGCAACGATCCAGCGCGTGCTGGCGCTCATAAGGGCTCGTCGCACTCAGCTCCGTTGACACATCAAGACGGCGCCGCCACATGGCGCGCCTGCCTGCATCTCTGGAGAGGTGGCCGAGTGGTTAAAGGCAGCAGACTGTAAATCTGCCCGCGCAAGCGTACGCTGGTTCGAATCCAGCCCTCTCCACCATTCGCCCCTTAGGGCTTGTAACCGTTGGATTTCCGAGAGTTTTGACGGTCGTGGCTCAGAAGATCGTAGCAGACGGAGCCTCCGAAATGCCCTTCCCACAATAGGTCGAATGGCGCCGAAGTCGCCTCTGGTATGGGCGCGCATTCCCAAAGACTTTGGCCCATCGTCGGTAAGGGGCGAGCCTTCGCGCAATCGCTCGGCACCGGCCGCCCAGGCGAGGCGATTCGGTCTCACGCGGCTGACTTGGGGAGGCAGCACTTATCCCCAACGCTGTCAGAAAGGGTGCCTAAGGCAGGGCTGTCGCCATACGTGGTCGCTTCCCCGTTGGTGAAGAACGCTTCCCACACGATCCCGTCAGGGTCGGCAATCCAGCTCTTCTCGGACTTGGCATAGCAGCACGTCGTCTGGCCTTCCTCCAGGACCGGCCGGTCAGCTGCCTTCAGACGACCGTAGACTTCCGACAGTTCCTCCACGCTCTCCACTTGGATGCCGAGGTGTTCGATCCCCTTCCGAGCATGGCTGCCTTGAGAGATGGCGAAGTTCACCCTCGGGTCCTCCAACATCCACTTGGCGTAGTCCTCCTTCACAACGTTCGGCTCATTGCCGAACAGCGTGGAATAGAAGCGGATCGAGTTGGAGAGGTCGTTGACCCCAACGTGGACGTGCAGGCGCTTCATGCAGACTGCCTTTCTTGGTTCGGGGTTTCGCAGGCCTGCTCAGCGCCGCAGTCGGCACCCGCGCAGCAGTTCTCCATGAGATAGCCGACAAGCGCGTTCATCGCCGTGTAGTTCGCTCGATAGATGAGCGAGCGGTGCTGCCGCTCCTGAAGGATCAGACCGGCGTTGCGGAGCTGTGCAAGGTGAAAGGACAGGGAGCTGTTTGGGACGCCCAGCTTTTCAGCGATGGCGCCCGCCGCCAGGCCGTGGTCCCCTGCTTGAACCAGCAGGCGGAATAGCGCCAGCCGCTGCTCTGCGGCGAGTGCTGAGAGCGCCTCGACGGCGGACTCCATACGCATGTCAGCGGAAGCTCGCCCAGTGGACTGCACTCGCACAACACGGTGCAGGAGGAGGAGCAGCGAGCGCGGCCCCCAAAGTGCGCAGTGCGGATAATATCGACATGGGCTGTCCTTTCGACAAAACTCGAAATGACAGCTCTGCGGGCTGGAGTCAATGACCGTTCGAGAAAACTCGAAATCAGGCGCTCATTCGCAAATGGTTCGTATCGGCGACCATTTTACCGAGTTGGCTGCATCTTCACGGGCGACGCCGTGAAGGACGACAGATCTGATGTGCCAAGCGCGCGTTCAATCGCGGCAACCTTGTCGACGGCCATGTCAAAGCCATCTCCTCCGAACTCGCGTCGTTCGATGTCCTCGAACTGCTCGCCGAGCTCGTCATAACCCTTCGGTCCCACGGCCTTCTTGAAAGCTGGGAAGAGGATTGTGTCCTCTCGCGCAGTGTGAGCCTCATACATCCGGGCAAACGCGACGAGGGCCGTAGCCATGTCGTCGGCGTCTGCGACCCGGCCGGATGTCGTTTTGTCGAGAATGAATGCCGTGATCTCGCGGCCACGAGCATGCTGAGACAAAAGCGTATCGACCAATCCCGCCGCCTCGCCGCCGGCCTTGCGGATAATCGGAAAGATATGTTGCTCCTCCAGGAGCTGCTCGTGATAGCGCTCGCCGAACGCCTGAAAGAGCTTCGCGGCGTTGGCCAATGCTGCCCCGTCAATCGATGCCGCGTCGGTCAGAAGCTTTGGAGCGACCTCCCGGTAAACAATGAGGATTCGGCGAAGGACTCCATGCTCGCGCATCAGGTCCTCGTTCGCGGTCACCTCTCCTTCGTAGCCACCTTCCTTGCCCGCTTGTTCTCCAGCGCCCTTTTGGCAACCCGTGAGAGCAAGCCCGGCGACGGCAGCGCCAGCGAGGGAGACTAAAGCGGTCCGTCTATCCTGATGGTCCATGAGCCATCGCCTTTCGCTTCGGTTTGCTTCTTGAGTCGGGAACGCCCGGGGCTGGTCCACGACCCCGAAGACATCAACGAGCCAGTCCGGTCAATTGAACCCGGGATTTCATGTCGGGCCTCGGCGGGCGAGCTCTTCCTTGGCGCGTTGCGTCGGGCGTCACTCGCAGCAACCATCGATTCCCCGGAAATCCGCTGAAAATCTGGCGGAATCCCAGCGAATGGCCTAAGGAGTTCCAGACTCGCTGCTCGGGAGTGGCGCCATGGTGCGCGGGGTGGGAATTGCTTTGAAGGATTATGACGGCTCGCCTGACGACGAGCAGCGAGCTGCGAGACTGCAGGCGGACGAGGTTCTGGCCGAGCGTGTCGCGCGTCTCAGCGAAGGACAGCTCGACTGCCTGCGCCTCGTCGACCAGCACCTCAACTCCAAGGAGATCGCAGCGGAGCTTGGCATTTCGCCGCACACCGTCGACCAGCGGATCCGCCAGTCGCTGGCGATCCTCGGCGTCGAGCGGCGCGCACAGGCCGCAAGGGCCGTGTCACAATATTCCGGGCCATATCAGCGATTGATACATCAACCGCCGTACATTGAGCCCGGCCAGCAACGGGGCCACCTCGAAGCCGCGGTCAGTCATCAGATTCGGCACGCTGACCGCGCAGGGGAGGCTGGAGGGCCCGGTTTCCTTACCGAGCAGAGGCCAGCGTCATTCTGGCCTTCCCTGCCACCACCCTTTGCAACCAGGAGTAACCCGCGGAATGAGATGAGTGTCGGCCAGAGGCTGTTCTGGATCGTTGCAATCGCGATCGGATCGGCATTCTCGGCGGGCATGTATCTCGCCGGGCTCGAAAGCCTCGCCAGGCTCCTCAAGAGCTAGCCGCAACCAAGTTTCTTATCATTCCGGCAACCACGTCCGAGCGATTCTTGTCGCGCGGGAAGGAGCAGTCATATGCGCAAGCATCAGATTGAGAACGCCGCATTTGAAGTTGCGACGCAGGTCCGTGCACTCGAAGACACGATCGACGCCGCACTCGTCGAGATCACCGAGCTCCAGGCGTGCATCATGCGAGCGAACTCGCTCGCCTGCACCGGCTTCGCGACGGTTCATCCAACCCTCGAGCAACTTGCCGCCGCCGTCAGCGGACTCGTCGCCACGAGAGGAGCCATCGTCGGCTGCCACGCGGCTCTCGCCGCGGCCAAGGAGAAGGTGCCGGGACTTCGTACCGTCTCCATCGGAGACGACGGCGAATGCCCGCCCAAGACGGCCGCCACGCCCCTTCGGGTCGTAGCCTGAGGTCTTGACCGGGCACGCCCCAGCGTGTCCGGTCCAACCACGATGGATCGCGTCATCATCTATCGCGCGCTGATGTTCGGCGTCTGTGGCTATGCCTTGTTCCGAGGCAAGACCGATGCGCGGATCGTCGCCCTGGTCTTCCTCGTCGGGGATTTCGCAACGCTTGCGTTGAGATCGCCACTGGCGGGAAGCTATTCGTCGGTCGAAACGGGCATCCTCATCGTCGACGTGCTCGCCTTCCTCGCCTTCACCTACGCAGCGCTGATCTCAGACCGGTTCTGGCCGCTTTGGGTGAGCGGATTCCAGCTGACGACAAGCTTCGGACATGTGCTCAAGGCCGCCGATACCCAGCTGATGCCGCTCGCCTATGCCGCGGCGCTGAGGTTCTGGGCCTATCCGATCCTCATCATTCTCGCGGTGGGGACATGGCGGAGCCACCGAAGGACCCTCAGGGAACGGGCCGCGACCGCGGCAGCCTGAAAGTGCTTGTGCTGGACACCGGGCGCTCCGCGGCTAAGCGGAGCGCATGACCCGCCGCAAGAAATCGCATCAAAGCCACGGCAGTCCCGGAAGGCCTCGCTTGTGGGGCAGGCATGCCGTCGCGGCAGCGCTCGACAATCCTCGCCGCAAGGTTCTCCGGGCATGGGCAACCCGCGAGGCGGCCGGCTTCATGCAATTTCCCCAGGACGTGCCGGTCACGCTTTCCGAGGCCGCCGATCTTGGCCGGCTGGTTCCGAACGACGCGCCCCACCAGGGCGTCGTCGTCGAGGTCGAGCCGCTTGAAGATGCCTGGCTCGATGAGCTGGTCACGGGAGCCGGGGACCGCGCCGTCCTCCTCGTCCTCGACCAGGTCACCGATCCGCACAACGTGGGCGCGGTCCTGCGCTCCGTGGCAGCCTTCGGAGCGGTCGGGATCGTCACCCAGGATCGTCATTCGCCGCCCGAGAGCGGGGTCGTTGCGAAGGCTGCTTCGGGTGCTCTCGAGCGAGTGCCCTGGGTGCGCGTCGTAAACCTCGCGCGCGCGCTCGAGGAGATCGGCGAAGCGGGGTTCTGGAGGATCGGGCTCACCGGGGACGCCGAGACCGACCTCAGGGACGCGCTCGGCCCGCGACGGATCGCGCTCGTGCTTGGCGCAGAAGGGGCGGGCCTGAGGCCAAATACCCGTGACCATTGCGATGCGCTTGCACGTCTCCCGATCACCGACGCGGTCGAGAGCCTTAACGTCTCCAATGCGGCTGCGGTCGCGCTTTACGCCGCAACGGTGGCCTGATGGTTCGCAGCAAGAGCAGCATTCGAAAGCACGTGGAAGCGCTTGCCGAGCGCGAGCCCGCCTTCGCACGCGTCGTCGAGAAACATGGCGTTCCGGACCCGCGCACCAGCGCGCGCGGCGCCCAGACCCTTCTTCGAACGATCGTCGGGCAGCAGGTGAGCGTTGCCGCCGCCCGATCGATGTGGGCCAAGCTCGAAGCGGCATTCGGATCGCCACCCGACCTTCACCTGCTTCTCGCGGCGAATGACGAAGAGCTTCGAGCAGCGGGCATGTCCCGGCAGAAATCCGGCTATATCCGAAGTCTCGCAGAGCTGGTCGTCTCGGGCGAGCTCGACCTCGAAAACCTGCCCGCCGACGACGAGGAGGCGATCGCTCTCCTCACGAAGATCAAGGGGATCGGCCGCTGGTCAGCCGAGATCTACCTGCTGTTTGCGGAAGGTCGCGCGGACGTCTTTCCCGCCGGCGACCTTGCGGTGATGGTCGAGCTCGGCAGGCTGATGGGTCTTGCCGAGAAGCCCAGCGAAAAGCAGCTGCGCGAGCTCGCCGAATCCTGGCGGCCGTACCGGGGGGCAGCGGCGATCCTTGCCTGGCACAGCTACAATTCGCAGGTCCTCTAGAGGGCAATAGAATTGACTTGAGCGGCGCCTGCCGCGGGTGCGAAGCTTGGCCCCTGAAAATGGAGGGCCCAATGAAACGCGTCGACGTCTATTTCCTTCTGCTCGCGACCGTTCTTCTGGTTTGCGGCGCCGTTCTCGGGATCGTCATGGGCGTTCGCGAGGACTTCCA
>DASZYL010000255.1:0-2842 GCA_035545385.1 Sphingomicrobium sp. | reverse complement strand
CCTTGTACATGATCGGTAGGACGTCGACGACGTGCTCGCTCGGGGTGCGCTCGGTACTCCCCTTGGCGTCGTAGGGTGTGCGCGACAGCAGGATCGGCGCGTTGGTCGTGCCCTTCTTCATGAAGATGACCGTGTAGAGCTTGGTGCCGTCGCGCATCGGAACCATGGCTTCGCGGCGGATGAAATCTGCCTGCGGAAGGACAGGGTTGTAGGACGCGTTCACGTCCGGAGTCATTGGAGTGACGGGCTTCGGCGCGGGCGCGGCTGCAATGGTGAAAAGGGGGAGGGCGGCGGCGAGAAGGCGGAGCGCGAACTTGGTCATCCTATCGTTCGTAAGGGGCGGCGGGACATGCCGCAAGCGCAACGACCCCTTGAGAGCTACACGCCTGTATGGACCGGGAAAGTTCGGGAACATACGAGGAACATGTGGTCCAGCTCGATTTCCAGGCGAAGCTTGCGATCCTCGCGGACGCAGCCAAATATGACGGGTCCTGCGCCTCTTCGGGTACGAGCGAGCGCAACAGCCGCGGCGGGAGAGGCGTCGGCTCGAGCGAGGGCATGGGCATCCGCCACGCCTATGCGCCGGATGGACGATGCATCTCGCTTCTGAAGATCCTTCTGATCACAGCTGCATTTTCGATTGTGCCTATTGCGTCATTCGCAAGCGCTCGAACCTGCGCCGCGGTTCACCTCGGACTGGCGCAACATGGAGGAGACTTCGCTCGTTCAACCCCTCATTGCCGGTGCGCGCAAACGGGAAATCGAGATGATTGATCGGTCGGTCGCGAAGGAAGGACTGGAACGCGCGCTGGAGGCGGAGCGGCGGGTCGAGCCGGGAGCAAATCTCAGGGCCTCATGGGAGGCCCTGCTGAAGGATGTCCGCAAATGCACGAGGTGCGATCTCTACAAGCATGCGACACAAGCGGTTTTCGGCGAGGGCCCGCTCGATGCATCGATCATGTTCGTTGGCGAGCAGCCCGGGGACCAGGAGGATATCGCCGGGCGGCCATTCGTCGGCCCGGCGGGAGCGCTGTTCGACGCCGCGCTCGAGAAAGCGGGCATCGATCGATCGAAGGTCTATGTGACCAATGCCGTCAAGCACTTCAAGTTCGTTTCCCGGGGCAAGCGTCGCATCCACAGCAAGCCCGATGCCGGCGAGATTACCGCGTGCCGCTGGTGGCTCGAGCAGGAACGCGAGCTCATTCGGCCGCCGGTTACCGTGGCCCTTGGAGCAACGGCCGCGAGATCGCTCATCGGCAAGTCAGTGACGATCAGCCGCGCACGGGAGACCCCGGTCAAGCTCGAAGACGGCAGCGAATGCTGGATAACCGTCCACCCGAGCTTTCTCCTGCGCATTCCTGAGGAGGAACGAAGACGCGAGGAGCGGGCCCTGTTCGTCCGCGACCTTCAGCGAATCAAGGCGCGCGCGGCCGAGCTCGTTCGCTAGAAACGGTACCCGAGCGTCGCCTTGAGGGTGCGCGGCGCCCCTGGCGCGATATTGTTGTCATTGCTCGCAGTTGGGAAATAGTGGGCGCCGAGGAGGTTCTCGACGTTCACCTGGGCTTCGATGCCGTGTCCGAGCTTTGCGAACAATGCCGCGTCGACCCGGGCATATCCGGGGAGCTTCACTGCATTGCTGATCGAGGCGTAGGATCTTGACCGCGCGATCAGGCCGAGCCCCGCTCCGAGGTTCCTCGTGACATCATAGCGGTTCCACAACGAGAAGCTGTGACGCGGAACGAGAGGCACCTTGCGGCCGGCTGGAGCCGCCGACGTGGTGCTCGTGATCTCGGCGTCCTGAAAGCTGTACCCACCCGCAACCATCCACCTGCTCGTGACGCTTCGCTCGATGCCGATCTCGATGCCACGGCTACGCTGCTTGCCGGTAAGAACGGTGTGCGTTGGGTCGAGCGGATCACTCGCGCGCGTGTTGCTGCGGTCCAGCTGGTACACTGCGGCGGTCGCGAGCAAGCCATCGAGCACCTCCCATTTTGCGCCGATCTCATAATTGTCGAAGCGCTCGGGCTCGAGGCCAGCCGTCACGTCGGTCAGGCTGCTGAACTGGTCCCCCGACTGCGGCAGGTAAGATCGGCTGTAGCTCGCGTAGAAGGAGAGGTCCTTGGTGGGCTTGGCGATCGCCCCGAGCCGCGGCGACAGGAGCTGGTCGCGGCGCTCGAACTCGCCGCCGCCGACTGCCCGGAAATCGTCGACGTCGATCTTGAGGCTGTCGAACCTTAAGCCTGCAACGATTTCGAAGGCCGGCGAGAAGCGGATCTGGTCCTGGACATATGCCGCTGCGACGCTCGCATTGACGCGGTTGTTGGAGTCGCTTGGAACGGGAGCGAAGATGACATCCAAATCGACGGTCGGGTCGGTAATCGGGGTCGTGTTGCCGTTCGCGAACTGAGCGGTGTTTCGCCTGTTGCGCGAGTGCTCGTGGCCGATCTCGAAGCCGAGGAGCAGTGTCTGGTCGATGCCGCCGAGCCGGTTGTCGAAGACGAGGTCGGTCTGGCTGAAGATGTTCTTGCGATCGTTGCGATTATTGTAGCCGGCGAGCGTCACGAGGCCGGTCGCCCGGTTGAAGCCGTTTCCATAGACGTTCTGGTAGAACTTTCGATAGTCGCCCAGCATCGTGTGGTTGCGCAACTTGAGGCCGCCGCCGAAGTCGTGCTCGAGCCCCAGGGTTGCGAGATCGACATTCGCCCTCGCGAAACTGATGGAAGGATCGCCAAAGAAGGTTCGAGTGAACCCTCGGATCGGCTCGTCGCCATCCGCGGGGATGCCCCGGTCGGCGGTTCGGCGGTCGTAAAAATGCTCATAGGAGAGATCGATTCGGGTGCGA
>DASZYL010000254.1:0-13494 GCA_035545385.1 Sphingomicrobium sp. | reverse complement strand
GGAATTATTGCACAGCAGGGGCCCACTTCTTTCCGAACCCTTGCCTGCGGCAGCGATCGAATGGGCGAGCGTGCTCGCGGCAACAGCGCTTCCCGAGGGACAGCCCTATCCGCGGCTCTACCAGGCTCTCGAAGCCCTGCTCGACGCGATCGAGGCGGCCCCCTCGGCGAAAGGCTGGGGAAGCGCGCTGGTGCGTTTTGAACTCCTGCTGCTCGCCGAACTCGGCTTCGGACTCGATCTCGATCGCTGTGCCGTCACCGGGAGCAACGACCAGCTTGTCGCAGTCAGTCCAAGATCCGGCCGGGCAGTGAGTGCCGCCGAGGCGGAGCCTTATTCGGAAAGGCTTCTTCCCCTGCCAAAGTTCGTGCGCGAGGGCGGCGCAGCCTCGTGGAAGGACATCGACCAGGGACTTGCCCTTACCGGCCACTTCCTTTCCCGACACCTCATCAATGAGAGGTCGCGGCCACTTTCGGAGGTGCGCTCGCGTCTCGTCGAGAGGCTTCGGCGGGCTGGCTCTCTTGCCTAGTTGTGCAGCGCAGCGCGCAAGCTAAGGTAAAGTTCGTGAACATCGATGCTCTCGCCATGCTGTTCCCCAATGTCGCGGTGACTCGCGGGATTGCCGTTCGCGTCGCGGTCAGTTTTCTTGCCGAGCAGTCCGATCCGGCAACGAACCGGTGGTTCTGGTCCTATCACGTGAGGATCGAGAATGGCTCGGAGGTCGCGGTCCAGCTCCTGTCGCGAAGCTGGTCGATCGTCGATGGCCGGGGGACCGTCCACGAAGTGGTCGGAGAAGGCGTTGTCGGCGAGATGCCGCTCATCGCTCCGGGGGCGAGCTTCGATTATGTTTCCGGTTGCCCGCTCGATACCCCGAGCGGCGCCATGAGCGGCAGCTATCGAATGGTCGACGAGGCAGGCGGAGCGTTCGACGTCGAAATCCCCCGGTTCGAGCTGTTGAGCGTCTGAACCGCCGCTCTTTCGACGGGATATTAAGGAGCGGTTTAGGCGCTGGATGGTTATGCCGCCGGTTCGGTTTAAAGGGGACCGGATGTTCAGCTTCGCCCAACGCCGAGATGACAGTCCCGCAGGCGCCCGCGGATGGCGAGCCTATGCGGTGGGCGATATCCACGGCCGTCTCGATCTCCTCGACCAGTTGCTCGAGAAGATTCACTCGGACATTGCCGAGCGAAAGGCGAGGAAGCTCCTCCTCGTTTTCGTCGGCGACCTCATCGACAGGGGACCAAGTTCCGCCCAGGTGATCGAGCGCCTGCGCACTTATGCTCATCCTGGAGTCCAGACGGTTTTTCTCCTTGGCAATCACGAGGAGGTCCTGCTTCGAATTCTTTCCGGCGAGGCCGATCTCATCACCAAGTGGCGATGGTTCGGCGGGTCGGAATGCCTTGCAAGCTACGGCGTCGATGCCTCGGTCCTGACCGGTCTTCCCGACGAGGAGGCCCTGGCCGTCGTGAGGAGCGCAATTCCGAAAGAGCATGTCGAGTTTCTCGAGAGCTTCGACGACAGCTGCCGCTTTGGCGATTATCTATTCGTGCACGCCGGTATCCGGCCCGGTGTCGGCATCGATCAGCAGCGCCAGTCGGACCTGCGCTGGATCCGCGAACCGTTCCTGTTCGACGAGAGTGACCATGGGTTCGTGGTGGTCCATGGCCACACCATCCGTCCCGAGGTCGAGATCCGGCCGAATCGCATCGGGATCGACACGGGCGCCTTCCAGTCAGGCGTTCTTACGGCAATTGCCATTGAAGGATCAGATACTTGGCTCCTCGACACCCGGAGAGCCGAGAAGGAGGTGATTTCATCCTGACTTGGCCCAGATTGGAGATTTGAGCCTCTACAATCGATCAATTATCGAATAGGGACCGCGCCGGTCCCGCGGAGGAAATGGTCGTGCTGGTTGATTTTGTACCGCGTGCCCTCGCTGCATCCCTGGCCCTCGTCGCTGCAGTTCTGGTCTCCGGCTGCGCCGATACTCGCGGCGGAACCATTCCCTACGACCGGCCACTCGCCGCGCCCGATGCGCTCGTCGTCAAGGCCCTGCCAGAGGATTACAAGATCTCGCCCCTGGACACGCTGACGATCAAGGTCTTCAAGGCCGACGATCTTTCGGGCGAATATTCGGTCGATCTTGCAGGTCACATCTCCTTGCCCCTCGTCGGGGAGGTAGAGGCCGCAAACCTCACCACCGCGCAGCTTGACCAGAAGCTGACCGACGTCCTCGGCGAAAAATATTTCGAGCATCCGGACGTCAGCGTCGCGATCAAGCAATCCTCGGCCCATGTCGTCACCGTCGACGGCGCGGTGAACCAGGCAGGGCAATTCCCGGTCGCCGGACCGATGACCCTAATCCAGGCGGTTTCGCTTGCCCGCGGAACCGCGGACGATGCCAATCCGAGGCGGGTTGCGGTCTTCCGGACAATCGACGGGCAGAGGCAGGCCGCGGCGTTCGATCTGACGGCCATCCGGCGTGGCCAGGCGAGCGACCCGCAGATCTATGCGGGCGACATCATCGTCGTCGACGGATCCTCGATCAAGGCGGTCCAGAAGCAGATCTTCCAGAGCGCATCATTGCTGGCGATCTTCAGACCATTCTAACAGGGGGCGGGACAGGCGTGCGAGGCGAGGAAGCGTGAACACAAGTCTGCCAGTACCCAATGACGGTCCGTGGCCGATCGCCCCCTATACCGCCGGCGCCGAGCAGCTAGGGCGGGGCCAAAGGAACTATTCGGCCTCGACGATCCTCGATTTCGCAGCGCTCGTCAGGATCGTTCACCATTGGCGCTGGCTGGTACTCGGCGCAGTCGCGCTCGGGCTTGCAGGAGCGATCCTCGCAACGCTTCTCACCCGGCCGGTCTACCGCGCATGGGTGACGCTCGAAGCCAACCCGCCGAGCTTCCAGGTCACCGACGACGACAAGGATTCCGAGCTCGTCTCGGGAGGCCAGACCTATGACTTCGTCGCGACGCAGGTCGGGCTCCTCCAGAGCCGAAGCGTCGCCGAGCGCGCCGCCCAGGAGCTGAACCTCGCCAACAACCCGGAGATGGTTCCCCAGGACAACGATGCGTCGAGGCGGCTCCGCCTCGCGACCGGCATGGTGGCTTCAAAGCTCACCGTCGTTCCTCCACAGCAGGGACAACTCATCAAGTTCAGCTATGATTCGACCTCACCGCAGCTCGCTGCCAATGTTGCGAACGCGGTCGCCGACAGCTTCATCAATACGGCCATCCAGCGCCGATACGAATCCTCGGCTTATGCCCGCAACTTCCTCGAGCGGCAGATCAACAAGACAAGGGGCGACCTCGAGCGCTCGGAGCGGGCGCTCGTCGCTTATGCCCAGCAGCAGGGGATCATCACCACTTCGAGCAGCCAGGGTCCGCAAGGCTCGAGCGACACCAACTCGCTCCAGGGAGAATCGCTCGTCAAGCTGAACGAGGCGCTTGCCGACGCGACCGCGAGGCGCGTCGCTGCAGAGGGCGCCTACCGGCAATCCATGGCGACCGGCCCCACCGCAGAAGTGACTCAGAGCACCCAGGCGCTTCAGCAGCAACTGGCCCAGCTCCAGGCGCAATATCAGCAGAAGCGCACCTTCATGAAGCCTGATCATCCCGAGATGCTGAGCTTGAGGTCGCAGATCGATGAGCTCCAGCGGCAGATCGCGAAGGAGCAGGCACAGGTCTCCTCGGGAAGGAGCAACAGCCTGCTTGCCGACTACAGGGCAGCGCTCTCGGCTGAAAATGCACTCAAGGCACGGGTCGCGCAGCTCAAGGGCTCGGTGCTGAACCTACGTGGCCGAAGCATCCAGTATACGATCCTCCAGCGCGAGGTGGATACGAACCGGGCACTCTATGACGCGCTCCTCCAGCGCTACAAGCAGATCGGAGTGGCCGGAGGAGTCGGGATTGCTCCAGTGTCGATCGTCGACCGGGCCGAGGCTCCGCGGCTTCCGTTCAAGCCCAACCTGCTCCTCAACCTCCTCCTCGGACTTGGCCTTGGCCTTGCCGCGGGAATGGCAGGAGCGATCGGCCTGGAGTTCGTCAACGACACGATCAAGAGCCGCGAGGACGTCCGGCGCAAGCTTTCACTGCCCTGCCTCGGGGCGGTTCCACGAACGCCCGCGAAAGATGCGTTCGTCGACGATCTGAAGAACCCGACCTCGGTCATTTCCGAAGCCTATAGCGCGATCGTTGCCGCGCTTCGCTTCAGCACTGAATCTGGAATGCCCAAGGTCCTGCTCCTCACCAGCACCCGGTCGGGCGAAGGCAAATCCTCTTCGGCGCTTGCGATCGCCCAGAACTTCGCCCGCCGCGGAAAGTCGGTGCTGTTGATCGACAGCGACCTTCGAAAGCCTGCCTTCAAGGCCTCGAGCGACAAAGTGGGTCTGAGCAAGCTTCTCACCACCGATGACAAGGTCGAGGACCATGTCGTCGAAACCCAGCATCCCAACCTCTGGCTCCTTCCAAGTGGCCCGGTCCCGCCGAGCCCTGCGGACCTTCTCTCCACGGGCCGGATCCGGCGGATTATCGCCGAGGCGAGCGAGCGCTTCGGACTTGTCGTGATCGACGGTCCCCCGACACTTGGACTCGCCGATGCTCCGCTGCTTGCGGCTGCGGCGGGGGAGGTCCTTTTCGTGGTCGAGAGTTCGAAAACCCGAACCCGCGCGGCCGTCGAAGCCCTGAACCGCCTCGAGGCGACTGGAACACACATCCTCGGCGCTTTGCTGACCAAGGCCACCGACTCCGGCGGCACGTACGGCTACGGGCGCTATGGCTATGGCTACAGCTACGGTTACAATTACGGATACGGCTACGGTAAGGGCAAGGTGAAGCGCAACGAGATCCTGATGATCCCGAGGGCAGAGGATGATCCCAAGGCCGCATCCGCGCCCGAGGAGTCCGAGGCCTGACAAGCGGCCGGGGAAGGGCGAAGTGACCGCTCGGCGCATCGTCGTTGTCATCGTTGCGCTGCTTCTCATGGCCCAGGTCGTTCGCAATGCGGCGGTCAATGCGCTTGCAACGCTCCATCCCGCTTCCGCCGCGATGTTCTGGGCTTCCCACCCCTCGGTCGAAATTTCGGCGGCCCTTGCCGAGATCGGGCGCGCCGCGCGCGAACGAAAACACATCGACCCTTCGATCTTCGCGATGGTCGATGACGCTGCAGTGAAGGCGCCGCTCGCACCGGAACCCTTCCTCGTTCACGGGGTCGAACGAGATACGGCGGGTGACAAGGAGGGTGCGAGGCGCGCTTTCCAGGCGGCGCAATGGCGCGATCCGCGCTCGCTCCCAGCGGCATATTTTCTTGCCGATTACTACTTCCGGTCGGGGCGCTCGCTCGAAGGCCTGCAGCAAACCGCGGTGCTTGCTCGGCTTTCGCCCAATGGGGTCGACGCCGTGGCTCCGCTCGTCGCCGCTTATGCCCAGGATCGCTCGAATTGGCCGAGGATGCGCGCTCTCTTTCGAGCGCAGCCGGCAATCGAGGACGCGGTCCTCGTCGCACTCGCCAATGACGCGCGCAATGCCGATGCAATCCTTTCAATCGCAGATTCGGACCATCGGTCTCCCGACAGCGGCTGGCTTCGAACGCTTCTTTCGAACCTCATCGCCGGCGGGGATTATTCTCGAGCGCGCTCCATCTGGTCTTCGGTCGGCGGGGGTGGCCGAAACGGCGAGGCGCTCCTTTTCGATTCGAGCTTCTCGAATCCCGGACCACCGCCGCCGTTCAACTGGACGTTCAGTTCCTCGACCCTTGGCCTTGCCGAGCGGGAGCCTGGAAAGCGCCTCCATGTCATCTACTACGGCAATGAAGATGGAGTGCTCGCCAGCCAGCTGCTGACCCTTGGCGCGGGGCCTTACCAGCTGAAGATGCAGATCGGGGGCTCTCCAGTCCACGCCGAGGCGCTCCGATGGTCACTTCGCTGCGACAAATCGACCGATCCTCTTGCAAGCGTCGCAATCACCGAGGCCGCAAGAACCGGTTGGAGGTTCAACGTGCCTTCGAACTGTCCCGCGCAATGGCTTGAGCTTTCGGGTCGCTCCGGCGACGTCGCCCAGCAGTCGGAAGTCACGATCTCGGGCCTTGCCCTCGCCCATGGAGCGACGAGTGGCTAGCCCCGGGCGGACCATGGTCGCACCGGCCTATCTGTTCGCCTGTCTCGTGCTTGGAGGCAGTGCGCAGGGGATCTTCCAGAACATGCTCCTCCAGGTCGCGGGAGTGGCGATCATTGCCTGGGCGGCTCTCGAGGGAGGAGAGGAGCCTCTCTCGCCCTCGGCCAGGAACCTCCTCGTCATCGCTGCAGCAGCAATTGCGGTGGTCGCTCTCCAGCTTGTTCCACTGCCTTCGCGGCTCTGGGTCCACCTCGGGCCAAGAGAGAGTCTCGCCGGCGGCTTCGCAACGCTCGGCATCAAGGTTCCTCACGAACCCTTGTCGGTCGCTCCCGCAAGAACGCTCGATTCGCTCCTCGGCGTCATTCCTCCGCTTGCGCTTCTTTGCGCCATGGTTCGCTTGCGGGCGTACCGTGCGCAATGGCTGGCCTTGGCGCTGGTGGCGGGCACGCTCGCTGGAATCGCTCTCGGCGCCATGCAGGTCGCAAGTTCGGGTGCCGAGATTTCGCGCTGGTATCTCTACGAGGACACCAACCCGGGAAGGGGAGTGGGCTTCTTCGCCAATGCCGATCACATGGCGACGCTGCTTGTCGTCTCCATTCCCTTCCTCGCCGCGATGGTCGCCGCGGCGAGGAACCAAAGCATGCAGCGTTATTCGGCGATCGTCGCGATCGCGGCGGGGCTCGCGATCGTGATCCTCGTCGGACTGGCGCTCAATCAGTCGCTCGCCGGTTACGGTCTTGCACTTCCCGTGATCGCCGGGAGCGCTCTCATTCTTCTGCCGGCCGCGAGCCGGTTGCGGATCTGGATCGTCGGGTTCGCGGCACTGCTCGTGATCGGGGCCCTCGTCGGCCTCGAAACAACCGCGATCGGCAGTGGGCATATCGGGGAACATGCCTCGAACGCTGTCCAGTCGCGCGCCGAGCTTCTGTCAACGACAACTCGAGCCGCTCGCGATTTCATGCCCTTGGGCTCGGGGCTCGGCTCATTCCAGAGCGTCTATCCTCTCTACGAGCGCCCCGAGGAGGTGACGACGACCTACGTCATTCATGCGCACAACGACTATGCCGAGCTCGCGCTTGAGCTGGGCGTCGCCGGAATCCTCCTGATGCTCCTGTTTCTTTCCTGGTGGGCCACGGCCTTCTGGCGCGCCTGGCGGACCGGAGAAGCGCGGCCTTTCACCCGTGCATCCGCCATCGCCTCGGCCGCGGTGCTGATCCACAGCTTCGTGGATTTTCCTTGGCGAACAGCAGCGATCGCGGCTGTCTTCAGCATGTGCCTTGCGCTGCTCGCCGACAGCCGGGCAGCGCCTCTCGAGGAAAAGGCGGAGCTACGCCGAAGGAGGCACGTCGAGTTCAGGTAGCAGATTGGCGTTTGGGCGTGTCAGAGCGTCGATCCAATCACCCTTGTTCCTTCGCGGGCGATCGAGGGCCCTCATCTCGGATGATCGGCAGAAGTTCCTTGTCCTTCGCATCGATCATTGCGGCTGCCTCCAGCACTTGCCGAACGTGCTGCGAGGGGATGACGAGCGCTCCAGATCGATCCGCATGGATATAGTCGCCGGGAAGCACCGTCGTTCCGGAAAGGCTGACGGGAACATTGGCCGCCACCGGCATCAGCTTCGTCGTTCCCGCCTCAACGGTCTCCCCGCGGCAATAGAAGATCGGCTCAAGCGCGGCGAGCGCCTCAAAATCGCGGACGCGCGCGTCGGTCACGAGCCCGGCGAGCCTGCGATTGTGTAACCTTGAGAATTTGACGCTGCCCCCGACCGAGAATTCGTGCTGGCCCGAGCAGTCGAGGACGAGCACCGCGCCCTCGCCATCGTCCCCGATCGCCTCGTAAAAGAAGCGGCCGAAGCTGAGCTCGTCATTATCGGACATGTCAGCCCGGTAAGGGATGTAACGGATCGTGACCGCCCGGCCGAAAAGCTTCCTGCCTGGTGTCGGCGAAACGAGGTCGGGGATGTGGGCCCGGTGCAGGCAAATGCGCGCGATAGCATCAGCAAGAGCTGCGCCGGATAGCCGTTCCACCTGCGAGCAATAGGTGCGCGTCATCGGCCGGCTCTATCCTGCCCGATCAAATGACGGCCTCGATCTCGATCCGGCGGCCGTTGAACTCGCAAGTGTCGCCCGCTCGCTTGCCTTCGATCGCGGCATAAAGCGGAGCTGCCGTCGAAATCCCCATCAGCTCATTGCCATTGCAGCTGAAGCGGTCGGTCGCGACAGCGACGACGAACTGGCGCCCCAGCACCTTGACGATCGCTCCTTCCCCGACGTCCGACCTCGGCCCGAAATCGATACGCTCGAGCCTGGCGATCTTGTCGGCATGGGCGTGAACGGGTGCATCGAAGGCCTCTGATAGATCGCGCGCGAACGCGGCCTGCGCGAGCTCGTCATCTTCGATCGGCTCGGTGCGATCGACCCGAGCGGAAGTGACGTAGTCGAGATAGGCTTCCCTCGATGCTTCGAATTGCTGTCGCTCAAGCTCGAGCATCACCTGCTTCACGCGTTCCTTGTCCATGATTGAGCTTCAATCCCTTGATGTTGCTTGCGTTTGTCCTCGAGCTCAGGGCGCGCTGCGGTCCTCGGTTGCCTCGGCAAGAGCCAGCAGGAAATCGTGCGACGCATCGGACCACAGGCGGATCGGTGTCCAGCCCCCCGCCTGGAGGATCAGCCGTACCTGATCGGGCGTATATTTGTGGCTGTTTTCACTATGGATGGTTTCACCGCGACGCATCGCGAAGGAGCGTCCCGAGACGGTGAAGCGCATGTCCTCCAGCGCTTCGAGGTGCATCTCGACCCGCCGCCAATCGGCGTTCCAGCGGACGCTATGATGGAATTTCCGGACGGGAATGTCGCCGCAAAGCTCGCGATTGATTCGGTGGAGGAGGTTGAGGTTGAAGGCGGCGGTCACGCCTTCGCGGTCATCATAAGCCGCAAGCAGGCGGTCGACCTCCTTTAAGCGATCGACGCCGATCAGGAGCCGCGATCCGCCGCCCAGCGTCCCGCGCATCGATCTCAGGAGGTCGACGGCACTCAAGGGAACGAGGTTGCCGATCGTAGACCCGGGAAAGAAGCCAAGGAGCGGAAGGTTCCTCACCGCGGTGGGCAGCTTCACTGCGCCGAGGAAATCCGCCTCGACGGGAATGATCGGGAGCTCGGGAAAGCGCCCGGCAAGCGACCGCGCGGACTGGCGAAGGAACTCACCGGAGATGTCGATCGGCACATAGGCCGCTGCTCCAAGCTCGCGAAGGATAAGTGGGGTCTTGACCGAGCTTCCCGATCCGAATTCGACAAGCGCGGGATCGCTTGGCGTCAGGAGAGCGATCTCCTCGCCATGGGCTTCAAGGAGCCTCGTCTCCACCGACGTCGGATAATATTCCGGCAGCCGCGTGATCTCCTCGAACAGCCCCGAACCTTCAAGGTCGTAGAGCCAGCGCGCCGGAACGGCTTTCTGGTGCTCGGAAAGGCCGCGAAGCACATCGGCCCTGAAGGCAAGATCGATACCGTCCGCGTCATGCTCGACGAGCTTGAGATCGGCATGGATGGCCATGTCGCGGGATCCTCTTCACCAAGCCCGGGGGCGAACGTCTTCAGCGAGCGACCAGCCGGCACGCGCGGGCTCGTCGATACGACTGTCGAGCATTGCTCGGCCGATGGCCGGGTCCGGTTACAGGAAGGCAGGGGCGGTTCCGCTCCGAGGATGTAACCGCCGCAGGGTCGGGTGCGTGTGCATCATCGCCGCTTTCGCGGCTCGACAATCACCACCGGAGTTCTTTTGATGAGCGAAACCTTTGCCCTTCCGACCGAGCCCGAAGACGTGATCCCGTCACTCGTCGAGCGATTCAACTCCGGAACGCTCGACGCGATGATGGAACTCTACGCGCCGGAAGCGGTGTTCGTCGCAACGGACGGTCGAACGATCACCGATCGCAATGAATTCGCGGCCCTGTTCCAGCGTGACATGAACCTTGGTGTTCCGCTCAAGGCGACGGTCCGCCACGTGTTCGTCGGCGGCGACACCGCCCAGGTCGTGCTCGACTGGGCAATCGACGGAACGGATGCCGACGGCAAGCCCGTCCATGTCCATGGCACTGCCAGCGACATCATGAAGCGCGGCGCGGACGGGGTCTGGCGCTACATCATCGACAACAACCAGGGGACTGCGGTGAGGCAGCCTTGCTGACCCAGGAACCGGTCAGCGTTTCATGATCGCCGGGGATTTCGGGTCCATGCCCGAAGTCCCCGGAAGAACGCTGACATCAGCTGACGTCGACGCCTCTCCAGAATGCCACGTAATCGCGAATGGACTCCGCCTCGGGCTTCGGATCGCGATAGGTCCAGGCGGCGTTCGGGTTAAGGGCGCCGTTGACGCTGACGGTGAAATAGCTCGCGGTGCCCTTCCAGGGGCAGATGCTGGTCTCGCTCGTCGCTTCGAGGAATTCGCGGTTGACCGATTCCGGCGGGAAATAGTGATTGCCCTCGATCACGATCGTCGAGTCACTGTCGGCGATCGTCTCTCCGTTCCACCGCGCCTGGACCATGAATTCATCCTCGTCATGAACTGATGCACCAAGGACGCGTCGGGCGCGTCCTCTAGCGCTTTACCTCGCCGGCATGAGCACTCGGGTTACAAGTCGGAAAGGTTCGAAATCTCCTCCATCCCGAGCTGATGGCGTCAGCTGGGCTCACGCGTAACCAAATCGGCACCGATGGCGAGTTCGTCGGGCGGCGACACGGGCCTTCCTGGCGCTGCTCATTTCGGAACCGAGGACAGCATGTTCAAGCGAGGCGTGAAGCTGGTGATGCTGGGGGCGGCTCTCGCCTCGCTGGCGGCGTGCGGCAACGCACCGCCCAAGGCACCGCCAAGGCCGCTCGTCTCGGCCGGCTATCCGCTCCAGCGCAATGTCGTCGATTGGGACGACTATGTCGGAAGGTTCGAGGCGATCCAGGACGTCGAGGTCCGTCCGAGGGTCTCGGGACAGATCGTCCGCATCGGATTTCGCGACGGCCTCAAGGTCGGCAAGGGCCAGTTCCTGTTTGAGATCGATCCGAGGCCCTACCTGGCCGCGCTCGCCAGGGCGCGCGCGGACGAAGCCCATGCCGCGGCGACGCTCGCAAATGCGCGCATCGAGTTCGCTCGGGGGAAGGCGCTGCTCGCCGCCAATGCCGTGAGCCGCGAGGAATATGACCAGAAGCTCGCGGCTGAGCGCACCGCGAGCGCAGATCTCGATTCGGCGCGAGCGGAGGTGCGGCAGCGCGCGCTCGACGTCGGCTTCACCGTCGTTCGTTCGCCGATCGCGGGACAGGTCTCCGACAAGCGGGTCTCGATCGGCGATTACGTCACCGCCGGCCAGACGCTGCTGACCCGTGTCGTCAGCACCGACCCGATCTGGTTCAGCTTCGACGGCGCCGAGAGCTTCTATTTGAAGTATAGCCGCCTCGCCGAGGCCGGCCAGCGGCAATCCTCGCGCTATGCCCCGAACCCGGTCGAGATCCAGCTCGCCGACGAGCCGAACTATCGTTGGCGCGGCCGAATGGTCTTCGTCGACAATGCGATCGATACGGGCTCGGGGACGATCCGGGCCCATGCGGTCGTCGCGAATCCCGGCGGCTTCCTGGTGCCGGGCCTGTTCGGCCGCGCTCGGCTGCTCGGTTCGGGCACCTACCACGCGCTCCTGATTCCCGACGAGGCGATCGTGACCGACCAGACTCGCCGCCTGGTCTATGTCGCCGGGAGGGACGGGAAGGTGACCACCCGCAACATCGAGACCGGGCCGCTCGTCGACGGCTTGCGCGTCGTCAAATCCGGGCTCCAGCCCCGTGACCGGGTCGTGCTTGACGGGCTCGCCCGACTGCAGCCCGGAACTCCGGTTCGGGTGAAGCTCGTCCAGATCCGGCCGCGGGCCAGCGGCGACGCGCCCGACGCTTCGGAGATCGAGGCGCCGCCAGCCGCGTCCGCGATGGCGCGATAGGGATGCGCTTCCCGCACTTCTTCATCGAGCGACCGATTTTCGCGGTGGTCCTGTCGGTCCTGATCGTGATCGCCGGAGCGATCGCCTTCCCGACGCTTCCGGTCGCCCAATATCCGGAGATCGCCCCGCCTACGGTCGTCGTGACCGCTTCCTATCCGGGGGCCTCGGCCGAGACGCTCGCCGAGACGGTCGCAACGCCGCTCGAGGAATCGATCAACGGCGTCGAGCATATGCTCTACATGTCCTCGTCTTCGACCGGCGACGGCAATCTCTCGATCACCGTCACCTTCGCTCAGGGCACGGACATCAACCAGGCGCAGGTGCTGGTGCAGAATCGCGTCTCGACGGCCGAGCCGCGCCTCCCGGACCAGGTCCGTCAGATCGGGGTCAACGTCCGGAAGAACTCGCCGGACCTGTTAATGGTCGCGACCTTGGTCTCACCGGACCACTCGCTCGGCCAGCAATATCTGTCGAACTACGCGACCCTCCAGATCATCGACAGGATCAACCGCATTCCGGGCGTCGGAAGCGCGCAACTGTTCGGCGGACGCGACTATTCGATGCGGATCTGGATCGATCCCGACCGCGCCGAGACGCTCAACCTGACGGTCGACGAGATCATTGCGGCAGTGCGCGCGCAGAACGCGCAGGTCGCCGCCGGGAGCGTCGGCCAGGCGCCCTTCAACAAGGGCGCGACCGCGTTCGAGCTCAACCTCCAGGCCAAGGGCCGGCTGACCACTCCCCAGGAGTTCGGCGACATCGTCGTCGCGCGCCCGTCGCCGGGCCGGGTCGTCCATCTTCGCGACGTTGCCCGGATCGAGCTCGGAGCGCAGGATTATAGCGTCAACGCCTTCCAGTCGGGCCAGCCGACAGTGGCCATCCGGATCACTCAGCTTCCCGGCTCGAACGCCCTCGATACCGCCCGGGCCGTCAGGAACGAGCTCGACCTCGCGGCACAAAACTTCCCGCCCGGAATGGCCTATGAGATCCCCTACGACCCGACGGAATATATCGCGGCGTCGATCTCGGCCGTCGAGCATACCTTGTTCGAGGCGGTGGTCCTTGTCGCGCTCGTGATCCTCGTCTTCCTCCAGAGCTGGCGCGCGGCGGTGATCCCGATCGTCGCGATCCCGGTCTCGCTGGTCGGCTCGTTCGCTGCGCTCGCCGCGTTCGGCTTCTCGCTCAACAACCTCTCGCTGTTCGGAATGGTGCTCGCGATCGGGATCGTGGTCGACGATGCGATCGTCGTCGTCGAGAATATCGAGCGGCTGATGGAGCGCGAGGGCCTCAGCCCGCGTGAAGCCGCGCACAAGACGATGGACGAAGTGTCGGGCGCAGTGGTCGCGATCGCTCTGGTGCTGATGGGCGTGTTCCTGCCGACGAGCTTCATCCCGGGCATATCGGGGCAAT
>DASZYL010000253.1:0-4814 GCA_035545385.1 Sphingomicrobium sp. | reverse complement strand
CGGACCTTTCGGACCGTCTCGTAGATTGGTTCGAGACGGCCCGGGTGGAAGCTCAACTCCTCGAGCGCAGAACCGGCGAGCGGCGGGGTCAATCGAGGCCCCTCTCCGGCCACGAACGCCAGGTTCTGGCCGATCGCGAACGGGACGATGAGGATGTCCGAAAAGAGGATCGCCGCATCGAGCCTCGGGAATCTCTCGAGCGGCTGAAGGGTGATCTCCGCCGCCGCATCGGCGTCATAGACGAGGTCGAGAAATCCGCCCTTGTCCTCGCGCAGTGATCGATACTCGGGAAGATAGCGGCCTGCCTGGCGCATCATCCACATCGGGACGGGATCGAGCCGCCGGCCCTGGAGCACTGCGAGCAACGACTTGTCGGCATGCCTGAGCGGAAGTTCGGTCGGCATCGAAGCCACCCCTCTTCTCTCCCTTATTATATTTAGAATCTAAGATTGATGATGTGATTGGGCGCTGGAGTGCGGGGTTTAGGCTCGGCTCCCTGAATTGCCAACAACGCTCCTGGCCCGCCATCTCGCGCAACCCCGCGAGTCGCATCGACTAACGCCCATGATTCACAGCATGGGGATCGATTCAGTCCCCGTGGATGAATCTTCGAAAAGAGGCGTCTCGACCCCGGGCAAATCGGCGGTTGAGATGGTCCCCAGCGGCGCGCTAGCGTTCGTTCGCCGTTTTTCCACAAGGTTGTCATCTTGGCTCTCATTCTTGCTTCGACGAGCTCCATCAGAAGGCACATGCTCGATGCCGCGGGGATCGATTATGAGGCCGTAAAGCCCGCGGTCGACGAGGAGGAACTGAGGCTCGGCCTTACCGACGCGGCCGAGATTTCCGAAAGGCTCGCGAGTGCGAAGGCGGTTAGCATCCCGGGCGAGTGGGTGATCGGAAGCGACAGTGTCGTCTCCGTTGGCGGTCGCTTGTTCAACAAGCCGCAGGACCTCGACGAGGCGGCCGAGCATCTTCGCTTCTTCTCTGGAAAATCGATGCTCCTCACAAGCGCGGTTGCCCTTGGAAGAGGCGGGCACCTCGACTGGAGCCACGTCGAGGTTGCGACCCTCGAGGTGAGGCATCTCTCGGATTCCTTCATCCAAGACTATCTCGATGCCGAATGGCCCGATGTAGGCTACACTGTTGGAGTGTTCCGGCTGGAGGGGCGCGGCGTGCAGCTGTTCGACCGAATCGAGGGAGACCATTTCACGATTCTCGGCATGCCCCTGATTCCATTGCTCGGCGCGCTCCGTGAGCGGGGACTCCTCAAGGCATGATGCGGATCGCGCTCACCGGGTCGATCGGAATGGGCAAGTCGACCGTTGCGAAGATGTTCGAGAGCGCAGGAGTGCCGGTTTTCGACGCGGATGCAGTGGTTCGCGAGTTGCAGGGACCTGGGGGCGGACTGATCCACAAGATCGCCGAGATGTTCCCGGGCTGCGTTCGAAGCGGGACGCTCGACCGGGAATGCCTGGCCCAGATCGTGCTTGCCGACCCGGCGAAACTGTCGGCCCTCGAAGCGATCGTCCATCCCGCTGTCCGGGAGTGGAGGGAAAGTTTCGTCGAGAAGCATCGCGACGCGAAGGCGCTGGTCTTCGAAATCCCGCTGCTCTTCGAGACCCATGGCGAAAAGGAGTTCGACAAGGTCATCGTCGTTTCCGCTCCACCGGATGTTCAGCGCGCGCGAGTCATGGCGCGGCAGGGAATGACCCCGGGGAAACTCGAATCGATCCTTGCCCGCCAAATGCCCGACGAGGAGAAGAGGCGCCGTGCCGACTTCGTGGTCGATACTGGCGGCGACCTATCCACAACTGAGGCGCAGGTCGGGGATATTCTGGCTTGCCTCGGGCTCGCTCGCGGATAGATTCGAAGCCGTGCGGGAAATTGTCTTCGATACCGAAACCACTGGTCTCAATCCCGCAGGCGGCGACCGGATGGTCGAGATCGGCTGCATCGAGATCTACAACCGGATCGAGACGGGCCGTCACTTCCACGCCTATTTCTTCCCGGAACGCGACATGCCGTTCGAGGCCGAGATGGTGCATGGCCTGACGAACGCATTCCTTGCCGACAAGCCACTCTTTTCGGAGAAGGTCGACGAGCTGCTCGAGTTCATCGAGGATTCGCCGCTCGTTGCCCATAATGCAGCGTTCGATTTCGGTTTCCTCAATTTCGAACTCGAACGCTGCGGCAGGCCAGCCATCTGCATGAGCCGGATGCGCGATACGCTTCAGCTCGCTCGAACGAGGCATCCGGGAGCAAAGCACAGCCTCGACGCTCTGTGCATGCGCTTCGGGGTCGATAGGAGCCAGCGCATCAAGCACGGGGCGTTGCTCGATGCGCAGCTTCTCGCGCAGGTTTACGTCGAGCTCACCGGCGGCCGGCAGATCGGCCTCGGTCTCGTCGCCGACACGGCGGGCGTCACCGTCGAGCGCTCGTCGCGGCCGGCAATCGTCCGAGAGGTGCGCCCACCGCGCCCGCACGCCGCGGCGGCGGAGGAACTGGAACGGCATCGCGCGTTTATTGCTCAGCTTATCAATCCGCTCTGGGCACGCTTCGCCAGCGTCAGTTGACGCCGGCTTTGAGCGGGTCCTAAGCGGCCCCGGTTCGAAGGAGCAGGTCAAGTGGACGTTCGGGTCGCAGGACACCAGGTTGATACCAACGAATCGCTGCGCGAGCGCGCGCAACGGCGGATGTCGGAAATCACGGAGAAATATTTCTCGCGCTCGGTCGGGGCAGACGTGACGTTCGGGCGCGGTCCCAACAACGACTACACCTGCGATATCGTCGCTCCCGTCGCCCGCGGCGTCGTCCTCAAGGCCTCGCATGCGGCGAGAGAGGCGGAGCTGGCGTTCAACGGTGCCGCCGACCGGATCGAAAAGCAGCTCCGCCGCTACGTCAGCCGTCTGAAGGAGCACAAGGTCGACGAAAGCGCTGAAGCCTATGTCGAGAACGCCGCCTACACGATCTTCTCTTCAGGCGAGCCTGCCAATGACGAGGAAGCCGGCTTTCCTGCCATCGTTGCCGAAACGAGGGTCGATATCCCGGAAGCGAGCGTGTCGGACGCAGTGATGCTGATGGATCTCAGGAACACGACCGCGCTCCTGTTCAAGAATAGCGGCACGGGCCAGTTGAACATGGTCTATCGGCGCGAGGACGGAAACATCGGCTGGGTTGAGCCTAACGGGGCCTGAACCCATCTTTTCTTTGGCATGCGGCGGTGCGACAGCCGTCGCAGGCTTAGGGTTCGACGATGCAACTTTCAGATTTCCTGGACTTCGAGGCGATCAAGACCAGTCTTCCGGGCGGGAGCAAGAAGGCATTGCTCCAGCAGCTCGCGAATCTTGCTAGCCAGCGGCTTCAGCTCGATTCGGCGGCGATCCTCGCGAGCCTCACCGAGCGGGAACAGCTGGGATCCACGGGATTTGGCCAGGGGGTCGCGATCCCGCACGGAAAGGTTGAGGGCTTAAAGCGGATCTACTGCCTGTTTGCCCGTGTCGCCGAGCCGCTCGATTACAAGGCGATCGACGGGCGGCCCGTCGATCTCGTCTTCCTCCTTCTTTCGCCGCCCGACGCCGGCGCCGAGCACCTTAAGGCGCTCGCAGCGATCAGCCGGGTTACCCGCCACGGAGCCACGCTCGAGAAGATGCGCGGCGCGCGAAGCCGCGACGCGTTGACCGCCGTTCTCATGGGCGCCGACGAACGGGACGCGGCCTGAGCGAGCGTCTCCCGGCAAGCCTCGAGGTCGCGGCTCTCCTCCGGCGAATGGCCGCCGAAGGAAATTTCGCCACAGTAATGAAGAAGGGCGATCCCGACCGTGGATCGCTCCTCATCCTGGTCGCAAGCCGGGGCCAACACGTCGCCTGCCTCGAACGAGTCCTGAACCTCGACGGGAGCTACAGGTGGGAGACCGTCGGACCCGGCGATTCGGCGAGTTCCACGGAAATTGCGGATTTCCTCGCCCGCAGAACACGTTTCGACGAGGATATGTGGGCGGTGGAACTGGATATCGCGGACCCTGAACGGTTCATCGCTGAAACGACCTCCGTGGGTTGACCCTCCCCCCGCATGGGTGAAAACCCGTAACAACAACAAGAGCGGGGGGCATTCTCTCGGGGCCAATTTCCGAGAATGCCACGCGAGACGGGGAATCACGGCAGGCGTAAGCGGAAGTATTCGCAAGTAAAACGCGCCTGTTCTTCGTAGGTTCACCGCACAGTTACGGTTTCACTCTTGGTTTCTCTTCGCTCGGCGCTGCTGTTTTGTGCTGCGCTCTCCGCATCGACGATTGCTCCGGCCCAGGCCGGACCTGCGGGCGAGTCGCTCGCTTCCGTCGCGAACGCGACGCTGGCGGCGCCTTCCCTCCCGACGTTAATCGATCCCAATGGCGAGCCGCGGCTGGCGCAGCCGGACGTGAATACCGAAGAGACCACAAGTCCTGAAGATAACTCCCAGGTCGCCGAGACGATTATCGATCGTTCGCAGGACCTCGCCTCGATGGTCGCCGAGCTGCGAAGCCCTGAGCCGGGCAGCCGTGAGCTCGAATGCCTCGCGACTGGCATCTACTTCGAAGCGAAGAGCGAGTCGCTGAAGGGCCAGTTGGCGGTCGGGCAGGTGATTGCCAATCGCGCAGAGAGCGGTGGCCGCTTCCCGTCGACCTATTGCGGCGTCCTTTTCCAGCGCGGCCAATTCTCGTTCGTCCATGGCCATTCGCTGCCGCACGTCTCCCACTCGAGCAAGCAGTGGCAGACCGCCGTTGCGATCGCGAAGATCGTTGACCAGGATCTGAAGGAGCCGGTTGTCGGCAACGCGCT
>DASZYL010000252.1:0-7985 GCA_035545385.1 Sphingomicrobium sp. | reverse complement strand
GCTCGACCCGAGCGGCCGCGCGCGCTCGGGCACAGGCCATTTCGTCGGCGGCGACGCGTCGATCCGACTCAACCGGGAAGGGCGGGTCCCGATCTTTATCGCGGCGTTCGGAAGGTGGCTGCGATATGGAGATCACCGCTTCGACGACTCCTACGCCGGCGGCGACATCGGCCCGGAATTCCAGCTCGGAGGAGGGCAGCTCCGCACCACCGCGACGGGCCTCGTGCGCTGGTATGGCGGCAAGCCTCTCGTCAGGAGCTTCGGCGGGCGTTTCGAATATGACAGGATCCTTGGCGACAAGTGGACGCTTGTCGGGACACTGCTTGCACGCCGCAACGACTATGCCGATCGCAGCGACACCGACGGGCTGGACGTCGAAGCGCGCGCGGCAGCCAATCGGCCGCTCGGCCCGACAACCTTGGGCTTTGGCTATCTCGGTCTCGAGCGCAATTGGGCAAAGGACCCGGGAGAAGCCTTCTGGCGTGGGCAGCTGGGAGTCGGAATCCTCAAAGAGATTGGCTGGGGCCTCCGGCCGCAGGTCGGCATCGATCTTGCCCGCGAGGTTCACCAGGGCGAGCTCGCACCCTTCGGCAAGGTCCGTCGCGACTGGCTGCTGGAAGGGAATTTCAGCATCTACAAGCGCAACTGGAACCTCGGGGGGTTCGCGCCGTCACTGAGCGTCACGATGACGTGCAATCGCTCCACTCTCACGCTCTACGACGAAAAGCGACTTCGCGCCGAAGTCCGAATGACGAAAGCTTTCTGAAGACCGGAGTTGGCGCGACCCCTGGAGCCATCGCCGACGTCTCCGGGGCACCCACCAGCCTTTCCGACGAATCTGCAAGCCGCGCATCTTGCGCGTCGGCTCTTCCCGGAGGTCAGCTGAAATCCGGTGTCGCGTAGCGCGGCATCCAGTTCAAGGGAGAGAGAAGGTGGCAACGATAGGAAGCTTCACCAGGAACCCGGACGGAACCTTCACCGGGGCAATCAGCACCCTGCTCGTCCAGTCGAACAATGTCCGGATCACGCCCGAGCCGAACCGGCCGAATGAAACTGCTCCATCGCACCGCGTCAGCATTGGCCGTGCCGATATTGGTGCGGCGTGGCCCAAGACCTCGAACGAAGGGCGCTCCTATTTCGGAGTGAAGCTCGACGACCCGAGCTTTGCAAAGCCGATCTACGCCAATCTCTTCGAGCAGGAGGACGGAAAGACCCACCTCCTGATCTGGTCGCGACAGCGGCGGCAGCAGGATTGATCTGATTGCGGCCGGGGAAAAGTGGTGTCGCGATCAGAGGCCCGCCGCCTGCTTCTCTTCTGTACGCCTCTCGTTAGAAGGTCAGACCGGAGAGGCTTTCAAGCGTTGCGCCAGCGGCGCCGGCTGGTGCCATCCATGTCCGCTCGTCCATGGCCCCGTTGACCGGGAGCCCGGCGTCGCCCTGGAATTGACGCACGACATCCGCGGTCATTGGGCCGAAGATGCCGTCGACCGCGCCCGAATAGCCGAAGCCGGTCTTGAGAACGCCCTGGAGCATGGCCACCACCGGCCCCAGCGATCCGCTTTGAAGATTAGGTGATGCCTCGCGGTACGCCGGCAGGTGGCTCCATGTGACCGGGCCGACGATGCCGTCCACCAACAGCCCCTCTGACTGCTGGAAGTCCTTCACCGCCTGCTCTGTCTGGGGGCCGAAGACCCCGTCGATGCCGTCCGGACTGAAGACCTTCGCACGAGCGAAGACCCGCTGGAGGCGCTTCACGTCGTCTCCCGTGTCATTCAGCTTGATGGTCGCTGGCATGTCGACTCTCCCGTTTGTTTCCGGACGCCTGGTCGAAAGCTCGATTCTGTTTCAAAGGTCGCCAACATTCATTTCCAGGCGCAGATCTGGTTGTCGTCGTTCACCCAGCAGGCGCCCTTGCGCTGCAGCTGGCCAAGATCGACCGCCGGCTGCCCGGGTCCTGCCTGCCACGAGCCGGTGGCAGAGGTCCCCTGCCGAACGACCGAGGCCGAGGGTCCCGTCCGACCGATCGTCCAGATCTGGAAACTGCCCCCCTTCCGGAGCTCGATTTCGCAATTCCCGTTGATGTAGCTGACGCCGTTCACCTGGAGCCGGCAGGTGCCGGAAGGCGGGCCCGGAGTCGCGATCTTCGCGCTCGCGGCGTTAAGGGACGACGACACGGCCGTCAGGGATTGCTGGCTGTTGCTGAGGTCCGTGAGCGCAGTCTGGATGGACTGCGCCGCCTGCGGGGATGCGGCGTGAGCCTGCGCCTCGCGGAGGTTTTCGTTGAGGATCGCGAGCTTGCCCTGAGTCTCGCTGAGCGCCGTCTGCGATTGCTCGAGCTTCTTGCGCGCGTCGCGCAGGTCCGCCGAGAGGGTCAGGATGTAATAGAGGGCAACTCCCGCCGCGATGAATGTCGCCAAGATGCCGATCACGAACATTGGAACGGACCTTCGCGAAGAGCGCTGAAGTTTCTCCACCGATTCGTTGAGACTCGCGAGGACCGCGGCGGAATCAGGAGCATTGGTCATTTCTGGTGTAGTCCTGCGAGCTGCTGGATGATGCACGAGACAAGGTCGAACGACTTGTTCAGGAAGAACGAAACGCGGGCAGCTGAGGCGGCGATCAGACCCGACGCACCGAACACCATCGCGAGCTGGGGCCAGGAGATCTGCTGCGTCGTCCACAATTGAACGAGGCAGAGAAGGAGAAGACCAAAGGAGGCGAAGGCGCAAACCAGGTAAAGGATGCGCTCGACCGCAAACATTCTCATCAGCCGGTCCAAGGCGTCGAGCGTTTGCTGGACGAGATCTTCCCGATCATCCGGCTCGGGCGTGGTCGCTGGCTCAACGGTGCCCATGGGGCTCTCCGACGCAAAAGTTCGCCGCGCTCTCGAACATCAGCTCCTCCTCGCCCGGACGGGCTTTCGTCTCGTTGAGTTCCTGGCAAATGCCCGCCGGGGTTTACCGGGCTTCGCCTCCCCGGCCTTCTCGGCGCCTGCCTCCTCGGGAGCCTTTTCTCCGTCCTTCGAGGTCCTTCGGGACCATGTGAACAGGCCGAGAGCGAGGCCCACTGCGGCGGGCAGCAGCTTGTTGATGACGAGCGAGAGGACAGGATTGCCCGACGCCCAGGACCACAGGCTCGAGGTGGGCATGCCGTCCTTCATTTGCCACGCCTTGCCGGCGAGGGAGACACCTACGGTGTCGGCGGTGAGCTGGAGGTTCCGGGCGGTCAGGATTCCAGGCTTGCAGTCCTTGCCCGTGGGATAGGGAAACAGGGCAGGGCGGAAGAAAATCGCCAAGGCATAGAGATGGCCCGCGGCGCATGCCGAGCTGTCCGGAGTGCGCGCATCCTCCGGGACGACTGCGACTTCCCGAAGCGGCAGGACGGTGTCCTACTCCTTTTCCCGAACCGATCCGAGCCAGGTCGCGACGCCCGAGGGCTGGTCATTGGACGGTTCGGGATATTCGACGCTCAGCGTGTCGCCGTCGGGAACGATGAACGAGAAGCCAGGGCCAGTCGGCGGCAGGTCCTTTTGGCCGACCACGACCCTCGTCCTCGGCATCATGAGCGAGTCCCCGACCGTCACTCCGACGTCGACTCGAAGCTTCGCGTTCCTGACCTCGATCTCAACCTGCGGAGTCACCGCTTCGCCGACCCGGTTGAGCACCACCTCTGCGTCCTTGCCGAGGACACTGATCTCGACCTTCGCCTTGTAGTCGCCCTTGCTGTCGCCCTGGGCCATCCACTTCACCGGCTGAACGGGACCGCCATCGGCCAGCGTAGCCTCGTCAGACGTGACGGTGATTCCGCCGCCCGGCGTCCCCTCGATGCCGAGCAGCGGCCCCTCGTCGAGGCCGGCAAGGCGCAGGTTCTGCCCGGTCGCCGCGGTCCAGCTTCGGTCCACCGTCGCTGACTTCGCGATCCGCTGCAGGCGGTCGGTCACGAGCATGAGCCCGACAATCGCAAGGAAGGCGTGAATGAACGAGGGAATGAGCTCGCGCAGACCCAGGCCGCTTAGCCGCTCGCGGATGGTCATCTTATGTAGACATAGGAGGGAGCGAAGGCGCCGGTCCAATCACCGCCGCCGGCCTTTGGTCGCCAGGCGCGCGCCTGGAGCTGGTAGGTTCCGGGGCGGATGCTCGCGAGCGCCGGGACCCCGCCCCACTTGCCGCTGGCCTGAGCTGTCGCGAAAAGGTCGAGGGAAAGGTTGGCGACCTGGACCAGCCTGCCCTCGCCATATTGCGGGACCTCGAGCACGTCGAGCTCCGACCTCTGGAACGATTGGTGCGCAACGACCGCCCAGCCGACCTCGGCGGGACGGCTTGGATATTGCGGCCCAAAGGAGGTCACGGCGAGATAGGATCCGAAGCGCTGATTGGGCTGAGCGGCAGCCATCCCCGAAGCACCGATCCAGGCGCCGAGCTCAGCCGGCGCAGCGCTTGCTGCCTGGAGGAAAGAAAGGCCCGGCGAAGCAAAGCTCGGCCGGATCGCAAGGCGGGCGCGGAGGCTCTCGGGATCGATGAAATTCTGGGACGATGCGAGGGCACCGACGGCCCCCGGACCCGCGCCGATGCCGTAGATCGTGATCGGCCGGTAGAGCGGCGGCTGTCCCGGCCTCTCGAGGACGGAATGGATGGAATAGCGCGCCACCCTGACGCCTCCCGACGCGGGGGGAAGCTGGACGAACGCAACGCGTCGCCCGCCTTCCGGCAGGGTAAGGTCGACCGACTGCGATCGGCTGTCGCCCTTGAAACGCACTTCGAGCCAGGTCCTCGTCCCGGGCTCGGAGAAGATGTCGAGCGCGAACGGCCAGTTGCTCGCGGAATATCCCTGGACCTGGAACAGGCCGATCTTCTGCTCGACCGGGAACCGCGGGCCGTGGGCATCGAGCTCCGTCGAATTGACCCACTCCTTGCCGGTTACCTGGTCGGCGACGACCGCGGCGCCCGCGCCCACGACGACCGCACCGAAGATCCAGGGGAAGATTCCGAGGCCCCCGCCGCCGTGGTGGTGGCCGGTATCTCCATCGCCGTCGTTGCCGGACGGATGTCTGGGCGGATATCGGGGCGGCGGCTGCTCGGTAGTGGCCGGCCCATCCTGTGTCCCGCGAGGGGGGCAAGTGGTCGTGCAATATCCATCGCCATTGGGGCACGGATAGGTGCACGTGTTGCCGTCGCACGACCCCCTCTGCCCGGTTGCGGATGATCGCGCGTCGTTCGTCGGCCTGGGACAGGCATAGCCCCTGGCGAGCGGTTTGCAGCCCGGACCATCCTCAGCGCTGAAGACATAATCTTGTGCGGTTTGGCCCCGGCCGCTTTGGAGAGGCACATCGCCGTTCGGGTTGTAGAGAATGCTCTGACCAGTACTTCCGGTCGGAGCGGGATCGCAATTTCGCGCGACGGCGGGCCTGGAACCCGATTGTGCCGGGCTCATCGAGATAAGGACGGCAGCCATCGCTGCTCGGGCGCCCTGTTTGAAGCGAGGAACCATAGTCTCCCCCCGATCCGAGCCGCGAGCTTATACAACAAAGCAGCGTCGGAGCGGAGTCCTGCCGTGATGACTTCGGCAGTTCATGTTCTTGTGGCCCGCTAATTAGGGGCGGCGACGCTCCACCGGCGAGTCGTGGCTATCCCAAGGGGCAGCCAGTTCTGAAGAGAGCATTTGCTCTCCTCCACGGTCAGAGCGAAGACGACTTCTTCCTATTATTAATTTATTAATCGCAACCTTGCTCTCAACTTTGTTAACGAGCACGTCAACAGAAAACACACTGACGGGCGCGAGTCATACTTTGCATCTGAAGCATGCAGTTCTTGCCAAATTCCTGTTGTCGTGAGATTTTTAAAGACGCGACTCAGCCACGGGGGGTGACTTATGTGGAAGTTGATTCCAGCCCTACTCGCGTCGACTTTTGCCACGATGGCACAGGCGCAGACTATCACCGATCCTGATCAGGTTGCCGCCAAGCTTCACTTCTGGTCTCAAGAGAGCGGCGACCCGGTTTACTATGGTGAAGTCCGAAACGTCGATCGACGGACGATGAGGCCGACGACTCATTACCAGTGCCTTGCATTGGCCTTCATCAAATACGAGGCCGGGGTGATCCATTACGCTCACAAGATGTGGGCGAAGTCGCGGGACGGCTCCTGTCATTACGAGGACGTCACCTCCCGGAAAGTCGGCAATCATGGAATTTGCGTGCGCGACACGAACGCCGGCTTCGGGACGGCGATCGGCACGGCGCGCATGACCAAGGCCAACATCGACTACCAGCACAGCATGTTCAGGACAGTCGACACGCGCACCCGCCGCGTCGGCGAGGTAGCCGCCTGCGTCCCGCCGCGGGGTGCCACCGCGGGCCTCTATTCGATGCGCATTGTCGACGGACGGTTCCAGGTGATCACGACCCGGCCGCTCGATTACGAGGTGAGCATCGAGCCCCAGGATCCACGCAATCCGCCGACCAAGCCCGTCTTCTAGTCAGGGCGATGGCGCTCTGCCGCGCGCCCTTGAAAGAAGTCGCTTCGGTGAGGGAGACCAAGATGGCGTTCCTCGAAGATTATGACGCGCTTCCACCCGAGCAGGTCCAGCAGCGCATGGGGCTGTTCTTTGCCCATTTGAGGGCCGACTGGCGCGGCCTCTTCGCCGAGCTGCGCGAGAAGCGGCCGCTCCTCGACCTTCCGCTGTTCACAATGGTGTCGCGCTGGACGGATGTCCTCGACACGCTGTCGCGTCCTTCCGATTTCCAGGTCACTTACGGGCCGCACATGGACCCATCGGTCGGGCCCTACATGCTTGGCCGCGACGATTCTGAGCTGAACTGGCACGACAAGTCGCTCATGAAGGCGCTTCTGCGCTGGGACGACCTGCCGGCGATCCGAAGACTCGTCGGCGAGGTTGCCGCCGAGGCGCTCGCTTCACGAAATGAGACTCTCGACATCGTCGAGAGCGTCTCGCGGCTCGTTCCGCTTCGGGTCGTCCAGCGATGCTTCGGTTTCCCCGGCCCCGACGACGAGAGCATGCTCCGCTGGTCCTGGGCGACCCAGGCGGACATGTTCCACAATCTGGTGCTCGACCCCAAGATCCTCGCCGCCAATGTCGCAGCGGGCACCGAGATGCGTGCCTGGATCCGCGACTTCCTTGCGAAGCGGCAGCCCTGGGCAGAGGCGGAGGGCGAGGACACGGTGTCGCGCTTGATCCGGCTCGCAGGGACCGGCGAGGCGGGATTCGACGCCGAGCGGGTGGTGAGCAACGTCGCCGGGCTTCTCGTCGGGGCAATCGAGACCGCCTCGCAGGCGATCGTCAACGCGACCGAGCAGATCCTGCTTCGGCCCGAGATCAGGGCGAAGGCGATTGCCGCTGCGGCGCTCGACGATCCGGCAGACTTCGACGCGATCGTCTGGGAAGCGCTGCGCTTCAACCCGATGACGACGTTCGTCCTTCGAATTGCGCCGAGGGAAACAATGCTGGCCCCTGCGAGCGACTATGCGACGAAGGTCCCCGCCGGGCGTGTCGTCGCCGCGGGCATCGGTTCGGCGATGTTCGACCCGGCACTCTTCGCCGATCCGGAGGAATTCAGGGCGCGCGACCGCCTCTCCTATCTCCACATGGGATTCGGGCAGCACATCTGCCTCGGCCAATATGTCGGCTACGCGATGATCCCCGAGACGATCCGGCAGATCATGCTCCTTCCCGGAATTCACCTGCTCGAGGGCGAAGGCAGCAAGGTCGACGATCTCGGCGGCCCGTTCGCCGAGCGGTTCGTCGTCGGCCTCGTCCCAGAGCCGGTCCATGCCTGACGGGCCAAGTCCCCGCGTTCGCGAGGCGAGGACGGGCAGGCGCGACACCAGCCGGGACGGCCTGCGCAACAGGTTCGAGGCTTTCGTCCTGACGCACGGCCGGCCGATCTGGAAGTTCGTCAACGGCTGGCCTTGGCTGGCGCACATCGCGAACCGGGCCATTGTCTCGAACGCCGTCCTGAAGGCGCCGAC
>DASZYL010000251.1:0-7660 GCA_035545385.1 Sphingomicrobium sp. | reverse complement strand
ACATGGGCGGTTCGCCATGAGCGCCGACACCTCTTTGATGCCCATTCCGGGGCAAGTGGACCCTGTGCCTGTCCCGCGCCGGCCGAAGCCGCGCGCCGATGGCAGGGTCGAACTCATCGGGCTCGCCAAGGACGCGATCAGGACCGAGTTCGAGTCGGCCGGCCTCGAGCCGAGGCAGGCGAAGCTCCGCTCCAAGCAGGTCTGGCACTGGATCTATAACCGCGGTGTTTCGGATTTCGCCGCGATGAGCGACATCGCCAAGGCCCAGCGCGGCTGGTTCCACGACCATTTCGCAATCTCGCGGCCCGAGGTGGTCGAGGCCCAGGTATCGTCCGATGGAACGCGCAAGTGGCTCTTGAAGACCCATGACGGCCACGAGTTCGAGATGGTGTTCATCCCGGATTCGGACCGCGGCACGCTGTGCGTCTCGAGCCAGGTCGGTTGCACGCTCAATTGCCGTTTCTGCCACACGGGCACGATGGCGCTGGTGCGCAATCTCGAGCCTGCCGAGATCGTCGGGCAGGTCATGCTTGCCCGCGATTCGCTCGGCGAGTGGCCGAGCCAGCCCGAGGGGCGGATGCTGACGAACATCGTGATGATGGGCATGGGCGAGCCGCTCTACAATTTCGAGAACGTGCGCGATGCGCTGAAGATCGTGATGGACGGCGACGGCCTTGGCCTCTCGAGGAGGCGAATCACCCTCTCGACGAGCGGCGTAGTCCCGATGATGGAGCGCGCGGGCGAGGAGATCGGGGTCAATCTCGCCGTCTCCCTCCATGCCGTGACCAAGGAAATTCGCGACGAGATCGTACCCCTCAACCGCAAGTACGGGATCGACCAGCTTCTCGAGGCCTGCGCGGCCTATCCGGGGGCGAACAATGCGCGCCGGATCACCTTCGAATATGTGATGCTGAAAGGGAAGAACGACAGCGATGAGCATGCCCGCGAACTCGTTCGCCTGATCCGCCAGTACCGGCTGCCGGCGAAAGTGAACCTCATTCCGTTCAATCCATGGCCGGGCGCACCCTATGAATGTTCCGACGACGAGCGGATTCGCGCCTTCAGCAATATCGTCTTCGAAGCCGGGATCTCGGCGCCCGTTCGCACGCCTCGCGGACGCGACATCGACGCGGCCTGCGGCCAGCTGAAGACCGCGGCCGAACGAAAGCGCCGCTCGCACGCTGCTCGCGCCGCCTGATCTCCCGGCGATCGCCCTCGCCACCGCCGCAGGCTGCGTCGGCGGTGCGATGAATGCGCTTGCCGGCGGCGGGACCTTCGCCACCCTGCCATCGCTGATTGCCCTTGGCCTTCCTGCAAATGTCGCGAACGCGACCTCGAACGTCGCACTCCTTCCGGGCGCAGCGGCGAGTGCCGCGGAATATTCCGACGAGCTCGGCCCCGTCGGAGGGATGCCCGTCAGTGCGCTGGCGGGAATCACTTTTGCCGGCGGGATCGTCGGCAGCGTGCTCCTCGTCCTGACTCCAAGCCGGGACTTCGACTTCATCATTCCCTGGCTTCTCCTGCTCGGCCTCGTGGTGATGCTGTTCGGGCGCAGGGCGTCCAACTGGCTTCATGAGCGCGCCACGATCGGAAAGCCGGCCCTCGTCGTCGCCCAGTCCATGCTCGCGATCTACGGCGGTTATTTCGGGGGAGGCGTCGGTCTCATGCTGACCGCGACCTATGGCCTCCTCGCCGGAGCTGACCCCCGCTCGCTCTTCTCGGTTCGAACGATGATGCTCGCGGTCGCGAACCTCGCGGCGGCGATCATCTTCATCGCGGTCGGCCTCGTGCAGTGGATCGCCTGCCTTCCGATGCTGGTCGGCGCGATCGCCGGCGGCTGGCTTGGAGCCAAGCTCGGGAAACGACTTCCACGCGAGCTGGTCAATGCCTGGACCCTCCTCGTCACGACCGCGACAACGATCGTCTTCTTCGTTCGCGCTTACGGCTGACCCTTTCCTGCCGTTTGCAGTGGGAGAGGGGGGATGGCATTCGGCGGCAATGCTTGCGCCGATCCGCCGGGCTCTGGTGAAGCAGGTCCGCTCGACATTCAACGATGCCTCGAAGGGTGAGCGACCGGTGCCTGCCTCCGACGAGGCCCTGTTCCCGCCCGGTTCGGTCATCCGCCGGGTCCATGGCGACGTCACCTCGATGATGGTCGGCGGTATCGCGGCGCTCCTTACGCAGATGCTTCATCCGAAGGCGCTGGCCGGCGTCTGGGACCATAGCGACGTCGATGCCGACATGCTGGGCAGGCTCCGCCGGACCGCGCGGTTCATCGCGACGACGACCTATGCCCACCGCGACAACGCCCTCGACGCGATCTCGAAGGTGAAGGCAATCCACGAGCAGGTCACCGGCAGGCTTCCCGACGGCAGCGATTATCGCGCGAGCGATCCCTGGCTGCTCGCCTGGGTGCACGTCGCTGGCGCAGTCAACTTCCTCGAGGGCTGGAGACGCTACGGCGAGCCGGCGATGAGTCCCGCCGACCAGGACCGCTATTTCGCCGAGAGCGCCGAGATCGCCCGCCTCCTCGACGCCGACCCGGTGCCACGCAGCCGCGCCGAGGCGAGAAGGCTGATCGGCGTTTTCCGCGGGGAGCTTCACGCAGATGAACGCACGCGAAGGTTTCGCGACCTGGTGCTCAACGCGAGAGCGCGAACCGTCGCCGAAGCGCCCGTCCATCTGCTGGTCATGAAGGCGTCAGTCGACCTGATGCCCGGCTTCGCGCGCGAGATGCACGGCTTGTCGCGCACGATCGCTCGGCCCATCGTTCGAGGCGCGACCTTCAGTCTTGCAAGCACATTGCGATGGGCTTTTGCTGGCGAGCGCCGCGGATGAAATCCAGGTCGATATTTGCCGTGGCGGCTGGCACGTGCCAAGCCGCGGCGACTGTTTGAGTGGAGATGAAGAGAATGTCCTTGATCGGAAGGCTCGTCGGCAAACTGGTGACCAGGGGCAGCCTCACACTCCATGTCCCCGGAAAACCTGCACAGACTTTCGGTCCGGGCGGGGGCAAGCACCTCACCGTCCGATTCACCGACAGGAAGGTCGCTTTCGACATCATCAGGAACCCGCGCCTCGGCTTCGGCGAGACGTACATGGACGGGCGGCTGGTGATCGAAGGCGGGACAATCCTCGACCTCATGCGGATGATCGTTGGCGCGAACCGCTGGGAGGATTGGGGCAAGGGCAGGAAGACCCTTTCGAAGGCCAAGGGCCCGAAGAGCCGACTTCGGAAGCTCTTCAACAGCAACAATCTGAAGCGCGCGAGGAAGAATGTCGCGCATCACTACGATCTCAGCGACGAGCTCTACGAACTCTTCCTCGACGACGACAAGCAGTACAGCTGCGCCTATTTCACGGATCCCGGGAACAGCCTCGAGCAGGCGCAGCTCGACAAGAAAGCGCATATCGCCGCCAAGCTCGCGCTTGAGCCGGGCCAAAGGGTTCTCGACATCGGCTGCGGCTGGGGCGGAATGGCGCTCTTCCTCCACAAGGTGGCGGGAGTCGACGTGCTCGGAGTGACTCTATCCGAGCGCCAGCTCGAGATCGCCCGGAGGCGGGCCGCCGACGCCGGGGTCTCCGATCACGTCAAGTTCGAGCTCAAGGATTATCGGCTGCTCGACGAGCAGTTCGACCGGATCGTTTCCGTCGGCATGTTCGAGCATGTCGGAGCGAAGCATTATGACGAATTCTTCGCCAAGTGCCGTGACCTCCTCAAGCCCGACGGTGTCATGCTCCTTCACACGATCGGAAAGCTTGGCGACGTTTCGACCGGGCCCGACCCGTTCACCGACAAATATATCTTCCCGGGCTACCATCTGCCCTCGCTCAGCGAAATGACCGCCGCCAGCCAGAAGGTGAGATTGATCGCGAGCGACGTCGAGAATCTCAGGCTCCATTATGCCCTGACGCTCGAGCACTGGCTGGACCGCGCGACGAAGGCGCGAAGGAAGATCGAGGAGATGTACGACGATCGATTCTTTCGCATGTGGGAATATTATCTGGCGGGCGGGATCGTCATGTTCGAGGACGGCGCCGCCTGCAATTACCAGGTCCAGTATATCCGCGATCGACGGGCTCTCCCGATCACGCGGGATTATATCGCCGAGGCGGAGGCGCGTTATCGAGCGATCGGCGCCGAGCCGCCCCGGCCCAGGCGTCCGCAGGCGCGGCGCCGCGGAGCGGAGGCTCCCGCGCTCGCCAAGTGAAAAGGCCCGGCGCGAGCGCCGGGCCTCCGATTAGCTGACGATTGAAAGGCCTCTTACTGGGGCTTGCCCGGGCGCTTGAACTGCTGGTGCGCCTTCTGGCGCTCCTCTTTGCTGATGGCGCCATCGTGGTTGAGGTCGAGGCGATCGAAGCGCGCAAGCGCAGCCTGCTGCATCTCCGAAAGCGAAATGCGCCCGTCCTTGTTGGCATCGGACGTATCGAACATCCGCGCTTCCATTCCGCCACGCGCCATTCCCGCATGCTGCACGCGGGCCTTCATCTTCTGCCCGACGACGTCGAACTCGGCGCGAGTGATCACTCCGTCCCTGTTCGTGTCGGCCCGCTCAAAGAGCCCGCCGAACGCCGCAGCGCGAGCCTCGGCAGGCTTTCCGCCCTTCGCCTTCGAGTGCTGGCTTCGGGCGCTTTCCGCCTCGGCGGTCGTCACCTTGCCGTCATGGTTGAGATCGAGCCGGTCGAAGAATTTTGACGGATCGAAGCGAGCCGCCCGCTGCTGCGCGCGCTGTTCGCGCGCGGCATCGCGTGCGCTCAGCTCTTCCTTCGTAATGAAGCCGTCGTGATTGGTGTCGAGCTTGGCGAATATGGTCCCGACCCGCGCCTGGACGTCGGCCCGCGTCGCGGAACGCATCGGCGGCCGTTTATGAGCGGGTTTCGCACTCGTCTGGCTCACCGTCTTGGAAGCCTGAGCCGTATCGGCGAAGGCCGTGCCGGCAGCAATGATGGTGGCCGCCGCGACGCCGCCAAGAAGGAGCTTCTTCATCGTTTTCGCCTCCATTTGGATCGGGCGAGGAGGTAGGAAAAACAAGCTGTACGGCCGTTGAATGCCTGGGCGCCCTGAAATTCTGACCACAATTTTAACCAAGATTTAGAACTTGGCGGACAGGGTGCACCCGTCATTTGAACGGGGAAAGCAATGCCAGTCAAAAGCGAAGCTGCGGCCGACGTCGCGATTATCGGCGCAGGCCCGGCCGGTCTCACGGCCGCCTACCTGCTGACCAAGGCGGGCTATTCGGTCATCGTGATCGAAAAGGATCCGACCTACGTCGGCGGCATCAGCCGGACCGTCGAGCACAATGGCTTCCGCTTCGACATCGGCGGCCACCGCTTCTTCTCCAAGGCGCGCGAAGTCGTGGATCTCTGGAACGAGATCCTTCCCGACGACTTCATCCAGCGCCCGCGGATGAGCCGCATCTTCTACGACGGGAAATTCTATTCCTATCCGCTGCGCGGGTTCGAAGCCCTTCGCAACCTCGGCATCTTCCGCTCGGGCATGTGCATGGCATCTTATGCCAAGACCCGCCTCTTCCCGCGCAAGGACGTGAAGTCGTTCCAGGACTGGACCATCAACCAGTTCGGCGAGCAGCTCTTCAACATCTTCTTCAAGACCTACACCGAGAAGGTGTGGGGGATGCCCTGCGACGAGATTTCCGCCGACTGGGCGGCCCAGCGGATCAAGGGCCTCAGCCTCGGCGGAGCGGTTCTCGACGGGCTCAAGCGCTCGCTCGGCCTCAACAAGAAGCCGAACGACGGGATGGAGACCAAGACCCTCCTCGAGACCTTCCGCTATCCGCGCAAGGGCCCGGGCATGATGTGGGAAGCAGCCCGCGACTTCGTCGAGGCGAAGGGCAACCGCGTTCTCATGAGCCATGCGCTCCAGCAGCTCTCGTTCGACCCCAAGCTCGAGCGCTGGCGCGTCGCTGCGAAGACCGGCGATGGCAAGAATGTCATCATCAGCGCCGCCCATGTCATTTCCTCGGCGCCGATCCGTGAGCTTACGAGCCGAATCCATCCGCTTCCCAAGGCCGCGTCCAACGCGCTCGACCTTCGCTACCGTGACTTCCTCACGGTCGCCCTCATGATCCGTTCCAAGGACATCTTCCCGGACAACTGGATTTACATCCACGATTCCAAGGTGAAGGTCGGCCGAATCCAGAATTTCAGAAGCTGGTCGCCCGAGATGGTCCCCGATCCTTCGCTCGCCTGCGTCGGCCTCGAATATTTCTGCTTCGAAGGCGACGGGCTGTGGGCCTCGAGGGACGAAGACCTCATCGAGCTCGCGAAAAAGGAAATGGAGACTCTTGGCCTGTGCGATCCCGCCGACGTCGAGGGCGGTGTCGTCGTTCGCCAGGAGAAGGCCTATCCTGTCTATGACGACCATTACCGCGACAATGTCGAGGCGATCCGCGAGGAGCTCGAGACCGCATATCCGACGCTTCATCTCGTCGGCCGCAACGGAATGCACCGGTACAATAACCAGGATCACGCCATGATGACGGCGATGCTGACGGTGAGGAACATCCAGGCCGGCCGCCGCGCCTTCGATATCTGGGCAGTCAACGAGGACGCCGAATATCACGAGTCGGGCGACGAGGGAGAGCAGGCAGCGCTCGCCTCGGAGCGCCTGGTGCCGCGGCGTCTCAAAGCGGCCTGAGCATCATGCTCGACCAGACCTACACCCGTTACATCGGGGCGAGCGTCGCCTCGCTGGGCGTCGATTTCGCCATATTCATGGCGGCGCTCTCGATCGGGCTTACGCCGGCGCTGGCGGCAGCGGTCGGCTACATCGCGGGCATTGCCTGCCACTGGGTGATCTCGAGCCGGATGGTTTTCGTTGGACAGGTGGCAGCGGTCGGTGCGGCGCGCCGCCAGCAACAGCTCCTGTTCCTCCTTTCGGCCCTCGTCGGTCTTGGAATCACCACTGGAATCGTGGGCCTCGCAAGCCGCTACGGGCTTGATCCCAGGATCGCCAAGGGGATCGCGATCGTCGTCAGCTTCCAGGCGACCTACGTCCTTCGAAAGAGGGTCGTCTTCGCGTGACCGAAAAGGCGGCACCGAGGTCTGATCTCAAGCGCCAGACCTGGATCGTCCTTGCGATCTGGGTCGTGGTTGGAGCGTTCATGATCAGGAACGCCATTCCGGTCATCAGGGAATGGACCTTCCCCGACCCCGATGACGCGATGCGCCTCATGCAGGTCCGCGACTGGCTTGCGGGCCAGAGCTGGTTCGACGTGACCCAGTACCGGTTGAATCCGCCCGCAGGCGGCCCGATGCACTGGTCGAGGCTCGTGGACGTTCCGATTGCCGGAGTGATCCTCCTTGCACGCTTGTTCCTCTCGGAGCACGCGGCAGAGACCGCCGCACTCATCGCAATCCCGCTTCTGACCCTCGGGATCGCGATGGTCCTCGTGCACCGGATCGCGTTCAAGCTGATGGGCGGCAGTTCCGCCGCGCTCCTCGCGGTTCTCGCGACCCCGGCTTCACTCGGCGCGATGAAGCAGATGAAGATCATGCGGGTCGATCACCACGGGTGGCAGATCGTGCTTGCGCTGGTGGCGATGCTCGCCGTCCTTGACCAGCGACCACGCCGCTCGGGACTCGTCGCAGGTCTCGCGATGGCGGTCTGGCTCAACATCTCGATCGAGGGACTGCCCTT
>DASZYL010000250.1:0-3683 GCA_035545385.1 Sphingomicrobium sp. | reverse complement strand
GCTTCAGCCCGAACGTCACCGGTTCGGCGTGGATACCGTGGCTTCGACCGATGGTTGGAGTGAGCTTGTGCTCGAACGCGCGCCGCTTGAGGACATCGAGAAGCGCATCGATGTCCTTCAGCAACAGGTCGGCCGCCTCTTTCAGCTGCACGGCAAGCGCGGTGTCGAGCACGTCCGAACTGGTCATTCCCTGGTGAAGCCAGCGCCGCTCTTCGCCGAGCTTCTCACCGGCCCAGGTCAAAAAGGCGATGACGTCGTGCTTGGTGACCGCCTCGATCCTGTCGATCGCCTCGATGTCGATCTCGCCGAGCGCGCCCTGATCATAGGCCTCGCGTATCCTTGCAGCATCTTCGGCCGGGATCATCCCGATCTTCCCCATCGCCTCGGCTGCGAAGACCTCGATCTGCCACCAGATTCGGTAGCGGTTCTGGGGCGACCAGATGGCGGTCATCTCGGGGCGGGAATAGCGGGGAACCATGGCCGCGGCGGCTAGCAGAGCCGTCTTCAAGCATCAATCGAGGGGAGGCTCGAGCTCTGGACCGGATCTTCCTCGTGGAAGTAGCGCGCGCCTGCCCGGAGGCGAGGACGCTCGACTGGCCTTGAGCCCAAATTCGATCCAGGCTTCTATCGACGCGGGTTCATGCCGCCTCTGGAACGGTGATGCGCCGCAAGGGTTAGAAGGCGCAAGATGGACCAACCGACGCGAGACGAGGGGCTCGGCCAGGAGGAACCGGAGCGGGTGATCGTTGCCCGCCCGCTGTGGGCGCGCGTCGCCATGTTCATCGCCCTCTTCGTTCTTGCACTTCTTCTCATCGCTCTCGCGATTGTGTGGATCGAACGTCGGCCGATCGCGACGCACTTCCTCAAACGCGAGTTCGAACGGCGCCAGGTCCAGGCCAAATATCACCTGGACAAGGTCGGGTTCCGCACCCAGCAGGTGAGCGACCTCGTCATCGGCGACCCCAATCATCCCGATCTCGTCGCGAGGCGTGCCGTCATCCAGATGAAGCTCAAGCTCGATGGCTCTTTTGCCGTCTACCGGGTGGTTGCGCGCGGAGTCCGGCTACGCGGGCGGCTCGTCAACGGCCGAGTCAGCTGGGGCCAGATCGACAAGCTCCTGCCTCCCCCGAGCAACAAGCCATTCGAGCTCCCCAACATCGTTCTCGACGTCGCCGACAGCAGCGTTTCGCTGGCGACGCCGTTCGGGCCCGTGGGGCTCGCGCTCCAAGGGAATGGGCGGCTGAGCGGTGGATTCAAGGGCCACCTCGCTGTCGCAAGCCCGAGGCTCGTTCCGGGCCGCTGCGCCGCCATTGACCTGCGCACGAGCGTCGCGGTCTCGGTCGTCGCCCGTCACCCGAAGGTCGAGGGCCCGGTGGCGCTCGGGTCCTTCGCCTGCCCGGAGAGCGGCTTTTACGTCCTTGCTCCGAGGTTTGACGCCAAGGCCAGCTTCAACGAGGCATTCACCTCGGTCGATGGTAGCGGGCACATGGCGATCAGCACGCTGACGGCCGGAGCCAATGGCCTTGCCGCGTTCGTCGGCGACATCACCTACAAGGGCTCGCTCGCAAGCGTCACCGGGCATGTCCGGCTCGCTGCCCAAAAGTCCAGAATGGCGACAGCGACTGCTGACAGGACCCGGCTCAACGGCGCTTACAAGCTCGGAATGAGGAGCGGCACGTTCGCTCTTGTCGGGGACTTTGCGGCCGACAATTCGACACTTGATCCAAGGATGCTCGAAAGCGTGACCGTTCCGCTTGCTTCGGCCGCGGGAACGCCCATCGGTCCGGTCGCGACGAGCATCGGCAAGGCGATCGGCCGGACGGCGAGCCGGTTCAACGCGTCGGGCGAGATCCGGGTCGTCAATTTCCCCGGCGGCGGCGCCGCTCGAATCACCGGCGCGGACATCAGGGGGCCGGCGGGAGCGAGGGCGAGCATTTCCGGGGGCAGCGGAGTGACCTTCTACTGGCCCAAGTCGCTGCTCCGAATCGACGGGACGATCGCGATGGGCGGCGGAGGCCTCCCCTCGGGCCGATTGACCCTGAGGCAGCCGAGGCCAGGTGGGCCGCTCAGCGGAATCGCCGATTTCGCGCCCTATACTGCCGGGGGCGAGCGGCTCGCGCTCGCCCCGATCCGGTTCGGGCCAGGGCCCGGCGGGTCGACCGCCCTAAGCACCGTCGCATTGCTCGACGGGCGGTTCCCCAACGGCAGCGTACGGGCGCTTCGACTGCCGATCGAAGGCCGGCTCGGGCCGGGCGGCGGCTTTGCGATCGGGACGGCGTGCGCGGTGGTCAGTTTCGATTATCTCCAGATGAGCACGCTGAAGCTCGCAGCCACCCGGATCCCCATGTGCCCGATCGGCCCCGCGATCCTCTACAAGCGCGAGGGGGGGCCGGTGGTCGCGAGCGCTCGACTCAACTCCCCCGTCCTCAACGGCCGGCTCGGAGATTCGCCGTTCCGCGCCACGGCGTCGAGCGGTGAGGTCTCGAACAAGCAGTTCTTCTTCAACAGCCTCGCCTTGAGGCTCGGCCAGCCGCAGTCGCCGATCCTCTTCGACGCAGCGAGGCTCAACGGTAGCTTTGCGGGCTCGACCCTTCGCGGCGATTTCAGGGGTGCCAAGGCCGTGATCGGCACCGTTCCCCTTCTGATCAGCGATGCCAGCGGCAAGTGGCGGTACGCCAACGACAATCTCGGCGTCGATGGCGCGCTCACCCTTGAAGACCGCGATCCCGACCCGCGCTTCTATCCATTGCGAAGCAATGACGTTCGACTGACGATCGGCGACGACCATGTGCGGGCCACGGGCTCGCTCCATCACCCGCAAAGCGGGACGCTCGTCACCAATGTCTCGATCGAGCACCGGCTCTCGAGCGATTCCGGCCATGCTCTCCTCGACGTCCCGGGCCTCGCATTCGGCCCCAACTTCCAGCCTGAAGAGCTGACCCGGCTCACCGAGGGCGTCGTCGCGCTCGTCAACGGGACGATAACGGGGCAGGGGCGGATCAACTGGAGCTCGGGCGGCGAAGTCACCTCGAGCGGCGATTTCGCAACCGCCAACATGGACCTCGCCGCCCCGTTCGGCCCGGTCGCAGGCCTTTCGACCAGCATGCATTTCACCGACCTTCTCAACCTCGAGACGTCGCCGCACCAGGTCGCGAATATCCGCTCGATCAATCCTGGAATCACGGTCGAGAATGGCTCGATCAGGTACCAGCTCCTGCCCAACAATCTCGTCAGGGTCGAGCATGGCGAATGGCCGTTCATGGGCGGGCGCCTCATCCTTCACGAGACAGTTCTCAATTTCGGAAGCCCGAGCCCCAAGCGCCTGACGTTCGAGCTTCAGAATTTCGATGCAAAGCAGTTCGTCGACAGCCTCGGCTTTAGCGGAATCGAGCTCACCGGGACGTTCGACGGGGTCCTCCCGATGATCTTCGACGAGAGCGGCGGGCGCATCGTCGGCGGACGGCTCGATTCGCGCTCCCCGGGAGGCGAACTCAAATATATCGGAACCAAGCCCACCGGACTTGCTCCCGGGATCGCCTTCGATCTCTTCAGCGACATCCGCTACAAGACGATGATCGTTCGCCTCAACGGCGATCTTGCAGGCGAATTCGCGACCAACCTCACGATCGACGGCGTGTCGCTGGGCGAGACCCACGGGCTCGTCGCCGGGCTCGTCCACAATG
>DASZYL010000249.1:0-9752 GCA_035545385.1 Sphingomicrobium sp. | reverse complement strand
AGCGCTGCTCGCCAGCTCTGGAGGAAGACGATGATGACGATGACGACGAGGATGAGGGCCTCGAGGAGGGTCTCCTCGACGGCGGTCATGGACTTGCTGATGAACTCGGTCGGATTCCAGATGATCCGGTATTCGAGGCCCTTGGGGAAGCTCTTCGAGGCTTCGGCGAGCTCCGCCTTGATTCCCGTCGCTGCCGCGAGCGCGTTCGTGCCCGGGCGCTGGGTGATCCCGAGGATGACCGAATCGGTCCCCGAGAGATAGGCGTTGACGCCATAATCCTCGGCGCCGAGCTCGACCCTCGCGACGTCGCGCAGCCGGGTGACCGCTCCTGAAGGATCGGTCTTGATGATGATGTTCGAAAACTCCTCCGGAGTCTTGAACCGGCCTTGGGTCTCGACATTGAGCTGCTGGGCTTCGCCCGTGTCGAACGGAGGCTGGCCTACCGACCCTGCGGCGACCTGCACGTTCTGGCTTCGAAGCGCCTCGACCACTTCACCCGCGGTCAGCCCGAGCATCGCTGCCCGGCCCGGATCGATCCAGACGCGCATCGCATAGTCGCGCGCGCCGAAGATCTGGACGTCGCCGATCCCGTCGACCCGCGACAGCCGGTCCTTGAGCTGGGTCAGCGCGTAATTGGAGACATAGCCCCGATCGAGCGAGCCGTCGGGCGAGAGCACGTTGACCGCCATCAGCCAGGAGGGCGAGGTCTTTTTGACCACGACGCCCTGGCGGCGCACCTCTTCGGGAAGGCTCGGCTGGGCGAGCGCGACCCGGTTCTGGACGAGCACCTGGGCGGTGTCGAGATCGGTTCCGAGCTTGAACGTGACGGTGATCGTCACCCGGCCATCGCCGGTCGACTGGGAGGACTGGTAGAGCATGTTGTCGACGCCGTTGATCTGCTGCTCGATGGGCGCGGCAACGGTGTCGGCGACGGTCTCGGCGGAGGCTCCCGGATAATAAGTGCTGACGGTGACCGTCGGCGGAACGATGTCCGGGAATTGCGAAACGGGAAGACCGAAATAGGCGAAGGCGCCGACGATCGAGATGATGATCGCGATGACTCCGGCAAAGATCGGCCGCCGGATGAAGAAATGGCTGAGCTGCATTGAAGGATATCCTTCTTACCTGGCGGCGAGGGTCGCCTGCGAGGCGCTGGGCGTCGACGCCTCCAAGGGTGCGGGCGCTGCGGTATTGGCGATCGTGACCCTTGTGAGCCGCGTGTTCACCTTGGTGCCCGGCATCGCGAACTGGACGCCCTGGACGACCACCCGGTCCGAGCCCTGAAGGCCGGAGCGGATGACGCGCAGGTCACCGACGAGAGGTCCCGTCTCGACCGGTTTTGCAGCAACGGTGCCGTCCCTGCCGACGACGAGGACGATCTTTCGTGCCTGGTCGGTCCTTATCGCTGCATCCGGGACAAGCATCGCCTGGTTGGTCCCGCCGTCCGCAAGGCGCATGTGCCCGAACAGCCCGGGGGTGAGGAAGTGATCGGGATTGGCGACCACGGCGCGCGCCCGGATCGTTCCCGAATTCTGGCCGATGCCATTGTCGGTGAAGTCGAGCGTTCCACGCCAATTGTAGCCAGCTTCGTCCTGGAGACGGATCTCGGCGATCTTGGCCCCGGCTCCAGCTCCGCGTTCGCGCGCCTCCTTGAGGTAGAGCGATTCCGGCACGTCGAACGTGAAGTAGATGGGATCGAGCGCGTTGATCGTTGTCAGGAGGGTGCCGCCGTCGGCGCTTGCGCTGACGAGATTCCCGGCATCGATCTTCCGGTCCGAGATGCGGCCACTGATCGGCGCCCGGATCTGAGTGAACTCGACGTCGAGCGCGCGTTCGCGGACCCGCGCCTCGGCCGCCGCGAGGGCGGCGCGGGCAGTCTGGGCCTCGGCCTCGAGCTGGTCGACGCTCGCCTGCGATGCGGCGTCGACTTCGAGGAGCCGTCGAGCTCGGCCGAGATTGGTCGTGGCAAGTGCAAGCTGGCTTCTCGCGGTCGCAACTCCAGCGCGTGCCTCGGCGAGCGCGGCGGAAAAGGGCCTCGGATCGATCGTGAAGAGAAGCTGTCCCTTGTGGACGATCGCGCCGTCACGGAAATGGACTCCGATGACCTGTCCAGAGACTCGCGGGCGCACCTCGACGCTTCGGCTCGCCTCGAAGCGGCCGACATAATCGTCCCAGAGATTGACTTCGCTTCTGACTGGCAGCGCGACCGTGACCGTCGGTGGAGGCGGTGCGGCAGCGGGCGAAGGGTCGCTGTTCCAGAGGGCGACCGCAGCTCCGATAAGGACGAGCGGAGTTCCGAATATCGCTGCGCGTCGCCAATTTGGGCGGCGCTTCACTTCGAGCTCGAGCTGAGTGCTTTCGCCGTCCGGCGAGACTTTGGAAATCATGTTCATCTTGCGATCCTTGCGGCGCCGAGGGCCGAATTGATCGAGCCGGCCATCAGCTCATATTGGTCCAGCGTGAAGCCGGCGGAGAGGAAGTCGGCGAGATCGTCGCCGGGGATGGTGAAGCCGAAATGCCAGCTGAGGACGGCCATCTTGCGAAGCGCCTCGAGCCTTGGGTTGGCGAGCTTCGGGTTGGCCCGGCCAACCAGGCGGTTCCAGAAGCGGCGCAAGACGCCCTGGGCCCGGATCGTCCACAGCCGGTCGATCCGAGCGAGGCGGATCACCGACCATTCGAGTGCCGTGAATGCGGGCTCGAGGCGCGCTGAGCCCGGCACCTCCAGAGCTTGCCAATCCTCGCCTTCGATCTTTGTCAGATAGGCCATGCCAGTTTCCCTTTTTTCTGGACGAGCGTCACCGGCCGCCGCGAAAGCCTCGCGGGCGTCATCGACTCTTTGTTCGGGCACGCAGAAAGCCGGTCAGCCAGGCTCAATTGCCTGGCCGGTGAAGCCGTCAGTCGTTTGTGAAGCTAATGCGGCGCGTCAGGCCCGCTTGAGACAGTTGATCATTTCAGACGCATCGCCCCTTTTTTTGCTGATGGGTCAAAAAAACGCCCCGCAGGAGCGGCTCGCGCTTTTCTGTACCGCTCAGTATAAAGTCGGCCAGGTGACGTCAAGACGATTTCTGTACTGAACGATAAAAAAATCGGGGGTAGCGATAAGTTTCAGGGACTCGGCCAGATTGCGAGACCTGCATCGACGAGGCGTTCGAGGTCCTCTCGAGACGCTCCCTGGTTGGCCTGCACCGAGATTCCCTGGAGGAGAGCGGAGAGGACTCGCATCAGTCCTTCAGGGTCGACGTGCTTGGGAAGATCTCCCTCTTCCTTCGCTTTCATGAAACGCTCGGTGAGCGCGCGTTTCGCAGCGTCACCGCGTTTCACGACTTCCTCCCGGACCGACTGGGACTCGGGGCCGCAGGCAACCGAGGTGATCACTCCAAGGCAGCCGTGGAGCTCATTCTCGCCCGTGACATTGTTGACCGATCCCTTGAGCATTGCCTCGGCGACCTTCCGGGCGGTCGGCTGCTTCAGGGCCTCGCGGAGATAGGCGAGCTTTTCACGCTCGTAGAGGTCGAGCGCCTTTCGAAAGAGGGATTCCTTGTTCCCGTAGGCCGCGTAGAGGCTTGGCCTCGTTATGTGCATCGCCTCGGTAAGGTCATTGAGCGAAGTCCCCTCATAGCCTTTTTCCCAGAAGACCCTAAGCGCCTTGGCGAGCGCTTCGTCCACGCAGAATTCGCGGGGTCGGCCCCTGCAGGCGAAGTTCTGGACCTTATTCATATCGCGCGGTACATAAACCTAAACCGCGAGAAATCCAGAACTCTCTGGTTGTTTTCCTTCAAGGGCTTCGCGTCGATCATCGAGGTGTTGCCTTCGAGGATCCCACTTTCATGTCCGCTGCCTCAAGCTAGAGTGCGTTTCCAAGGGGGATAGTGATGCGTAGTTTGAAAAGTATCTTCGTCGCGCTTGCCGCGATCGCGGCCTTGGGTTCAGCTGCTCATGGACAGGAGAAGCTAAGTGACCTCGAGCGCGCGAGGGAATTGCTAAAGGACGGAAAGCCTGACCAATCGCTGGCGCTGGTGGATCCGATCATCGCCCAGGCCCTCGCGAAAGATGCCAAGGACCCCAAGGCGATGTGCCCAGGCGCCGCGGCTGCAGTCCTTCAAAAGTACATGCAGGGAAACTTCGTCGTTTCGGTCGAGAACGACTGGTGCGAGGCCATGCTCGTCAAGGGCTATGCACTCAACGAGCTGAAGCGCCCGGCGGAAGCCGTACAGGTGCTCGAGACGCTTGTCGGCCACGACCCCGAGAATGCCCAGTACCTCGTCGAATATGCATATGCGGTCCGAGTGAACGGCGGGCTCGAGCGCTCGCTCGAGCTCTACAAGCGGGCCGAAAGGATCGCATCAAAGCTCCAGTCCCGCGAAAGCGCGGCACATTGGCGGGCAGTGGCGCTTCGCGGAGAGGGATATTCGTATATCGACCTTCAGCGTTGGGACGACGCGGTGAAGGCTTACGAGAGGAGCCTCAAGTTCGAGCCGGACAATGACCTCGCCAAGAGCGAGCTTCGGTACATCGAGGAGCACCGCGTTCATTGAGCCCGGATCGAACGGCGGAAAGGGGCATGCAATCCCCCCCAGCGGCAACCGTTCGAGGGACGAAACCGGGGCGTTTCGAATGACGGCGAACCTCTAACCAGCGCTCGACAAGGAACAGGGCTCGACGACTGGGACGAGTTCACGACCCAGCATCTCCCGGATCGTATTTGGCCCTATCGTTTTTCGAGCCTCTGCCCCGCGAATGAACCGCGCCATGCCATTGGGCATGGGCGAGCGACCAACGTTTGCAAACCTGGAACCGAAGATGGATGACGCCATCGCTCGAGCCGACAGGGCCAAGAAGGGAAGTCCCTTCCTTTCGACCGAACAGGCGGGATTTTACCTCGGTCTCAGCCCGCGCAAGATGCAGGACCTTCGTCGCGACGGCATGGGCCCACGCTTCCGCCGTCATGGCCGTTACGTCCGCTACCATATCGACGATCTCGATGCCTGGTCGCGTTCATTCGGCAAAACCCGGCAAGTTGTTTGAGGCTCTTGCCCAGCGCTTCGAAAATGCGCGCCGGAAGTTGCGCTCGAGGCTCCTGCCTCGCAGCGGTCCCGCCAATTGGGCGATCCTCGCCGCCGGCTTCTCCGTGGCCGCGCTTGCCACCCCTGTCCTCGTTCCAATTCGCCCGCTGCTGATTTGGAATGCGAGCGCCAGCAGCCCCGTCGGCCTCTACGCCATCGGGGGAGGCAAGGTGGAGCTTGGGCAAACCGTATTGGCGTGGGCGCCTCCCGCAGCGAGGAGGCTCGCAGCGCGACGCCATTACCTTCCTCGTCAAGTGCCGCTCGTGAAACGTGTGAGCGCCCTTGCTGGAATGCGCGTCTGCGCAACGGGAAAGCTGGTTCTCATCGACGGGCGCATCGCCGCGGTACGAAAGAAGCGCGACCCTTCGGGCCGGGCGCTCCCATGGTGGGAGGGCTGCAGCCGGCTTCGCCGCGGCGAGCTCTTCCTGTTGTCGCCGCGCGCCACGGGCGCGTTCGATGGCCGCTATTTCGGGATCACGCACGAGAGCGAGGTCATCGGAAGCGCGAGGCTCATTTGGCCGCGCTGAAAATGGCATTCCTCTTGGCCATCCTCCTTGGTGCGCCGGCGAGCGCTGACCCGGTCGACCGATGGACCCGGGAAATCACCGAGGCTTCGTCGAGGTTCCACGTTCCAAAGCGCTGGATCCGGCATGTCATCCTGGCCGAGAGCGGCGGACAGGTCTCGAGGGACGGATTTCCGATTGTCAGCCGGGCGGGTGCTCTTGGATTGATGCAGCTGATGCCGGGGACCTGGCTCGAGATGCGAGCGATGCTTGGCCTTGGAACCAATCCCTTCAATCCACGCGACAATATCCTCGCGGGGACCGCATATCTTCGAATGATGTACGACCGCTTCGGATATCCGGGGCTGTTTGCCGCCTATAATGCAGGGCCGGGACGCTATTCCGACTACCTCGCCGGAACGAGGCGCCTTCCTTCCGAGACCAAGGCTTATGTGACGAGGATCGTGAAGGAAGTCGGCGAGACCGACCGAGAGCGATCCTCCTCCCTTTTCGCGGTTCGTCGCTCGAGGAAAGACGAGGATGGAGCCATGGAGTCGATGGCTCGCCCGCCGTCTTCCGGCATTTTCGTCGAGCTCGATCATGGCCCCGCGCGCGCGGAGGATCCTTCCACGCCGGCGGACGAGAGCCGGCAATGCGTCGCGGTCAACCCTGGCTGCTCCGACCCGCCGGGCCGGAGCAGCGCCTTCGCCCTTCCCTAGAAGCCGAGCCTCAGGCCCGCGCGCCCGCCGATCGAGACATTCCCCTGCTGCTGCTCGGCGTTCAACTCGGCAACGAAGGTCACGCTCGAACCCCCGCCGGTCACTCGCACCCCGCCGCGCCAACCGCTCGTGCGGTCCTCCGCGGCAAGCGTGAATGGCGTTCCGTCCTTGAACTGGGCGGTCGTGTCGCCGAGCGTTCCGGAGAGGATCTCGCGGCGCCCGCCTTCGGCTTCGACCCTCAGCCAGCCGCCGTCCTCGTCAGCTGGCGCCATGAGGTCATATCCTAAGGTCAGCAATGCGTTCGCCGCGCTCTCGTCGCTGCTCCTTGAATCCACGATGAGGTCGAACGCATCGCCTCCACCGGTTTCGGAATAGCCCTTTTCCTTGAGCTTGTAATATTCGAGCGAAGCGTTCGGCCGGACGCTGAACCGACCGAGCTTCGCCTCGTAGGAAAGGCCCGCGGTTCCCGAATAGAGCGTGCCCCTCCACGAGCCCTCGGCAGTGCGGGTGAGCGCGGCGCCATCAATGGTCGAATTGAAGTTCCGCTGGCTGTCGAACTTGATCGTCCCGATCGTCGCTCGCGCCCATGCGCTGAAACCGCCGACGCCTCCGCGCGCGTAGAGGCCACCCTCGTAATGGTTGCTGACGAGCTCGTTCGAACCATGGCCGTCCTTGCCCCAGAGATAGGCTCCGGTCACCCCGACGCTGAGTGCAGGCCCAAGAGGAATGTCATAGCCGCCCGTCGCTCCCCAGCCGCTGAGGCTGTAGCTCGAAGTGTCCCCGATCGACTTGCTCGACCCCCACGCGACCTGCTGAAGCCAAAGGCCATTGATCGGCCTCGGATCGGAAAGGATTCCGGCCGCGAGGCGCGAGCCCTTCGTCGCGGTCTCGAATGCACCGCCCGCATGGTCCGGCATCAGCTGCTGGAGGGTGTCCTTGAGACCGGCGCTGTCTCCGATCTTGAGGAACAGCGCCGAGAACGAGGTCTCGAGATCGGCGGCGTCCAAAGCCGCATCGAGGATCGCCGTCTCCGAGCGGTTGAGGCCGAGCGTGCCTGAATCCTTGCGTTCGATATCGAGCGCGACTTCGCCGCTGCCCGCATCGGTGATGAGCTTGCTGTTGAAGAGGAAAGGCAAAGTGACGATCGAGCTGGTGAGATTGTCGATGCCATCGATCGTTCCCGCGTCGATGATCTCGTAGGTGCCTTGAGCGGTTCCGACATGGTCGAGAGTGACGAGGATCTTCGAGCCCGCACCGAAGCTTGCCGTACCTGAGACGTTGTAGAGCGTGTGACCGCTGTCTCCGATCGTCACCCCGATGGATGAGTTTTCGGCGGCCGTCAGGGATGCAAGATCGACGGTCCCGAGGTTCTGGACGTCGAGAGTCGAGCCGCTGCCCACGCTCACCTGGAGGGCACTGCTGTTCGCGAGCTGGCCGCGGAAGAGCGCTCCGCCGCTGAGGCTCATCACGTCGCTCCCGCCTCCGAAATCCACCTTGCCGAGAACACTCCCCGCCTGGACGTCGAGCGTGTCGTTGCCGCTCCCGAAAAGGATGTTCCCCGAGATGAGCGGCGCTGGAGCACCCGATGCCGCCGCAACCTGGCGGATGACTGCGCCGGTGGAATTTGCGCGCAGGTCGATTGCAGTCCCTGAATCCCCGAGATCGCGGCTCGTCACCCCGATCGCCCCATTGTTCTGGATGATCGAAAGGGTGCCCGAGAGATCAACGATCGCAGCGGCGGTCCCGCTGTCGCCGGTTCGCGCTGCAGCAATGGTTCCGCTGTTGGAGATGGCGTTGACCGTCGCTCCGCTGTCGATGAGGATCCCGGTCGATGAAGCTCCCTCGGCGCCGCCGCCCGATGCCGAGACGGTCCCTCCAACGACGATTTGGGGAACCTTCGCTCCGGAGCCGATGTGGATCGCGGTTGCCGAAGCCTTGCTTGCCGTCGCCGAGACGGAGCCGAGGAGGGTCATTCCGCCGGTCACGTTGACCGAATGGCCCGTTCCCCCGATCGAAAGGCCGGTCGCGGTAATTCCGTCATAGACGCCGATGCCGCTGACGCTTCCCTTGATCACGATCCCGTGACCCAGGCTCGAGCCGGCGACCGCACCGATGTTGATGTCCGAGGTCGCCGATCCGATCGCCATCGCCGGGGCTGCGCCAAAGGTCGTGAGCGAGGCCGTGGTCTCGTTGGCGTCGGGAGTCCCGTCGTGATCCTCGTCGGCCTGGTTGGGGTCGGTATCCGCGGGTTTCGAATCGAGAAGGATCCCTCCTGAAACGCTTCCATTGACGACCACCGCCGAGCCGCCCTGGAGAAGGTCGTCGGAATCGAGCTTTGACGGGTCCAAGGGCGCCGTGGTGAAGCGATAGCCCGTGGTGTTGACCGTCCCCTGGATGACCAGCGCACCGCCGATATCGCCGCCAAGGAGCACTCCGACGCTGTTCGCGCCCTGGACATTGGTCGAGCTGCCGCTTCCGATGGTTACATTGCCGCTGACGGCCCCCGCGCGGATACCGGCGCTGTTGTCGCCGGTGACACTGATCTTGCCGTTCGATGTCAGCGAGCCCGCAAGTGCGCTGTCGATCGCGATTCCCGCCGAGTTGTTCCCTTCGATCGTGATCGCGCCGCTGTTGAGGATGTTGCCGGTATAGGTGCCGCCCGAAAGCACGTGGATCCCGAACCGGTCACTTCCCTTTGCGAAGGGACCGTCCGGGTCGCCGTCCTTGTCGCTGTCCTCGGGCGTATAATCCTCGTCGATGGTGATGATATTGGCGTTCGTGATATCGCCGCTGAGATTGGTGCCCGCGAGAATCCCGGTTGCGCCGTTCGCCCCGGAGATCGCGATCGTCCCCTCGTTCTTGACTGCATTGTTGCTGTTGATCGTGACTGCAGCGCCGCCTGTCGGCTTGATCGAACCCGCCGAAGTTATGTGAATGTCGCCCGAGCTGCTGGTCGAGAGCGGGGTGGTGGTTGCGGTGCTGACGACCGTTTCCGCGCCCGCGTATGAGGCCATGAGGATCGAGAGCGTTCCAAGACCGGTCGAAGCAAGCAGGACACGCATTGGCATAAACCTTTCCTCGCCGCTTTCGCGGGCGTGCAGGACCCCGGCGCGCGCGGCACTGCCGGCACGAACGTGGTCGTTGGGTTGTCAGGAGGCGCTGGCACCGGCGGAGGCCGGTCCCTTCATTCCCCCGGGAGAAGTCGGCCTAAGAATGGACTAATGCTGAAGGCCAAATGAACGTTCGTTAAGCTGCTGAAACGTGTCGATAATTGGAGCTCCGGATCCTTAGTGTCGCCTTGAGCCCGAAGGGTTCGCCACCGTTTTTGGGGGCGAACCCTTCCCTCCCATTCCCTGCCTTTCTTACATTCCGCGTTCGCCGCGTTCGACCGGCGCCGGAGGCGGCGGGGGCGGCGGCGGAGGCGGCGGAGCCGGCTGCTCGACCACCGGCGGCGGTGGCGGAGGAGG
>DASZYL010000248.1:0-16428 GCA_035545385.1 Sphingomicrobium sp. | reverse complement strand
GGGTGATCACCCAGCCGCCGTCCTGATTATGGGCGATGCTCTTGATGGTGCCGTCGATCTGGTTGACCTCGCCGTTGGTCCCGAAGAGTCCGCCGAAATTGGGAATCGAGAAGCCGAACAGCGATCGGCCCGCGGCTCGAGCCTTCTCCTTGTCGATGAGGACAAGGTCCTTGCTTGCAATGGCCTGGTTCATCGCTGCGACCTCGCGGTCGTAGCAGGCGAGTCGCTGGTCGGCGGCGGTGATGCTCCTGCAGTCCATCAGGCGCTGGACCTGAGGCGGGGTCCCGGTCTGTGGCGGCTGCTTCGCATCGGCCGTTCCAACGACGGCCAGCGCGGCCCCAGCCGCAAGAAGCATCGTCCTTCGCATGAATCCGGATCCCCTCACTGATTGTGCGCACAGTATCGGCGGCGGCAGATTCGGTGCAAGCGAGCGCTGTTGCAAAATTGATACAGCGCATTGACAACTTGCCCGTAACGAGTGCGCGGGCGTTGCAAGCTTCTCCTAGCTTCACCTATCACAAGGAGCAGTTCGGCAACTTGTGATTGCCGTTCCACGGCAGCCGTGGCCCCGCGCTCGGCTAGTGAAGGGGAAGAATAAATGAAGCTCGATTTCCGTCAGCGCTTGCTCACGACCACGCTTCTCGTGGGTGCGAGCATGGTTGCGACTCCGGCGTTCGCGCAGGATGCGCAGAACCCGCCGCCGAATCCGCCTGACAACAGCGCGGTGCCGACGAATCCGAATACCACTGGTCCGGTCGAGAATGCCGGCGTGCCCAGCACGAACGCGCAAGGGGCCCCGGTTTCCGCTCCGTCGGAAATCATCGTTACCGGTTCGCGCATTCCGCAGCCGAACCTCCAGACCGCGAGCCCGGTGACCACGGTTTCGAGCCAGGAAGTCAAGCTTTCGGGTACGACCCGTACCGAGGACCTCGTCAACTCGCTGCCTCAGGTGTTCGCTGACCAGGGTTCGAACGTTTCGAACGGTTCGCTCGGTATTGCCTCGATCAACCTGCGCGGCCTCGGCGCCAAGCGCACCATGGTCCTCGTCAACGGCAAGCGTCTCGTCGGCGGCGACCCGCGCGTGCCGATTCCGGACATCAACTTCATCCCCGTCCAGCTCGTGAAGCGCGTCGACGTGCTGACCGGCGGTGCGTCCGCTGTCTACGGCGCCGACGCCGTCGCGGGCGTCGTCAACTTCATCATGGACAACACGTTCACGGGCTTCCGGATCGACGCCCAGGCGAGCGTGTTCAACCATCACCAGCACATGGGCGACAACCTCGTCCGCGCGAATACCGAGATCCAGACCGACGTGTTCGGCCAGCCCGCCTATCGCTTCCCGCACGGGATGAGCACGAACGGCGGCGCGCAGGATCTCGCGGCAGTGTTCGGTGCTGCGTTCGACGACGGTCGCGGCCACGTCCAGGCGTACGCAACGTACCGTACGCAGGACCCGGTCCTCGAATCGACCCGCGACTTCTCGTTCTGCGCATTGGGCTCGTTCGCTCCGCAGTACGTCGCGGCTTACGGTGAATATTATTGCGGTGGCTCGTCCACGTCCGACACCGGCTCGTTCCGGCTGTTCAACCCGACGACGGGTGCGCTGGTGAAGACTCGCCACGTTGTGGGCAACAAGTTCGCGCCCGGCGCGACGCTCTTCAACTATGCGCCGTACAACTACTTCCAGCGTCCGGACGAGCGTTATACGCTCGGTGCCTTTGCTGATTACGAGATCAGCTCGGCGTTCAAGCCGTACATGGAAATCATGTTCATGAACGACCACACGGATGCGTTGATCGCTCCGTCGGGCGACTTCAGCAACACGCGCTTCCTCAACTGCGACAACCCGCTGATGTCGGCGCAGCAGCGCAACGAGATCTGCGGTGACCCGACGCTGCTCACCGAGCAGAACGGAGTCGTTGGCGCGGTTGTCACCATCGGTCGCCGTAACGTTGAAGGCGGCGGTCGCGACGACGACCTCGAGCACACCGACTGGCGTATCGTCGGCGGCATGAAGGGTGATATCGCCAAGGGCCTCACCTACGACGTCTCGTACATGTACCAGAAGTCGCTCCTGTCGGAGACCTACTTCAACGACTTCTCGCTGACCCGCCTCACGCGCGCTCTCGATGTCGTCTCGGTCCTCAATGGTGCGATCGTTGCTCCGGGAACCCCCGGCGCGACCATCCAGTGCCGTTCGGTGTTCAATGGCCAAGACACCGCCTGCGTCCCGTACAACATCTTCCAGGAAGGCGGCGTGACGCCTGAGGCCCTGGGCTATGTGTCCGTGCCGGGCTTCGAGCGCGGCAGCGTCGGTCAGCAGACCGCGGAAGCCGACTTGACCTTCACGGGTGCCGATTACGGTCTCCAGACTCCCTGGGCCGACAACGGCATCGGCGCCAACGTTGGTGTCGACTATGTGAAGAACACGCTGTCCTTCGCTCCGGATATCGAGTTCCAGACCGGTGACCTCACCGGCCAGGGAAGCACGACTCCGCCGGTCGCGGGCCACACGGACGTTCGCGAACTCTATGGCGAAATCCAGATCCCGATCGTCGAGCACAACTTCATCGACCTGCTGCAGCTCGACGCCGGCTACCGTCTGTCGAACTATCATATCGCCGCGAACAGCTTCAACACGAGCACGTACAAGATCGAAGGCGAGTTCGCCCCGATCGCCGACGTCAGGTTCCGCGGCGGTTACAACCGCGCGGTTCGTGCGCCGAACGTCTCCGAGCTGTTCTCACCGCAGGCGATCGGTCTCGTCGGTAACTCCGACCCGTGCGAAGGCGACAATCCGACGGCCAGCCAGGCGGCCTGCGCTGCCACCGGTCTCTCGGCCGCCCAGTACGGCAACGTCCCGGCGAACCCGGCGAAGCAGTACACCGGCCTCCTCGGCGGCAACCCGAACCTCGAGCCGGAAAAGGCCGACACCTGGACCGCAGGTATCGTTCTTCAGCCGCGCTTCGTTCCGGGCCTGGCCTTTACGGTCGACTACTTCAACATCAAGGTGAAGGGCCTCGTCGGAACGCTCGGCTTCTCGACCGTCATGAACGAGTGCTTGTCGGACGGCCTGTTCTGCGATCTCATCCACCGCGACCAGTTCGGTACGTTGTGGCTGACGCCGCAGGGCTTCATCGAGCTCACCAACGTGAACGTCGGTGGCCTCCAGACGAAGGGCTTCGACTTCAACGGCAGCTACAACCACCGCCTTGGTGGCATTGGCACCCTGAACGTGAGCTTCGTCGGAACGCTCCTGAAGCACCTCATCACCAACCCGTTCGGAGACATCACCTACGACTGCGTCGGACTCTACGGTCCGACCTGCTCGGCAGGTGTCGGCGGCACTCCCAATCCGAAGTGGCGCCACAAGGCCCGCATCGGCCTGACGATGCCGAACGGTATCGGCGTGTCGGCGCAGTGGCGTTACTTCGGCGGAGTTCAGCTGGATACGCTGAGCAACGATCCGGACCTCAACGGTGGTGGCGGTCCGCACGGCAACCCGGGCGACACCCACATGGACTCGCGCAGCTACTTCGACCTCGCGTTCACCGCGCGCATGGCTCAGAAGCTGAACCTGCGCCTTGGTGTGAACAACATCTTCGACAAGGATCCGCCGGTCCAGGGCCTCGCCCAGGGCAACGGCAATACCTATCCGCAGATGTTCGACTCCATGGGTCGCTACCTGTTCGCGGGCTTCACGGTCGACTTCTAAGATCGACCAGAAGCGTTAGTCATGGCGGCGGATCCTCAACCGAGGGTCCGCCGCTTTCTTTTGGGCTTTGTGTCCGGCAGAAGGCCTGCGTGGCGAGCGAAGCCGAACTCGAACAGAAAGCGGCGCGGGGAGATGTCCGAGCGCAGTTCCAGCTTGGGAAGCTGCTGCTTGGCGGCCCGAAGGCAGCGCGCGAGGGTGCGCGCGGGCTGAGCCTCATCGAACAGGCCGCCGCGAAGGGCCATGGCGATGCCACGGCCCTGACGGCATTGTTCGAAGCCATGGGCGTCAACCGGACCGCTGACTGGGGCCGTGCCCTCGATCGACTGCAGGAGGCAGCGGAGCAGGGCTCAAGCTCGGCCCGTCTTCAGCTTGGGCTTCTCGCGCGGGAATCCCGGCAGCCGCGGGCAAAAGGACAGCGGACTGGAAGTTCGTGGGAGGCGTTGAGGAGCCGCGTCGACCTGCGCGAGCTGGTGAGGAGCGGAGAGCACCGGTCGCTCAGTGACCGGCCGCTCGTTCGTGTCATCGAAGGATTTGCGTCCCCCGCCGAGTGTCGGTGGCTGATCGAACGCGGGCGAGAGCATCTGCTTCCCGCCACGGTCTTCGATCCCGTGACCGGCCGTCTGGCCGGCTCGCTGGCGAGGAGCAACAGCAGCGCGGAATTCCAGATCTCCGATATGGACCTCGTCCTCGAAGTCATCCGGACGAGGATTTCGGCCGCGGTCCGGCTTCCGCTTACCCACTTCGAGCCTACGCAAGTGCTCCATTATTCACCCGGGCAGGAATTTCGTCCTCACTTCGACTTCTTGAACCCCGCAAATCCAGCCCTTCGGGAAAAGTTGCGGACGGGGCAGCGGGTCGGAACCTTCCTGATTTACCTCAATGAAGGGTTTGAAGGCGGTGAGACCGAGTTCGTCGATGCGCATTTGCGGTTCAAAGGCCGCACCGGGGACGCGCTCTTCTGGGCAAACGTTGATGCCCAGAGTCGCCCGGACCCGATGTCGCGGCATGCAGGCTTGCCTCCGACATCGGGCGAGAAATGGATCCTGTCCCAGTGGATTCGCGACCGAGGGGGCCAGGTGCGATAGTCAGCAATTGCTTTTGCAGGCAGTGGCGAACACAATCATGGAAATGGCGACACGGGCACGGGAACAGGAGGCGGATCGCGCAGCGGCGGCCGGCGACTTCGCGACGGCGCGCGCACTGCTCGAAGAGGCGGCGCAGGCGAACGCCTCGGACCCCGGCCTCTGGATGAAGCTTTCGGCGCTGAGGAAATCGGGCGGTGACCTCGTTGGCGCCCTGGCCGCGATCGAGCGGAGCCTCGCGCTCGCGCCGCGCGAGTTCGCGGCTCTCCTTCAACGCGCCCTTCTTCTCGAGCGCCTGGGAGACGCCCGGTCTTCGGAAGCCTTCGGCCACGCACTCGCCCAGCTCCCGCCGGGCGCCCCGGTCCCGCAACCGATGCAATCGGTCATCGCCCACGCGCGCGAGCGCTGGGAACAGCATTCAGGCGCGGTCGAAGACCACCTTCGGCGCGCCATCCCCGAGGGGCTTTCGCCCGAGGTTCGCCGCCGCGCCGATCGCCTGGCGTCGAACCGTTCACGAAGGACAAGGCATTTCCACCAGGAGCCGACAGAGTTCCACTATCCAGCTGTGCCCGAGATCGAGTTCCACGACCGCTCGAACTTCCCGCAGCTGGAGCTTCTCGACGCCGCGACCGAGGACATCCGCAAAGAGTTCGACGCGCTGATGTGCGCCGAGGCGGCCGAGATGGTCCCTTATATCCAGTATCCCGAGCACGTCCCGCTTGCCCAGTGGAAGGAGCTCAACAACAGCCGGGAATGGACCGCAGTTCACCTCTTGAGGAACGGCGAACGCATCGAAGCCAATGCGCGCCATTGCCCGAAGACGATGGAAGTCATCTCGAGGATGGACCAGCCGCAAATCCGCGGCGGTTCGCCAAATGCGATGTTCTCGCTGCTTGCGCCCAGGACTCGCATTCCCCCGCACACCGGTGTCGCGAACACGCGGCTGGTCTGCCACCTCCCGCTGATCGTTCCGGGAAAGTGCGGCTTTCGCGTCGGAGCGAGCACGTGCGAGTGGCGCGTCGGGGAGGCATTCGTTTTCGACGACACGATCGAGCACGAGGCCTGGAACGACAGTGACCAGCTGAGGGTCGTTCTCATCATCGATCTCTGGCAGCCATCGCTGAGCGGTGAGGAACGTCGCGCGATTACCGCGGTCATCGAGGCGGCGGGCGTCAGTTTCGCAGGCGGATGATGGCGAGCCTTGCGGGTACGACTGTTGCGGACTCGGCGCTGTTCGCCGAGGTCAGCGCCGCCTGGGATCGCGGCGAGGCCCATACCATGCTCCCGAAGCTCGAGCGCGCCCTGCCGCGTTCGACGGACTACCGGCTCTGGCACATCCACGGGCTCATCCTTCGCAACCTCGAGCGACACGAGGACGCGCTGAAGTCGCTGAAGAGAGCGGTCGAGCTTGCGCCCAACGCACCCAATCCCGCTCATGCCCTTGCCCGGACCCTGAATGAAGCGGGACTCCCAAGCGTCGAGGCTTTCGCTCGTGCCCTTCGGCTCGCTCCCGGTAATCCCGAAATGCTTCTCGGCCTTACGGGAGCGCTCGTTTCGGAGCGCCGGATCGATGAGGCGATCGCCGGTCTCGAGCGCAGCCTCTCGTTCACTCCGCACTGGGTTAACGGACATGCTACGCTTTCGAAGCTGCGCTGGATGCAGGGCGAACGCCAAGGCTTCGCTCGAAGCTACGACGAGGCGCTCGCGAGGTTTCCGGGAAACCTCGAGCTCAGGCGCGAACAGATCACCGCCCTGGTCCACGCCGAGCACTGGGAGGATGGCCTTCGAGCGATCGCCGCCGGACGCGCAGCGCTCGGCCCGAGCACGATGTTCGATGCCAACGAGGCCACCGTCTATTCCGAGATGGGGGACAGCGCCCGAGCCGACGCATTGTTCGCGCCGTTGGCTGAGCTCCCCGATCCGACGATCCAGCTTCGCCGTGTGCGTCATGACCTTCGAAACGGCCGCCCCGCCGAAGCCGGCCTGACGATCGATCCCTGGCTCGAGGGCCCGCAAGCGCATCTCTTCTGGCCCTATGCCTCGATCGCGTGGCGGATGACCGGGGACCCTCGCTGGGAATGGCTCGAGGGGGACCCGCGAATGGTCGGCGTTTACGATATCGCTGATCGGCTTCCCGATCTGGACGAGCTCGTCGCCGTGCTTCGGCGCCTGCACACGGTGAGGGGGGAACCGCTCGAACAATCGCTTCGCGGCGGAACTCAGACGGACGGCAACCTCTTCCAGCATATCGATCCGATGATCGTGAAGCTTCGCGAAGCGATCCGCTCGGCGGTCGCCGAGCATGTCGCTGGTCTCCCGCCGGTGGACGAGAGCCATCCGTTCCTCGCGGCCGATCGCCAAAAGCCGATCCGGTTCGCCGGGGCCTGGTCGGTGAGGCTCTCGAGCGGCGGATATCATGCGAACCATGTCCACCCGGCGGGCTGGATCAGCTCGGCGCTCTACCTCGTGCTCCCGCCCGATCTCGGGAAGTCGGAAGCGGGGCTCCTGACGCTGGGTGAGCCGCAGGCGCAATTGAAGCTCGGCCTTGGCCCGACGAGGATGGTGGAGCCAAAGCCGGGCCGGCTCGCACTGTTCCCTTCATGGATGTGGCACGGCACCCGTCCGTTCGGCGCTGGTGAGCGCATTACGGTCGCGTTCGATGTCGCGAACCCAGCGTAACGGCCGTTTTTTGTTTGCCCGAATCTGTTTAGCCGATTAGCAACGCGCGTCGCGTAATTTCGAATCAGGATTCTCCCCACATGCTGAAATCCATCGCGTTCTTGCCCGTGGTGTTGCTTGTCGCCAGCGTCCCCGCCGGCGCTCAGACGCAGCAGCAGTCCCAGTCCGCGCAGCAGCCCCAAAGCCAGCCGGCAAACGGCCAGGCCGCGCTCGATCCCAACCGCAAGATCTGCAAGACCGAGGAGCTGATCGGCAGCCGCCTCAGCGCCAGCAGGACGTGCAAGACCGCGGCCCAGTGGGCTGCCGAGCAGAAGCGCAACAAGGGTACCGACCAGCAGTAAGCCGCTTCGACCAGGCTTCCCGGCGGGAGCGCAAATTGCCTACCCCGCCTTATTTGACTAGCGGAGCCTGGTGGCCGAACCCATGACAGACCAAAGCGCCGACGCATCGCGCGCCGCCGACGAGGCGCGCCGGCGGCTTCGCGCTAACGCCCGCGACGGCGATGCCTATCGAATGCTCGGACGGGCGCTAAGGATGCTCGGCGACGATGCCGGCGCGAACGAGGCTGAGCTCGGGGCGATCGACGCTTCCCAATATGACCCGGAGATCGCGCGCGCCAGCCAGGCGATGATGGCGAACGATCTCGCGACCGCCGAATCGGTCCTTCGGTCGCTCCTCATGAACCGGCCCGACGACGTTGCCGCGATTCGGATGCTCGCAGAGATCGGGATCCATTTTGGACAGGCGCGCAAGGCCGACGGACTGCTCCGCAGGGCGATCGAGCTCGCTCCGGGCTTCTTCTACAGCCGTTACACTCGGGCCGTGGCGCTCGACATGCTGAGCAGGTCCGGCGAGGCGCTTGAGGAGCTCAACCAGATCAAGGGCGCCGAGGCCGATTTCGACCCGATCGTGGCCCTGAAGGCCGTCTGTCTCAGCCGGATCGGCGAGAACGAGGAAGCACTCCGCCTCTACCGCCTTCTCGCCGAGCGCCAGCCGGGCAATGGCGATATCTGGATCAGCATCGCCAACCTCCTGAAGATCGTCGGCGACCAGCAGGGATCGATCGAGGCTTACCGCAACGTGCTCTCCATCCAGCCGACGAACGGCGAAGCCTGGTGGAGCCTCGCGAACCTCAAGACCTATCGCTTTTCCGACGAGGAGATCGGGGCGATGGAAGAGGCGCTGGCTTCGCCGGCCCTTCGCGACGACGACCGGCTCCGCCTGCATTTTGCCCTTGGCAAGGCGCTCGAGGACAGGGGCGAGGACGAGGCAAGCCTCGACCAGTACCGGCGAGGCAATTCGCTTCGTTCGCTCCAGACGAGATACCGCCCGGGCGAGACGACGGAGCTTGTCGACCAGGCCGAGAAGCTCTTCACCGCCGAGTTCCTTGAAGCTCGTGAAGGCTGGGGGGCATCAGCGAAAGACCCAGTCTTCATCGTCGGGATGCCACGTGCGGGTTCGACGCTTATCGAACAGATCCTCGCAAGCCACCCGCTCGTCGAGGGTACGGGCGAGCTTCCCGACATCATCGTCATTGCAAGGGAGCTCGAGGAGAACAGCCCCGGTGGAGCTCCGGAAGGCTGGCGCAACTATCCCGGCATCCTCGCGCAGCTATCACGGGAGGAGATCGGGAGGCTCGGCGAGACCTACCTCGATCGAACGCGGATCCAGCGGAAGACCGGGCGTCCGCACTTCACCGACAAGATGCCCAACAACTGGCTCCATGTCGGTCTTATCCGTCTCGTCCTCCCCAATGCGAAGATCATCGACGCCCGCCGCCATCCGCTCGCCTGCGGCCTTTCCAACTTCAAGCAGCATTTCGCGCGCGGACAGGAATTCTCCTACGACCTCGAGCATTTCGGCCTCTACTATCGCGATTACGTTCGAGCGATGGCGCACTTCGAGAAGGTTTCACCGGGGAGCGTTTACCGCCTGATCCACGAGGAACTCCTCGCGGATCCCGAGAGGGAGATCCGAAGGCTCCTCGATTATGTCGGGCTTCCCTTCGACGAGGCCTGCCTCAACTTCCATGAGACCAGGCGGGACGTGCGCACCGCGAGCGCCGAGCAGGTCCGCCGGCCCATCAATGCCGATGGCATCGACCAGTGGAAGCGGTTCGAGCAATGGCTCGACCCTTTGAAGCAGGCTCTTGGCCCCGCTCTCGAGACCTGGTGCGCGTGAAGGCGGACGGTTTGACGAACCGCTCGCCGTGAGAAATACTGTCCGCCATCCGCCCAAAGGAGTCGGGAAATGCTCAAAGTTCTGCTCGTCTCGGGCCTGCTGCTTACCGCCGCGCCCGCTGTTGCCCAAACCCAGGCGACACCTGCCAGCACCGCCCCCCAGGCGAAATCCAAGGACGATCCGGACCGCGTGATCTGCCAGAACCAGGAGCAGATCGGGTCACGGATCGCGACGAAGCGTGTGTGCATGACGGCCGCCCAGTGGAAGGAACATGACGCGGCGCTTCGCCAGCAGCTCGACCAGCAGCATACGACCACGCAGAACGCCGGCGGTCCGGGCTAAGATCTTTTTTCGAAGCGGCCTATTCGGCCGCTTCGCGCACCGCCTCCGTGACAGGGGTCAGCTGGAGCTGGCCGTCGCCTTCATCGACACGGACCACTGAGCCATCCGGGATTTCGCCGGCGAGGATCTTGTCGGCGAGCGGGTCCTGCAGATATTTCTGCACTGCCCGCTTCAACGGCCGGGCTCCATAGACGGGGTCATATCCGACGCGGCCGAGCCACGCCCGTGCGGCGTCGGTCAATTCGAGCCTGATCTTGCGGTCCTCGAGCAGCTTCTGAAGCCTCGCCACCTGGATGTCGACGATCGGCCCCATGTGGCCAGCGCTCAGGCGGTGGAACAGGATGATCTCGTCGAGCCGGTTCAGGAACTCGGGCCTGAAGTGCGCTCGAACCACTTCCATGACCTGGGGCTCGGCCTTTTCGACGGGCTCGTCCTCGCCGAGTGACGCAAGATATTGCGAACCAAGGTTCGATGTGAGGATGATGATCGTGTTGGTGAAGTCGACCGTGCGGCCCTGGCCATCGGTGAGCCGGCCATCGTCGAGCACCTGCAGGAGCACGTTGAACACGTCCCCGTGGGCCTTTTCGACCTCGTCGAACAGGACCACCTGGTAGGGGCGGCGGCGGACCGCTTCGGTCAGCACTCCGCCTTCCTCGTATCCGACATAGCCAGGAGGCGCGCCGATGAGACGCGCGACGGCATGCTTCTCCATGAACTCGCTCATGTCGATCCGGACCATCGCCGAGGCGTCGTCGAAGAGGAACTCGGCGAGCGCCTTGGTGAGCTCGGTCTTGCCGACCCCGGTCGGCCCGAGGAACAGGAATGAGCCCAGCGGCCGGTTCGGATCCTGGAGGCCGGCGCGGGCGCGGCGAACGGCGGCGGAGACCGCCTTCACGGCATCCTCCTGGCCGATGACCCTAGCGCCGATCATCGCTTCCATCTGGAGCAGCTTCTCGCGCTCTCCTTCCATCATCCGCTCGACCGGGATCCCGGTCCAGCGGCTCACCACCGCGGCGATGTCCTGGTCGGTGACTTCCTCGCGAAGCATCGCTCCCTTGGCCGCGGCCTGGGCTTCATTAAGCTGCTTCTCGAGCTCGGGGATCCGGCCATATTGAAGCTCGCCGGCCTTCGCGAGGTCGCCGCTGCGCTGCGCCTGCTCGAGCTCGATCCGCGCATGATCGAGCTGTTCCTTGAGCTTGGCCTCGGCGGAGATCTTCTCCTTCTCGGCCTGCCAGCGCTGGGTGAGCTCTGACGATTGCTGCTCGAGGTTCGCGAGCTCCTCCTCGAGCTTGGCGAGGCGATCCTTGGACGCTTGGTCCTGCTCCTTCTTCAAGGCCTCGCGCTCGATCTTGAGCTGGATGATCCGGCGATCGAGATTCTCGATCTCCTCGGGCTTCGATTCGACTTCCATCCGGATCCGGCTCGCGGCCTCGTCCATGAGGTCGATCGCCTTGTCGGGAAGGAAGCGGTCCGTGATGTAGCGGTTGCTCAGCGTCGCTGCAGCGACGATCGCAGCGTCGGTAATCCTGACGCCGTGGTGGAGCTCGTACTTCTCCTTCAGCCCGCGAAGGATCGAAATCGTATCGGCGACGGTGGGCTCGCCGACGAAGACCGGCTGGAATCTCCGCTCGAGCGCCGCGTCCTTCTCGATATACTTGCGATATTCATCGAGCGTCGTGGCGCCGATGCAGTGAAGCTCGCCCCTCGCGAGCGCGGGCTTCAGGAGGTTGCCCGCGTCCATCGCTCCCTCGGCCTTTCCGGCGCCCACGAGCGTATGCATCTCGTCGATGAAGAGGATGATGTCGCCCTGGGCCTGCCGGACCTCGTCGAGCACGCCCTTGAGGCGCTCCTCGAAGTCACCGCGATACTTGGCGCCGGCGATGAGCGCCCCGAGGTCGAGCGCGAGCAGGCGCTTGTCCTTGATTCCGTCGGGAACGTCGCCGTTGGCGATGCGAAGGGCCAGCCCCTCGGCGATCGCGGTCTTTCCGACGCCGGGTTCGCCGATCAACACGGGATTGTTCTTGGTTCGGCGGGCGAGCACCTGGATCGTCCGGCGGATTTCCTCGTCCCGGCCGATCACGGGGTCGAGCTTTCCCTCGCGCGCTGCCGCGGTCAGGTCCCGCGCATATTTCTTGAGCGCGTCGTAGCGGTCTTCCGCCCCCTGGGTGTCGGCGGTGCGCCCGCCTCTAAGCTTGTCGATCGCTGCGTTGAGATTCTGCGGCGTCAGGCCCGCCTTCGCGAGCGCTGCGCCCACGTCCGTGTTCTTGGCGAGCGTCATCGCCAAGAGGATCCGCTCGACGGTGACGTAGGAATCGCCGGCCTTCTTTGCGATCTGCTCGGCCTGGTCGAGGATCCGGATCGTATCGCCGTCCATGGCGGGCGCCTGTGTGGCGCCGCTGCCGGTGACGGCGGGAATCTTCGCGACCAGCTGGTCCGCCTCGCGCTGGGCCGCCTTCGCGTCTCCGCCCGCCGCGTTGATAAGGCCGGCGGCCATCCCCTGCTCGTCGTCGAGCAGCGCTTTCAGAAGATGCGCTGGCGCAATTCGCTGGTGATGCTCCCGGACCGCAATCGTCTGCGCGGCCTGGAGAAATCCGCGCGCTCGGTCTGTGAGCTTTTCGAAGTCCATGTGCCGTAACCCCTCTTTTTTTCAACACCGATATGGTGTTGCAGAGAGGCCACACAAGACGGGTACTAGTGAGGCTGTCCTCTTTCCTGGTCCGGTACGGGGGCCGAGACCGGCTGGGCAACGATCGAAGGGGCGGAAGCGCTCGCCGGAGGTGTCGGAGGCAACGGCGCGGCTGGCAAAGCGGGACCAGTGGCTGCCTCCGGTGCTCCCACCGGAGATCCGACGGTCGAAGGAGCGGCGGCCGCCGCGGGAGCGGTCGAGGCACCGGCAGGCGACGGCAGCGGCTGGCCGACGCTCGCGATATCCTCCGGATGGATCAGCTGGGGGCATTCGGCGGCGACCGCCGGATCCATGTTCCAGCGGCGGAACTTCGTGCTGTCGACGTGGAACCGAAGATAGGCATAGAAGCCCAAGCCGGCGTTATATGCCGACCCGTGCTCGGTGTGAACGCCGCACAGGCGCCGCATCAGGGTCACTCGGTCGATCGGCTTCAGGGGCACCATGTCGATCGCGGAATCGAGCTTGTGGGCGCTTTCGGGTGCGCCTCCAGCGCACTTGTTGAGCGTCGGGTTGCGATAGACCGACACGGCTTCGACGGGCCCGACCTCCGGAACCACATAGTCGCGGATGTAGCGCAGGGTCTGGACCATGTGGCCCCATTCCTCCGCCGGGGGCACCTCGAACGGCTGTCCACCGCATTCCTGCCACGAGGTCGCGGTGCGCAGCAGCGTCCAGGTCGGGAGGATCCCGCTGACCTGGTTGCTTGCGAGATAATCGTTGAAGGCCTTCACCTGGGCGGCGCGCCACGGCGCCGCGAGATACCATGACCTGTACCCCGGCTCGTCCTGGCCGGCGGTGATGTAGGGCGAGACGGGATCCCAGGCCGCGGACGGGGGCATTTGTCCCCCCGGAGCAATCACCGGGGCGGGCTGGGCCACCGCGGCGGCGGCGATCAGCATGAGCGGCATGGCGAGCAACTTCATCAGGAGAATCATACTCCTATGCCGCGCCTTGAAAAGCGCTGAACGCTGGGCCACGTCGCAGCAATGACTCAGCCCATCGAAGTCGATCTGCCGCACAAGCTCGGCAAGGACGAAGCCCGGCGACGGATCGCGAACAATCTCCACAAGCTGAAGGAGCATATTCCTGGCGGCGCAAAGGTGCAGTCGGGCTGGACCGGCGATCAACTGAACCTCGACGTCACGGCGATGGGACAGTCCGTCACGGCCGAGATCGACGTCGAGGAGGCGAAGGTTCACCTCAAGGTGCTCCTCCCACCGATGCTCGGGATGTTCGCGGGGATCGTCCAGGCGGCTCTTCAGAAGAAGGGCAGCGTCCTCCTCGAGGATCACTCGAAGGGCTGACGCCCGCGGGTCACGCCGCTAAGCTTCCTCGAAAAGGAAGAGGAGGCACCATGCGGCATTTCGCGGTGGTCGGTTCGGGTCCGGCGGGCTTCTACACCGCCGAGGCGCTGGAGAAGGCCTATGGCGACAAGGCCCGGATCGACATCCTCGACCGCTATCCTGTTCCCTATGGCCTGATCCGGTTCGGGGTCGCACCCGATCACCAGTCGCTGAAGGCGGTTTCGAAGCGCTACGACAAGGTCGCCGAGAGCCCCGGCGTCGACTTCATCGGCAATGTGACGATCGGCTCCGACGTCTCGGTTGCCGAGCTGCTCGAACTCTATGACGCGGTCATCCTCGCGACAGGCGCGCCGCATGACCGAAAGCTCGGCATTCCGGGCGAAGACCTCGCCGGCGTCGTCGGCTCGGCGGAGTTCGTCGGCTGGTATAACGGGCACCCCGAATTCGCCGACCTCGACCCGTTCCTCAGCGGCAGTCATGCGGTGGTTGTCGGCAACGGCAACGTCGCCCTCGATTGCGCCCGGATCCTTTCGAAGACCCGGCACGAATTTGAAGGATCGGACATCGTCGGCCACGCCCTCGAGGCGCTTGAGGCTTCCTCGATCCGGACGATCACCATCCTCGGGCGGCGCGGTCCGCACCAGATCGCGATGACCCCCAAGGAACTGGGCGAACTGGCCCACCTCGAGGAGGCGGTGCCGATCGTGGATCTTTCGGACTTCCCGCCGGTCGAGGCCGACGACGTGCTTGAACCGGGTCTTCGAAAGTCCGTGGGCCTGTTGAGAGGCTTTGTCGAGCTTCCGGCCGACAAGCCCAAGCGCATGGTCTTCGACTTCTTCGCAAAGCCCGTTCGCATTGAGGGTGAAGGCAGGGTCGAGCGCCTGGTAGTCGAGCGAACCGAGCTCGACGAGAAGGGCGCTGCCCGCGGCACCGGCGATATCTATGAAGTTCCCGCTTCGCTGGTCATCACCGCCATCGGATATTCGACCTCCCCGATCCCGGACGTGCCGTTCGAGGGCGGGAAGTTCGTGAACGAGAGCGGCCGCATTGCCGATCGCCTCTACGCAGTGGGGTGGGCTCGGAGAGGCCCCACCGGCACGATCGGCACCAACCGGCCCGACGGCTACGAGGTCGCCGACCAGATCGCGGCCGCCATGCCCGCCGGAAGTTCGGCCGAGCGGGAGGGTGCCGAGGGGCTGAAGCGACTTCTCGAGGGCAGGGGGGTGATGCCGACCGACTATGACGATTGGCGCAAGATCGAGGAGACGGAGGTATCGCGCGCCCGGCCTGGTTCGCCCCGCGAGAAGTTCGTCCGGCACAAGGACTGGCTCGAGGCGATCGGCCGGTAGAAAGGCGGCTTGCGCTCGGCCGAACCCGCCTCTATCTAGCCGCGGCCTTGGCTCCCGCCCGCGACCCCGAAAGTCGCAAACAAGCGGGTTCCGGTCGGGGAGTAGCTCAGCCTGGTAGAGCACTGTCTTCGGGAGGCAGGGGCCGGAGGTTCGAATCCTCTCTCCCCGACCAACTATCCTTTCGCTTTAAGAACTGACGGTTAGCCCCGTTTCCCCTCGGGGGACGGGTCGCTCCGTTCGGCCTTCGTGGCGCTCCAAAGCACAACGAAAGCACAACGAGGAGCGACATGGCGACAATTGCCCGGCGTGGAGCGGGCTGGTATGTTCAGGTTAGGCGCAAGGGCTATCCCGCACGGAGGCGCTTTCTCGGTTCAGCGAGCTAGGGCTGAACACACCCGAACTCGCGACAATCAGCGGTCATAAAGACGTTCGGATGCTCCTTCGCTACACCCACGTGCGTCCCGCAGACTTAGCCGCCAAGCTGGCTCGTTTGATGTGAGGCGTGTGGCGTCCTAGCTTTGGTACAGGAGTTCTTTCGCCATCTCTTCTCGGTTTAGCTCGGTAAGAGACCGAGCAAGAGGTTCGCGCCAGCCTTGTCGGCCCTGCGCAGCGGCACCGACTAAAGCATCATGAAGGTCGAATGGGTCGTGCGATAGGAGAGCGTCGATGAGCGCATCCGCCTGCGCCAAATCCTTCTGTCGCTTCGACCTGCTACCCACATCTCGCTTTTGAGCGAGAATTAGCTTGTGAACCGCGAATCGAGATGGCTGCGGAATGTTGATTGAAACTCCCGAACCCCACAGCGCCACTGTCGGTACGGGGTTGGTGATTAGCCAGTCCATATATTGGAGTGGCGCTGCCCCAGCATCGAGTTCCCGCATCGCCATCGGACTTGAGTCAGTTCGCCGGCGTGTCGGGGTGATTAGGTCTAGAAGGAACCCATCGGCCGTGCGGAAGCGCGATGGCGGTTCTTTTGGGCTTATATGGAGTACCGGCTCGAAGGTTGGGTCCCCGCGTTTTATGATTGTTTCTAATCGCTCGGGGGGCTCAGCTTTAAGCGCGAGATTGGCCGTCGCTAGGTCCAAGTCTC
>DASZYL010000247.1:0-9199 GCA_035545385.1 Sphingomicrobium sp. | reverse complement strand
CATCGCCGAGGCCCTCGAAGGCGTCGGCGCGCATGTCGCCAAGAGCCAGGTCGTGCTCGACCGCCCGATCAAGGCGATCGGGATGCACGAGGTGAAGATCGCCCTTCACCCGGAGGTCGCAGTCACGGTCAAGGTCAACGTCGCGCGTTCGCCCGAAGAAGCGGACCTGCAGGCGCAGGGCATCGACGTCATGGCGCAGATGTTCGAGCGCGACACGGCAGCCTTTACCGAGGACTATGATCCTAACGCCGAACCCGGCGCGAGCGCCGAGGCGGAAACTCCTGCCGAGGCTCCCGCTGCCGAGGCCGAGACTTCCGGGGCCGAGGCTTCCGAGGGCGACGAGCCCCAGGCCTAGGCCAGAAGTTCGTCGGATTTGAGAGACCGCTGCCCAGTCCGGGCAGCGGCCTTTTCTTTTGCGCCAGTCGGTTCGTCGCAAAGCTCGTTCGGGCCTCGGAACGGTCGCCCTTCGGGCTTTGTTGTAGCTGGCAGAGCATGCGGGGGCGATGTCGAGGAGTATTTCGCATGGCCGACGAACGGGACGACAAGATCAACGACAACGAAGGCGAGAGCCAAACGACTGGACAGCGGCAGGATCGAAGCGAGGTCGGGCAGCAGCAGCAAGGCGCCCAGTCCGGCAGCCTGGGCTCGCAGCAGACGCAGGATCAAGGCGGCTTCCGCAACCAGGGCGACGGCACCGGCGGCCAGCCGATCGGTGGCAACGACAGCAATAGTGGAACCGGAACGACACTGAGCCAGGGCGCCGACTTCGGCGGCCAGAGCGCAACCGGGCAGACGCAGACCGACCGCTCCGGCGGCGACACATTGACCACCGACCAGCCCGGCGGTTCGAGCTTCACCGGCCAGAACGACAACTTGGGCGGCGGTGCGGGCGAGACTTCGGACGAAGGCTTTATCGGCTCGAAGGGCACCCGCTCCGACGACTATCTGCAACAGGATCAGGGTTCGTCCGGCGGCTCGGCGGGCTCCGATTCGACGGGTGGCAGCGACTTTGCAAACCAGGGACGCGGCGCACTCGAAGAAGACGAAGACGAGACCGGCGGCGGCTCGACGGGGAGCGGCTTCAGTGGCAGCGGTTCGGGCGGGTCTGACCAGTCCGGAGGCGGCGGTTCCTTCTAACCGCTCAGCGTCTTGCTAAGAACGCCGCGTCCCCGCCTGGGGGCGCGGCGTTTCTTCTTCAGGCCGGTTCTTTTGCGAGGTACGCCGTCTCGCGTTCGACCCATTGGGCGAGGCTGGGCCGCGCGAGGATGCGTTCGACATAAGCCACGGTTCGCGGATAGCGCTCCGGGTCGACGTTCGTCTTCGTGTGGCGGAAGTTCGCGAACGGGCCAGCGACTGCGAGATCTGCAAGCGTCAGTTGGTCGCCGACGAGGTAGCCCCCTTCTTCTGGAACGGTCCGCTCGAGATAATCGAGGATGGGCGGAAGGTCATTGAGCTCGGCTTGACGAGCGGCTTCCTCGTCTCCCGGCTTTCCCAGAAAGCGCGGCGCGACGATCAAGTTGAAGAAGATCTTGGCGCCGCAGCTGACGAGGATCGTGTCGGCAAACTCCTCGAACCAGATCGTCTTGCCACGAAGCTTTGGATCGCTCGGGATCAGACTGGGTTCGGGATATTTTGCCTCGAGATAGTGGATGATGGCGCTCGAGTCCGCGAGGGTGAAGTCGCCGTCCCGGAATGCCGGCATCTTGCGAAAGGGGCTTGCCTCGAGGAAGCCTTCGCTCGGCTGGCCCAGCGCAGCGCCGGTAGGTTCGAGTTCGAGCTCGAGACCTTTCTCCGCGGCAAAGGCGAGCACCTTGCGTGCATAGGGCGAGAGTGACGATCCGTAGAGAATCATGGCGAACGCCTCCTGGCAAGCGGCGAGCGGCGGAAAGGTCCGATGCGCTCGCCCGTTGTTGTTCCGCCCCACTAGGAGAGGACATGATGCGCAGCAACAGCGGCAAGGACGAGAGTCGCAACAACCTGCATGACCCTACCTTGCGCGACCGAAGCCTTGGTCGCGGCAGACCAAGGTCTAGCGGAAAGGCAAAGGCACCGGCCGACCACCGCGGCGGGCGCAAGGATTGAGTTCGTACGTAGTCGGCGCCCCCTTTGCCACCCGAATTGCGCCTCTATCTTGCCATAGGGGCAAATTTGGATGAAATAGACAAACCAGTTTGGTTCATCGGGGGGCGCTGGTGATTACACGAATCCGCGAGGTGAGACGGGCGCGCGGGCTGACGCTCGAGGAGGTCGCCCGGCGGTGCGAGCCTCCAACGACTCCGCAGACGGTCGGCCGGCTCGAAACCGGGATGCGCACCGTAACGGTGGGCTGGCTCAATCGCATCGCCACCGCCCTCGGCGTGGAGGCCCAGGAGCTCGTCGAAGGCATGGAGAAGACCAGCCTGGGGGTCGCTGCAATCCTTGGACCCGGGGGCGCGAGCGCTCCACGCAAGCCGGCCGTCGTCGTTGCTCACAGGTCTGAAAGCACTCAGATCGCGATCCTCGTCGACGGCAGCGTCGGGGAGTATCGGACAGGCGACGAGATCTGGTGCGACACCCTGGCGCCGGCGGATTTTGGCCGCGCTCTCAATCGGGATGTCCTCGTCCCCCGGCCCGATGGCCGCTTCACCTTTGGAAGGCTCATCAACCGCGATGATGAGAAACTGCAGCTTCTTCCCCTCGAAGCCCGCGGCCGCCAGCAGGTCGTTGCCCGGCCCGCTTGGCTGGGCGTCGCGGTCAAGCTCGTGAGGACCCTGTAAAGAGGCTTCAGGAATGGTTTTTTGAATTCAGTGCCAGCCAGTGGCTGAATGCCGCCCCAATCGTCGTGACGAGGAACACGACGTGGATGACGACGAGCCAGAAGAGCGCCCGCTCATTCGCTTTTCCAGCTTCGCTCACGTCCATGAATGCCTTCAGGAGCTCGATTCCGGTGATCGCGACGATGGACGCGAAGAGCTTGAGCTTCAGCCCTGAGAAATCGACCTTGCCGAGCCACGCCGGCCGATCTTCATGGTCCGTAACATCGAGCCTCGAGATGAAGCTGTCATAGCCGGTGAAAAGCACGATCAGGACGAGGTTGGAGATAAGCGCGAGGTCGATGAGCGAGAGGATCGCGATGACCGCGTCGTGAAGATTGGCCGTGGGCATATGGCCAATGATGATCACGACATATTTGGCGAGCATCACGAGGATAACGATCAAGGCGATGACCAGCCCGAGGTAGATGGGAGCAGCGAGCCAGCGCGCTGCGAACAGGAACTGTTCGAATGCGATTTCCAGCTTCTGCTGCAACGACCCGCCTCCCGCCCCGGTCACTCGAGCGAACGCTAGGTAGAGATGACGACCCTCACCATCGGCATTTCTCCCGAGTATCTCGTCCCTGACAGCGGCGCTGGACGGCTTCGCGGCCCTAGGGAGGATCCCGATGGTGCGAGCCCTTCGAACAGGGCAGGTTCGCTGCTTGCTTCGGAGCCGAGCCGCGATGAACGCTTCACGCCGGACAAGGACCGCGCGCGCCGCCTTCTTGTTGGCGGGAGCGCTAGCGCTCCTTCCGCGGGGTGAACGCGCACCGGCATTCCCCAATCCGAAGCTTCAAAGAACCGCCGGAGACGCCGAAGGCCTGTTCTTCCCGGGCAATCCCGTAATCCTGACCGACCAGCGGGCCCTCGGGACTGACAGGGCCTGGATGGAGTTCAAGACCGACCCTTGTGGCACCTTGCTTCGAGTTGAGAGCGGTCGATCGCTGGTCAGTCCGTCCGGCTTCACTGACGAGTTCGATGAGTTCGGCGACAATGACGCAGATCCCTCGGACATCGGTCGCGACATGGTCGAAGGTTGGCTCTCGGAACATGCCGAGATCACCGTCATCAATGACGGCGTGGACAAGGGTTGCGACGGCGGCTGGTTCGATGGCGAAGAGCGGCCCGGCGATCTCCAGGCTCGACGGATCCTGGAACATCGGCAACGCTGGCGGCAAAGGATCAATGAGTCCGAGATCGCCTGACGAGCGAGGCGTGCCGGGCTCGAACCACCCTCTCGGCGAGGATCGGGTCAGGCTCGCACTGGGGCCGAAGCGAACAGCGCGCGGGTATGCCGAGCGATCATTTGCTCTTCATCCGTGGCAATGACGAATGCAGCAACAGCAGAGTCTTCGCTGTCGATCCTCGTAGCGGCCGCCATATTCTGATCATTCGAGAGCTTAAGTCCCATCCAGTCGCAGCCTAGCGCGATCTCCGCCCTGGTCTGCGCGTCATTCTGTCCGATCCCGCCAGTGAAGACGATCGCGTCAATGCCGCCCGCCGCCGCGACCATAGAGCCGATTTCACGCACGATTCGGTAGACGAAGAGTTTGATGGCCACCGCGGCCCGATCCTCCTTCGACCCGCGCAGAGTCTGCATGTCGGAGGAAATTCCCGACACGCCGATGAGTCCGCACCGCTTGTAGATCAGATCCTCAAGCGCCCGGGCATCCATCCCGAGCTCATCGACCAGGTAGATGAGTACGCCCGGGTCGATCGATCCGCACCTGGTGCCCATCATCAGTCCATCGACAGCCGTAAAGCCCATCGTTGTGGCAACGCTGCGACCTCCCCGCATTGCACAAAGACTGGATCCATTGCCGAGATGGGCGACGACGATACGGCCCTCCGCAAGGGCCGGGGCGACCTCGTGAAGGCGCATGGCGATGAATTCGTAGGAAAGGCCATGGAATCCGTAGCGGCGAATCCCGAGATCAGCGATTTCCTTCGGAAGAGCGAACATCTGCGCGATTTCGGGCTGCTGCCGGTGAAAGGCGGTGTCGAAACATGCCACCTGCGGGAGGTGCGGAGCGGCCTCTGCGATCGCCTCGATTGCCGCCAGATTGTGGGGCTGGTGCAGCGGCGCGAGAGGACAGAGCTTCCTAAGCTCGGGTAGGATGTCGGCATTGACGAGCACGGGCGAGGTGAAGCGGGTTCCTCCGTGAACAACGCGATGGCCGACCGCCCTCACCCGCTCCCCGCCCAACAAACTGACCGCCGTTTCAAGGATCGTCTTCGTAGCGGATCCATGATCGAGTTCCTTTGCGCTCCAGCTCTTCTCGATCAGCTTCTCGCCCGAGCTATTCTTGACCACCAGCCGCGGAGCGACACCGAGCTTCTCCACCTGGCCCCTGAAAAGGATCGGATATTCGCTATTTTCCTCGAAAACCGCGAATTTGATGCTTGAGGAACCGGCGTTGAATACCGCTAGCGGCTGCATGGCAGAGCCCGATCATTGAACAGCGGCCGCGGCATTTGCGCGCCTTGAATCCGCAAGGAGGAGAGCAACGGCACAAGACGCGAGACGCGCCGGGAGATCATCGGCGCGACTCGTAAGGATAATCGGCACCCTTGCGCCAAGAACGATTCCGGCAGCGTCGGCGCCGGCGAGGAACGACAGGCTCTTGGCGAGCATGTTCCCCGCCTCAAGATCGGGGACAACGAGGACGTTGGCGTGACCTGCTACCGGCGACTTGATCTTCTTGATCGCGGCGGCTTCGGGACTGATTGCATTGTCGAGCGCAAGCGGGCCGTCGAGCTGACCGCCGGTGATCTGGCCGCGGTCAGCCATCTTGCACAATGCCGCGGCTTCCAACGTTGAGGCGACGTCGGGATTGACCGTCTCCATCGCGCTCAGGATCGCAACCCGGACATCGTCGATGCCCATGGCGTGAACCATGTCGATGGCGTTCTGGACGATGTCGACCTTGTCCTTGAGCGTCGGGGCGATGTTCACCGCCGCGTCGGTGATCACCAAAGGCTCCGGATGCCCGGGGACATCCATGATGAAGCAGTGGCTGATCCGCCGCGCCGTCCTGAGCCCCGTCTCGCGCGCCACAGCCGCCGCCATGATCTCGTCGGTGTGGAGGCTGCCCTTCATCAGCGCTTCCGCCTTGCCTTCCCGGACGAGCGCCACGGCCTTGGCGGCTGCGTCGTGGCTATGCTCGGCATCGACGATCTCGAACTTGCTGATGTCGAGCTTGTTGTCGGCGGCCGCCTTCTCGATCTTGTTCTTGGGGCCGACGAGGATTGGCACGATGAGGTTGAGCTTCGCAGCTTCGACGGCGCTTTCGAGTGAAGACAAGTCGCAAGGATGCGCGATCGCCGTCCGAGCCGGCGGAAGGCGCTGAGCGCGCGCGATCAACCGGTCGTATTTCTCGTGAGCTCGAGGCCTTGGTGGCGCTTCCGCTTCCAGCACGGGCATCGTCATGCCTCCTTTCGGGCTTTCAGCCCTGCTTCCGGAATTCTGTGTCGGTGAGCTTCCAGCCGCCGCCGAGGGCCTTGTAGAGATTGACCACCGCGACGAGCTGCGCTTGCTGCACCTTCGCCAGCTGGTCTTCTGCGGGGAACAGCTGCTGCTGCGCCTCGATCACCTCGAAATAGCTTGCCCGGCCGCCGTGGTAGCGTTCGAGCGACAGCTCGATCGATTGGCGGCTCGCGGTGACCTTCGTTTCCAGCGCCGCCCGCTCCTCCGCCAGCCGCTGCTCGGCGATGAGCGCATCCGATGTTTCGCGGAAGGCGACGAGGATTGTCTGCCGATATTGGGCGACGGTCTCGTCCCAATAGGCCTTGCGGTTGCGATACTCGGATTCCAGTCGTCCACCAGTGAAGATCGGGCCGGCGATGTTGAGCCCGCCCCTGAAGAAACCCGAGTGGCCGTCGAGGGCACCGGCGCCGGCAATGCCGATGAGTCCGGCAAGCGTCGACAGGCCGATCTTCGGATAGAAGTTGGCGATCGCCTCCCCGATCTGGGCATTGGCGCTGATCATCCCCTGCTCGGCGGCACGGATGTCGGGACGACGCCTCAGCAATTCTGTCGTGAGTCCGACCGGAGTCTGCGGTGGAAGCGCCTGCGCGGTGAGCTCCATTCCGCGCTGGATCGGACCCGGATAGGCGCCCGCAAGAACACTCAGCGCATTCTCCTGTTGAGCGATCTCGCGCTTCAGGTCGGCGACCCGCGCGGTGCTTTCGTCCAGCGACGCCTTGGCCCGCTCGACTGGAAGGCGGCTGTCGCGGCCGGCCTGGAAGCGGAGCGAGAAGAGCTCGTGGGTCTTGGCAAAGGTTGACTGGCTTTCGCTGGCAATTGCGAGCTCGCGATCAAGCTGAAGCAGCCGGAAGTAACCGGTCGCGACGTCGCTGACCAACGTCAGCATGATCCCGCGGCGGATTTCCTCCTGCTGGTACATGTTCGCTCGCGCAGCTTCGGTTGCACGATGGATGCGGCCCCAGACATCCAGCTCCCATGCGGCGCTGAGGATGGCGATGCCCGATCCATAGGTGCCGACGAGGTCCTGGTCGTCTGCGGGTTTCTTCGCGATGGCGCCGTGCGCATCATAATTGACCTGCGGGAGCGCCTGCGAGCGGACGACGCCGACGAGCTCGCGCGCCTGCTCGATGCGTGCGGTCGCCACCTGCAGATCGGTGTTGTTATTGAGCGCGTCCGTGATGAGCGCCTGCAGCGCCGGGTCTTTGAACACGTCCCACCAGCCGAGATCGGCAAAAGACGATGCGTCCGCCTGGTTGATCTGGAAGCGGAAGTCGTTCGGCTGGGCGACTTCGGGCCGCTTGTAATCGGGGCCCATCACGCATGAGCTGACGAGGCTGGCTGCGAGCGCCGCGGCGGTCGCTTTCGTCAGCAGGGATTTTCTAGAGCGATGTTCGTTCACATTCGCCTCCATTCACTGGATCGCCGCCAACATCTTCCGGAACCGGACAAGCGTGTAAGCGGTGTAGGCGCTGCCGATCGCGAACATCGCGGCCAGCTGGACCCAGACCATCGACAGGGTTGCGTTGCGGAAGAGCACCGCCTGGCTGAAGCTGACGAAGTGTGTCGACGGAACGAACTGCATCACCTTCTGAAGCCACGTCGGCATGCTCTCGAGCGGAGTCTGTCCCCCCGAGAGCAGGCTCATGCTGATGAAGACCGGAAAGGCCAGCAGCCCGAACTGCGGCATCGACCGGACGATGGTCGCCAGCATGATCCCCAGCGCCGTTACCGAGAACAGATAGGTCGCAAGGCCAAGCGCGAAGAGCGGAACCGATCCTGCAATCGGAACGCCGATCAGCCATTTCACGACGAAGAAAAGGCACAGCATGGCTGCGCAAACGACAACGAGGCCGTTCGCCCAGATCTTGGCGAACATGAGCTCGAACGGACGCAGGGGCATGACGAGCAGGTGCTCGATGTTTCCATGCTCGCGTTCCCGAAGCACCGCCGCCCCGCAGAGGAAGATGGCGAGGACCGAGATGTTGTTGATCATCTGGTTAATCGCGACGAACCAGCCCTGGTACATGTTGGGATTGAAGCGCGCGCGAGCGTCGAGAGTGACGAGAGGTTGGTTCTGGGTGCGGGCCGGCGCCGACCAATAAGGCGCCACCGTATTGTTGATGATTTGCTGGATGTAGCCGGGACCGCGGCCGGCCTGGCTCATCGCCGTGGCGTCGGTGATGACCTGGACGTCGGGGCGCGCGTTCTCTTCGACGTCGGACTGGAACTTGGGCGGGATGTTCACGACGAAGGTGTACCTGCCGCGGTCCATGTCCGGGTTGATGTCGGCGAAGTCGATGCGCTTCGGCGGGAGGAACTGCGGCGGGAGCATCGCGTCAGTCACCGCGCGCGAAGCGTCGCTATTGTCCTCGTCGACGATCGCGATCGACGCGTTCACCACGTCCATCACCGCGCTCTTCGACGGCGTGTAGACCGAGAAGGTGAAGGTGTAGGCGATCAGGAAGAGCAAAACGGGATCGCGGAACAGGCTGATCAGCTCCTTGATGCCGAGGTGGAAGATGTGCTTGGCGGCGCGCACTCATGCCTCCTGTTTCTTCAGGAGGAGGACCGACAGGCTGAAATAGACGATCGCGATGATCGCGAGCGCGACCATGCTCGGCCACACCGTGTCGATCCCAAGCGCCTTGGTGAAGGTGCCGACGCTGATCGACTGAAAGTAGGTGCTCGGGAAGATCTGCGATGCGAACCAGGCGCCGCCGGTCAGCGAGGACGTCGGCACGAACATCCCCGAAAACTGCACGGCAGGGAGGATCGCGATGATCGCGGCGGCGAAAATCGCCGCCGTCTGGGTCGAGGCGAAGACCGACAGCAGCAGCCCGAAGCCGGTGCTCGCCAGGACGTAGATCACGCCCGCCAGCGCGAGCGTGAGGACGCTGCCTTTTATTGGCACGTGAAA
>DASZYL010000246.1:0-10085 GCA_035545385.1 Sphingomicrobium sp. | reverse complement strand
CACCGCCTATCTCGCCGCGCCCACATCGAGTGCTTCCGCCAGTCCATACGCGCCCTCGACGGCGATCGGTGAGGAGAACGCTTTGGTCGAGTCGTGAAGCTGGTCCGGGCGCCGCAATCTCGTGAAGAGTAGCTTCTACAGCACGAAGGCGCGTGGCTTCGGCCGAGATCTCAAGGCGGTAGACTTAACGAAAATTGTCGGCGTAGGCCTGGATCTTGAGCCGGACAGGCGGTGCCGGAACGAGATGATAGTCGATCCCGTACTTCTCGCAGTAGGCGATCGCCGCTTCCTTGGAGGCAAAGGCCATCCGGACCTGGGTGTTGGTGTCGCCCGATCCGTTCCAGCCCGTGAGCGGGTCCGGTCGGAGCGGCTGCTGGCGCTCGAATTCGAGGATCCACTTGCCGGAATTCGCCTTGCCGGACTGGGTGGTCTTGCGTTCCTGCTCGAGGATTCGGGCGATCGTCATCCTCGAGGCAGGTGGCAAAGAGTGCGCCGCAAATCAAGCGCATGGGATGGCATGGGCGAATGTCCACCAATTGTGGTAAGGAGCACGTCCTTCCCTGAGTGGAAGGAGGGGCCCATGAAATCGACAATCTTCCATGGCTTGGTGCTGGGCGCGGCAATGCTCGCGCTTCCGGGCTGCAACAAGGCGGCCAATACGACCCAGAAAAGCGAGGCTTCGGACAATGTCGCTGCCGCCGCCGACAGCAGCGGCGCTTCGTCCAGCGACCCGGTCGCAAGCGCCGAGTCGGCCGCTCCTGCCTCCATCGCGCGTGCCGCATCGATCATGACGATCGGTGCCGACGGCAAGGCGACGATCCTGAGGCAGGGGACCAACGGCTGGACCTGCATGCCCGACAGTCCCGCAACGCCGGGGCCCGACCCGATGTGCGCAGATTCGAATGCGATGAAGTGGGCAGACGCCTGGATCCATCACAAGCCGCCGCCCGAGGGAGCGGTCGGCGTCATGTACATGCTCGAAGGCGGAACGGACGCCAGCAACAGCGATCCTTATGCGACCAAGCCGACCAGTGAGAACGACTGGATCAAGACTGGGCCCCACGTGATGGTGGTGGGGTCAAAGGAGGTCCTCGCGGGCTATCCGTCAGGAGCCAAGCCCGACACCTCCGCGCCCTATGTCATGTGGTCGGGCACGCCCTATGCGCATCTGATGGTGCCGATCGACAAGGGATCCTAGGACGCGCGCTTGGTCTTGAGCGTCGGCTGCGCCGACGCCGGGTCGTCGGGCCAGGGGTGCTTGGGATAACGGCCGCGCATGTCCTTGATGACATCGCGCCAGCTGCCGCTCCAGAACCCGGGGAGGTCCGTGGTCGTCTGGATCGGCCTTCCCGCGGGCGAGGTGATGGCGAGGGTGAGCGGCACCTTTCCGTTCGCGATCATCGGGTGACTGGAGAGGCCGAAGAGCGCCTGGGCCCTGACTTCGGCCGTGGGGCCCCCGCTCATCGAATAATCGATCGAGTGGCTGCTCCCGGCGGGACTGGTGAAGGAAGCGGGGGCGAGCGCCCCGAGCTTTCGCGCGGCATCATGACCCATGAGCTGGCGAAGCGCCCGCTCGATTGCGCCTGCTCCTATGTCGCCCAAGCGGCGCTTCCCGACGAGGAGCGGAGCCAGCCATTCATCGAGGCGCTCGAGGAGCATCTCATCCTCGAGCGCCGGGATGTCCTCGTCGAACCGATGGGCAAAAGCGGCGCGGTGCCTCAGCTGCAAAGCGCTCTCGTCCCACGGGAGGAGAGCAAGACCATGCTCGCGCACGCCCTCGATCAGCGCCGCTTCGATCGCGGCCTCATTGGGAGACGGGTCGGGACCGCTCGAAAGCCTGATCGCGCCCAGTCTCCGGCTCCGGGTCGGAGTGACCGCCCCCGTTGCGGGGTCGAACGATCCATCGTGCCGGAGCTCGAGCCTGTCTTTGAAGAGGTCGAGAACGATGGCTTGGCTGATCGGGGCCGCCGAAAGGATCCGGGCGCCCGAGGCGTGACCTGCGACCTCGCCCACCGCCAGCCAATCGTTCCGGGCGAGCGACGAGGCCGGATCGAGCCGAAACCCCCTGCCTCCCACCGACTGCCAATTCTCGCCGGAAGAGTCGCGCCGCCTCGAAACCCGGTCCGGAAATGCGAGCGCAAGGGCTTCGCCCAATTGTTCGTCCGAGACCGATGCCTCGGCGCTTTCGAGGCGCCGCCGCCAGGTCCCGGCGATGCGCCGGGCGGCCTGCGCCCTCGAAGACCGGTCGTTGTGCCATCGCCGCCAGCGGGTCTCGAGGTCCGGGTCATTTCCGCCAAGGCCGCGTTCGCTCAAGAGCACCGCGACATCGGCCGCGGCCGCGACAAGGCCTCGCTCCTTTGCATCGATCAGCATGTGCGCGAGCCGGGGCTCGAGCGGGAGTGCCGCAATCGCGCGCCCATGACCGGTCAATCGGCCTTCGGGATCGATCGCCCCGAGGCTCGACAGCCGGTTCCGGGCTTCCTCGATCGCGGCTGCCGGCGGAGGGTCGAGGAACGGCAGGCGCGAAGGCTCGCCTTCGCCCCACAGGAGCGAACTTAGAAGCAGGCCCGAAAGATCGGCTTCGAGGATCTCGGGCGGATCGTGGGCGAGGAGCGACGCCGTTGCCGCTTCTTCCCACAGGCGGATCGCAACGCCCGGCGCCTGCCGGGCGGCGCGGCCGGCCCGCTGGGTGGCCGCTGCCCGGCTCGCCCGCTCGGTGACGAGCCGGGTGAGGCCGGCGCCTCGATCGTAGCGAGGACGCCGTGCGAGGCCGCTGTCGACCACGATCCTGACATCGTCGAGGGTGACGCTCGTCTCGGCGATGCTTGTTGCAAGGACGAGCTTGCGCGTTCCCGGAAGGGGCGGGGCGAGGGCGGCGCGCTGCTGCGAAGGCTCGATCCCGCCATGCAGCTTGTAGAGTTGGACCCCCGTCGGAAGCGAACCCAAGGCCTCCGCGGTCCGCTCGATGTCGGCAACCCCTGGAAGGAAGGCGAGGAGCGACCCCTCGTGGTCGGCAAGGCTCCTTCGGATCGTGGACGCCATTTGCAGTTCGAGGCGAGCGGCAGGATCGCGGCCGATGTGGTGGATCTCGAGCGGGAAGCTCTTTCCTTCGCTGACGATCGTCGGTGGGTCATCGAGTAGGGTCTTGAAGGATGCGACATCAAGCGTCGCCGACATGGCGAGGAGCCGCAGGTCGGGTCTCAGGGCGCCGGCGGCATCGAGCGCGAGAGCGAGCGCGAGATCATTGTCGAGGCTTCGCTCGTGGACCTCGTCGAACAGCAGTGCGGAAACACCCGCGAGTTCCGGGTCGGCCTCGATCCTTGCAAGGAACACGCCGTGGGTCATGACAGTGACGCGCGTCTTCTTGCCGACCTTGCTGTCGAGGCGGGTTGCATAGCCGATCGTCCCGCCCGCCTGTTCGGCGAGCGCCGATGCCATGAACTCTGCCGCCGAGCGGGCTGCTAGCCGGCGCGGAACGAGGAGGAGGATTTCGCCTTTGCACCAGCTCTCCTTGAGCAATGCCGGGGCGACCTTTGTCGTCTTGCCGGCCCCAGGCGGAGCGACGAGGAGCGCCCGGCCTTCGTTGCGAAGCGCCGCCAGCAGGTCTTCGAGGACGTCCTCGACCGGCAGTCTCAAGGGTTCTGACATTGCAGCCCAATGGCAGATGTGAGACCTCTCTGGCCATTCCCGGGGGGCTGATGAGCGACGCCTTCGCCTATCTTTCGGTCCTGCTCTCGATCGTCCTTGGCCTTGCCATCGCCGAGATCCTGCAGGGCTACGGGGTCCTCTTGAGATCGCGCTCCAACGTGGAGATCTATGCCCCGCCGCTCATCTGGTCGGTGATGGTGCTTATTCTCGCAACCCATTTCTGGTGGGCGAGCTTCGGGCTTTCGACCCGCGAGAACTGGAGTTTCGCCGCGTTCAGCGCCGTTCTCCTCCAGACGATCATGCTCTTCATGGGTGCGGCGCTCATCCTCCCGCACAGCGCACCCGGGCCGGTCGATCTTCGAGCCCATTATTACAAGGAGCGCGCGCCCTTCTTCGCTTTCGGGCTCCTGTTCCTCCTCGTCGGGTTCCTGAAGCTATGGCTGCTTAGCGATCCCTTCCAGGGCCTCACTCTCGGCTTCTTCGCCTTCTTCACGCTGATGGCTCTGCTCGGCCTCCTTTTCACGAGGCCCAGGGTGCACGAGGTGCTGGCACCGGTGATGGCGGTCGGCATCGTGATCTTCATCACGATCATGTTCGCAAGGCTTCAATCGTCTCAGTAAGCGCGCGCGACCGCGAACTCGGCCGCTTCGGTCAGCGCCGACTTCGCCTTGCTCGCCGGGAACATCGCGAGCGCGTCGACAGCGCGCCTTCCATATTGCCGGGCCCTCTCGATCGTGTCGCCCAAGGCGTCGGTCGACTTCAGAAGAGCGATCGCATGGCCAAGGTCCTCGTCCGAGATGCGCTCGCCTGCGATCGCCGTGCGCCAGAACTCGCGGTCGGCCTCGGAGCCCCGGGCATAAGCGAGGATCACCGGCAGGGTCATCTTGCCGTCGCGAAAATCGTCACCGACGCCCTTGCCCATGGTTGCAGCATCCGACGCATAGTCGATGACGTCGTCCGTCAGCTGGAACGCGATGCCGAGGTTTTTCCCGTAGCATTCGAGCGCCCGCTCGGCATCTTCGCTCGCCTCGGCAACCACCGGCGACACCCGGCACGCAGCCGCGAACAGCGCGGCCGTCTTGGCGCTGATGATCTCGAGATAATGGTCTTCGTCGGTGTCGATCTGGCGCTGTGCCGTCAGCTGCTCGACTTCGCCCTCGGCGATCACCGCCGAGGCGTGGCTGAGGATGTTGAGGACCTTGAGGCTTCCATCCTCCACCATCAGCTCGAAGGCACGGCTGAAGAGGAAATCGCCGACGAGAACGCTCGCCGGATTTCCCCAGATGAGGTTGGCGGTGCGCTTGCCTCGGCGCATTCCCGATCCGTCGACGACATCATCGTGAAGAAGGGTCGCGGTGTGGATGAACTCGACCGCTGCCGCGAGCTTGTGGTGGCGGGTCCCTGGATATCCGAGCAGCGCCCCGCTCGCGATCGTCAGCATCGGGCGCATGCGCTTGCCGCCTCCCGCGATGAGGTGCCCGGCAAGCTCGGGGATCAAGGCGACCTTGCTCTGCATCCGCTCGAGGATCACCGCATTGACGCCGTTCATGTCGCTCGCAACGAGCGCGATCAGCGGCTCGAGCGAAGGCTCGCGCGTCCCGAGAAGGTTATGGATGGTTGCGGCCACGGCGCCGCACTAGCGATACGCCGCCGCTTTTCCTAGCCGCCTACCAGACGTGGACGCGCTCGTCGGGCGGAAGATACAGTCTGTCGCCGGGCTGGACGTTGAAGGCCTTGTACCAGGCGTCGACGTTTCGAACGACGCCATTGACGCGGTACTTGGCGGGACTGTGCTCGTTGGTGAGGAGCTGGGCCCTTAGCGCGCCTTCACGATATTTGGTTTCCCAGCTGTAGCCGTAGGCGATGAAGAAGCGCTGGTCGCCGGTGAGGCCGTCGATCAGCGGCGGTTCGCCATGCTCGGCGACATATTTGCGGTAGGCGGCATAAGCGACTTCAAGACCGCCGAGATCGCCGAGGTTCTCGCCGAGCGTCAGCTGGCCCTTGATGTGAACCCCAGGGATGGGCTCGTAGCTGTCATATTGGCCGACCAGCTTGTCGGCGTGGGCGGTGTAGAGTTTCGCTGTCGCCGGAGTCCACCAGTCGGTGAGCTTGCCGTGCGCGTCGAACTTGCGCCCCTGGTCGTCGAAGCCGTGCCCGATCTCGTGCCCGATCGTCGCCCCGATGCTTCCATAGTTGGAGGCAGCGTCCGCCTTCGGATCGAAATAGGGCGGCTGAAGGATCGCGGCCGGGAAGGTGATCTGGTTCTGAGTCGGGTCGTAATAAGCGTTGTTGGTCTGGGGAAGCATGTCCCACAGCGTCCGGTCGACGCTCTTGGGGAAGCGCGACAGCATGAGGTCCCAGTCGAACTTGTCCGAGCGAAGCGCATTTCCAAGCAGGTCGTCGCGTTTCACCTCGAGCGATGAATAGTCGATATATTTGACTGGGTGCCCGATGCGCGGGTCGAAGGTCGCGAGCTTGTCGAGGGCCCGCTTCTTCGTTTCCGAGTCCATCCAGTTGTTGTCCTGGATCTTGTCCTTGAGCGCGGAGAGGATGTTGCCGATGAGCTCGTGCATCTGCTTCTCGCTCTCGGCCGGGAAATGGCGCTGGACGTAGATCTGGCCGACGCCTTCACCCACCGCTCCATTGACGAAATCGACGCCGCGCTTCCAGCGCGCGCGCTGGGCCGGAACATCGCGCAGGGTCTTCGAATAGAAGTTGAACTTCGCCTCGTCGAACGCCTTCGGCAGATATTGGGCGTTCCTGCTGATGAAATGGAAGGCGGTCCAGTCCTTCCACGCCTCGAGCGGCTCTGAGGCGAACAACTTTGCTTCGGCCGCGATCGCGGACTTCTCGGTGACAACGACCTTGTCGACCTTGGGAAGCCCGAGCTTGGCGAGCGCCCGGTCCCACTCGAGCTGAGGAGCGAAGGCGCGCAGCTCGGCCCTCGTCATCGGGTTATAGACCTTGTCGACGTCGCGGCTCTGTTCGGGAGTCCAGTGGATCTTCGCGATCTCGGTCTCGAGCGCGATGATCCGGTCGGCGCGGCTTGCAGCGTCGCTCAGCCCCGCATTTTGAAGGAGATCGACGATATAGTCGTGGTAGGCCTTGCGATAGGCGTCGTACTTGTCGCCCTTCAGCAGGTAATAGTCGCGGTTCGGCATTCCGAGCCCGCTTTGCGAAGCGTAGAGCGCATATCTGGTCGGATTCTTAAGGTCGGGGATGATGAAGAGCCCGACCGGCGAATCAAATCCCGGAGAAGCGAACAGGTCGACGAGGTCGCCCCGGCTCTTCGCCGCGTCGATCTTGGCAAGCCAGGGCTTCAACGGCTCGGTTCCGAGCTGCTCGACCTTCGCCTCGTCCATCCAGCTCGCGTAGAGATCGCCGATCTGCTGGCCGAGGCGGCCATTGGCGCTCGGGTCCTTCGCCATGTCCTCGACGATCGCCCGGACGTCCTTTTCGATCTGGTCATTGAGAACCGAATCGATGCCGGCGTAGGTGCGGTCCGAAGCGATCTCCGTCCGCTTGTCCCAGGAGCCGTTCACAAAAGCGAAGAAGTCGTCACCGGGCTTTACGTCTCTGTCCATCGCCGAGGCGTCGTAACCCCAGGTTCCGAACGTCGGCTTGTCGGCCGAGAGCGCCGGGGAGGCAATCACGAGGCTTGCGCCCGCGATCATGAGAAAGTGACGCCGCTTCATTTCAAAAACCTCCCCCCAAGATCTTCTATGCCCGATTACCAGATGTGGACCCGCTGCTCCGGCGGCAGGTAGAGCTTGTCGCCCGGCTGGACGTTGAACGCCTTGTACCAGGCGTCGACGTTCCGAACGACGCCGTTCACCCGGTACTTGCCCGGGCTGTGCTCGTTCGTGATGACCTGCTGGCGCTCGGCATCCTCGCGCTGCTTCTCCTGCCAGGCCTGGGCATAGGCAATGAAGAAACGCTGGTCGCCGGTCAGCCCGTCGATGACCGGCGGCTCGCCATGCTGCGCCGTGTATTTCTTGTACGCGGCATAGGCGGCTTCGACACCGGAGAGGTCGCCGATGTTCTCGCCCAGGGTCAGCTTGCCATTGAGCGCGAGGTCGGGAAACGGCTTGAACGAGCTATATTGGGCAACGAGCGCGTCGGTGCGGGTCGTATAGGACTTCGCAGCCTCGGCGCTCCACCAGTCGCGAAGCTTCCCCTTGGAATCGAACTTGCGGCCCTCGTTATCGAAGCCGTGACCCATTTCGTGGCCGATCACCGCGCCAATGGCGCCATAGTTAGCGGCCGGGTCGGCATTGGGATCGAAGAACGGCGCCTGGAGGATCGCCGCCGGGAAGGTGATCTGGTTCGCGAGCGGATTGTAATAAGCGTTGATCGTCTGGGGATACATGCCCCAGAGCGTGCGATCGACCGGCTTCGGGAAGCGCTTCAGCTCCAATTGCCAGTCGAAGTCGGCGGCCGCCATGGCATTCGCGAGCGGCTCGCCCTTCACCACCTTCATCGAGGAATAATCGATATATTTGACCGGGTGGCCGATTCGGGGCTCGAACGCCGCGAGCTTCTCGAGCGCGGCCTTTCGAGTCGCGTCGTCCATCCACTGGTTGTTGGTGATCCGCTCCCGATAGGCGCCTTCGAGGTTCCCGATCAGCTCCTTCATCTGGGCTTCGGCCTCGGGCGGGAAGTGGCTCTTCACGTAGATCTCGCCGACGCCCTCGCCGAGCGCCCCATTGACTGCGGCGACACCGCGCTTCCAGCGCTCGCGCTGCTCCTGAACGCCCGCGAGCTCCTTGGAGTAGAAAGCGAAGCGGGCGTCATCGAACGCCTTGGGAAGGACGCTGGCGTGGTCGGAGACGAAGCGGAACGCGAGCCACTCCTTCCAGGTCGAGACCGGCGTTGAGGCGAAGATCTTGCCCGCTCCTGCGACCGCCGAAGGCTCGGTCACGACGATCGTCTTCGCCTTTCCAAGACCGGCCTTGGCCAGCGACGAATCCCATTCGAACTGCGGTGCGAGCTTGTTGAGCTTTGCCCGGGTCATGGGGTTATAGATCTTGTCGATGTCGCGCCGGTCCGCGGCGGGCCACTGGACCTTCGAAAGCGCGGTCTCGAGGGCAATGATCCGGTCGGCAGCGGCTTCGCCGCCGGGAAGGCCGGCGAGCTTCTGGATGGTGATGATGTAGTTGCGATAGGCGGCTCGGTGCGCCTTCATCTTGGCATTGTCTTCAAGATAATATTCCCGGCTCGGCATTCCGAGCGTCGCCTGCCCGGCGAACACGGCATAGACGTCCGGCTCCTTGAAATTGGGAGCGATCCCGACGTCGACGGGACTTGCAAAGCCGGGCTTCACGAAGAGCGACAGCAGCTCCGGGCGGGTCTTTGCCGCGTTGATCTTGGCGACATAGGGCTTCAAAGGCGCAGTGCCCGCGGCCTCGATCGCCGCCGTGTCCACGAAGCTCGAATAATAATCGCCGATCTGCTGGCTGAGATGATCGCCATCAGGGTTGCTCGCGAGTTGCTCGACGATCTCCCGGACGTCCTTTTCGGCCTTGTCCGACAAGGAGACGAAGGGGCCAGCGGACGCACGGTCAGCGGCGATCGGGGTGTTCTTGTCCCAGGAGCCGTTCACATATTCCCAGAAATCGTCGCCGGGCTTCACCGACTTGTCCATCGCCGACGAATCGTAGCCCCAGTCGCCGTAAGCGGGCTTTGGGCCCTGCGCGAAAGCGGGGATCGCGATCGCCATCAGGCTCGCGGTGGCGAGCGACAAGATTTTGAATTTCATGGATTAATCATGCCTCCGGAGAATCTCGCGCGCCATGCCGCAAGCGACTGATTTTTGGCAAGGATTTTCGACGAATGGGCCGATTGCGGCGATGGACTAACCCGCGGGAAGAGTGAGCCTTGCGAGCAATCCTCCAAGGTCTTCGCTCTCCTCGAGAAAGACCTGGCCCTCGTAGATTTCGGCAACGTCCCGAACGATCGCAAGGCCAAGCCCGGTGCCGGGCTTTCCCGTCGTATCGAGCCGCGATCCACGAGTGAACATCTCGGCGCGAAGCTCCTTCGGGATCCCCGGCCCATCGTCCTCGACGAGGATATCGACCGTCTCGCCTTTGGGTTCGACGGTGACGAACACCCGGCCCCCGCCATATTTGGCGGCATTCTCGACGAGGTTCCCGAGCATTTCATCGAGGTCCTGCCGCTCGACCCGGACCTGCGCACCGTGATCGCCAGCGATGTCGATGGTGACGCCCTCGTAGAGGCGGTCGACCGCGCGCTGGACGGCTTCGAGGCTGTCCCAGACGCGGGCGCGCGCCTGGGCCGAGGCCCTTCGGCCGATCGCCCGGGCGCGGGCGAGGTGATGATCGACCTGGCGCCGCATTGCGGTCGCCTCGCGGCAGACGGTGTCGGCGAGATCCGGCGAATGGGCGGTCGCCGCATTGGTGATGACCGTGAGCGGGGTC
>DASZYL010000245.1:0-3926 GCA_035545385.1 Sphingomicrobium sp. | reverse complement strand
ACCGAGCAGGATCCCTACAACAACATCGTCAGGACCACGATTGAAGCGCTTGCCGCCGTTCTTGGCGGGACTCAGTCGCTTCACACCAACAGCTTCGACGAGGCGATCGCGCTTCCGACGGATTTCAGCGCGAGGATCGCGCGTAACACGCAATTGATCCTCGCCGAGGAGAGCGGAGTCACCGCAGTCGCCGACCCCCTGGGCGGGAGCTGGTATGTCGAGAAGCTGACGCGTGAGCTCGAGGAGAAAGCCTGGGAGCTGATCCAGGAGGTCGAAGCGCATGGCGGGATGACCAAGGCGGTTGCGGAAGGGCTTCCCAAGCACCGCATCGAGGAAGCGGCTGCCGCGCGCGCTGCGAAGGTCGATACCGGCGAGACGGTGATTGTCGGAGTCAATCGCTACCGGCTCGAGAACGAGGCTCCGGTCGATATCCTCGAGGTCGACAATGCCAAGGTCCGCTCTTCGCAGATCGCGAAGATCGAGCGCGTCCGTGCGTCGCGCGACGAGGCCCGGGCCCGCTCGGCGCTCGATGCGCTCGAACAAGGTGCGCGCGGCGACGACAACCTCCTTGCGCTCAGCATCGAAGCGGCACGCGCGCGCTGCACCCTGGGAGAGATTTCGGATGCGCTCGAGCGCGCGTTCGGCCGCTACGGAACGAAGCCCGAGCCGGTGCGCGGGATCTACGGCGCCGCGCGCCAGGACGGGCGCTGGAAGCTCGCCGAGGAAGGCACGCGATCGGTCGCCGACCGCCTTGGCCGAAAGCCAAGGATCATGGTCGCCAAGATGGGCCAGGACGGGCACGACCGCGGCGCGAACCTCGTCTCGTCCGCGTTCACGGACTTGGGCTTCGAGGTTGTCGCCGGACCCCTGTTCCAGACCCCGCGCGAGACCGCGCAGATGGCGGTCGACAATGACGTCGACGTCGTTGGCGCAAGCTCGCTTGCCGCGGGTCACCGAACGCTGATCCCGGAGATGATCCAAGCCCTGAAGGAGATGGGCCGCGCCGACATCAAGGTGGTCGCGGGCGGCGTCATTCCACCGCAGGATTATGCGATGCTTCGTGCGGCGGGTGTCCAGGCGATCTTCGGCCCGGGCACCAACCTCGCCGATGCCGCCGATGAAGTGCTGCGCCTGCTCGGGCACAACCGCCCGCCGCTGGACGAGGCAGCGGAGTGAGAGAAGAGTAGATGTTCAAGAAGATCCTGATCGCCAATCGCGGTGAGATTGCGTGCCGAGTCATTCGCACCGCGAAGCGAATGGGTATCAAGACGGTCGCGGTCTATTCGGATGCCGACGTTCGGGCGCCGCACGTCAAGATGGCGGACGAGGCGGTCCGGCTGGGACCTTCGCCCGCGAGTGAATCGTACCTCAGGGCGGAGCTCATCATCGACGCCTGCAAGGCGACGGGCGCGGAGGCGGTGCACCCCGGCTACGGCTTCCTCTCCGAACGCGAGAGCTTTGCAAAGGCGCTCGAAAAGGCCGGCATCGCCTTCATCGGCCCGCCGCCCAAGGCAATCGCGGCGATGGGCGACAAGATCGAATCCAAGAAGCTCGCCGCGAAAGCCGGAGTGAACGTCGTTCCCGGCTATCTCGGCGATATCGCGAGCACGAAGGAGGCGGTGAAGATCGCCTCCGACATCGGCTTCCCGGTGATGATGAAGGCGTCCGCCGGCGGCGGCGGCAAGGGCATGCGCCTCGCCTGGAGCGAGACGGACGTGCGCGAGGGGTTCGAGAGCGTGAAGCGCGAGGGCCTTTCGAGCTTCGGCGACGACCGCGTGTTCATCGAGAAGTTCATCGAGCAGCCGCGCCACATCGAGATCCAGGTCCTCGGCGACAAGCACGGCAACATCGTCTACCTGAACGAGCGCGAATGCTCGATCCAGCGGCGCCACCAGAAGGTGGTCGAGGAGGCGCCGTCGCCGTTCGTCTCCCCGGAGATGCGAAAGGCGATGGGCGAGCAGGCCGTCGCTCTCGCCCGGGCCGTCGGATATCATTCCGCAGGGACGGTCGAGCTCATCGTCAACGGCGCGGATCCGAGCGGCGAGAGCTTCTACTTCCTCGAGATGAACACCAGGCTCCAGGTCGAGCATCCGGTGACCGAGGAAATCACCGGCCTCGATCTCGTCGAGCAGATGATCCGGGTGGCCGCGGGCGAGAAGCTCGGCTTTGGCCAGGAAGATGTCGCGATCAACGGCTGGAGCGTTGAGGCCCGCGTCTACGCGGAAGATCCCTACCGCGGCTTCCTGCCGAGCACTGGGCGGCTGGTGCGCTACTGGCCTCCTGTCCAGAAGCGCGACGAGGATCTCGTCATCCGGGTCGATGACGGAGTCGCCGACGGCGGCGAGGTGAGCATGTTCTACGATCCGATGATCGCCAAGCTGGTCACCTGGGCCCCGACCCGTGAGCAGGCGATCGATGCCCAGGTCGACGCGCTCGACCAGTTCGTCATCGACGGTATCAGCGACAATGTCGATTTCCTCTCGGCGCTGATGCAGCACCCGCGCTTTCGGGAAGGCGAGCTCACGACCTCGTTCATCGCCGACGAATATCCCGAAGGATTCGAGGGCGCTCCTGCGAGCGCGCAGCTGATCGAGGATTTGACCGCCATTGCCGGAATGGTCGCGGTGACGATGGACGAGCGCGCGGCCGAGATCAGCGACCAGCTCGGCGGCCGGCCCTACACCCCGTGCGAACGCGTCGTTCGCGTCGACGGCGGAGTCACTCACCGGGTGAGGATCAAGCCCTACAAGGGGGGAACGCTCGCGGTGACCGACGACGGCGAACTCGTCGACATCGTCGGGCGCTGGACTCCCGGGCAGCGCCTGCTGACGGTCCTCGTCGATGGGCGCAGGCGCACCGTCCAGGTCCGCCGGGCCGGACGTGGCTTCGAGCTCCAGACCCGCGGCGCCACTCACAAGGTGCAGGTCTTCGATCCGCACGTCGCGGAGCTTTCGAAATACATGATCGAGAAGCCTGCGCCCGACCTCTCGCGGCTCCTTCTCGCGCCGATGCCGGGGCTCCTGACAAAGCTCGACGTCGCGGTCGGCGACAGGGTGGAACCAGGCCAGCCGGTCGCGGTCATGGAAGCGATGAAGATGGAGAACATCCTTCGAGCGCCCAAGGCAGCGACCGTCAAGGCAACCCCGGCAAGGGCCGGCGACAGCCTCGCCGTCGACCAGGTGATCGTCGAGTTCGAGTAAGACCTTTTTGAAGCGCTACTTCGGCGGCAGCTTCTCCAGGAGATAGGAATCGGTCGCCCGCCAGACCTTCACCCAGTCCGAGTGGCGGATGAAATCGTGCGCTTCGCCCGGAAGGATCAGCGCCCGGACCTCGATACCCCGTTCGCGCAGGCGCTGGGCAAGATCGACGGTCTCGACGACGTCGACGTTCATGTCCTCATCGCCGTGGATCAGGAGAACCGGCGAGCGCCAGCTGTCGAGGTGGCCCATCGGCGAGGAGGCGCGCGCCTGGTCCCGGTCCTTCTCGTCGACCCCGAAATAGGTGCTTGGGCTAAGATGGCCCTTGACGGGCGAGGGCCAGCTCCAGTCGTAGACTCCGTGGATCCCGACCCCCGCCTTGAAGAGGTCGGAGTTGCGCGAAAGCGCCTGGCCGGTGAGTAGCCCGCCATAGGACCCGCCCCAGATTCCGATCTTCGCCGGATCGACCCCCGGCTGCGAGGCGAGCCAGCGACCCGCGGCAAGGACGTCCTGATATTCGCTTGCGTTTCGCCAGGCCCGCCCGGGAGCATCGCGGAATGCGCGGCCGTAGCCGATGCCGGAACGATAGTTGATCGCGAGCACTTCGAAGCCCTGCTCGGCGAGGCGGCGGTTCACCGCATAGTCGCTCGAATAATATCCCATGTAGTGGAACGACGGGAACATCTGCCGCTGCGGCCCGCCGTGGACGTAGATCACCCCGGGGTGGGG
>DASZYL010000244.1:0-5709 GCA_035545385.1 Sphingomicrobium sp. | reverse complement strand
GGGCGTACTTGCGATGCAGGTCCGTGCTCCTGAGGTTGATCCAGAACCGGCCGGGGATCTTGCCGTCGATTGACCCCGCGCCGCCATAAGCGGTGGGCGCTCCCGGCTCTTCCTCGGGAGCCATTCTCTTCACCTCCATGTTGGGATGGACGAGCGTGTTGAAGGCACGCGGCAGCTGGGCGTTGATCCACTTCAGCCGGTCCTGGATGAAGGCCATGATTTCGGCGCGTCCCTGGTCGCCGTCGGAAAACTTGTATTTTGGATCCTTGGCGAGCGCCTTCATCCGCTCGCCGACGCTCCCGGAGCCATATCCAATCTGCTTGAGGATCGAATCCATCCTCGAGTGAAGCCCCTTGAGCTGCTCAACTCCCATTTGGTGGATTTCTTCGGGCGAGCGAGTCGTCGTCGTCCCGGCCTTCAGCGCCCAGCGGTAATAAGCTTCGCCATCCGGGCGAGCCCACATGCCGGCATCATCGGTCGCCTTTTCACTCTGGGCCTTCAGCTCGGCGACCTGCCGCTCGAGCGCCGGGGCAATCTCCTTCTCGAGGATGTGGCGGGCGCGATCTTCCCAGTTGCCGGCGATCCCCTTCGCCTTGGCCTTGCGAGCGATCGTATCCGCAATGGCGCCCCCTGAGCGGGCGTTGCCTGCCGCCATGGTGAGCGGCGGAAGCGTCTTTTCAATCAGGAACTTCGGCGGAACGAGGCCGCGCCCCCGGGCCGCCTGCAGCCGTTCGAGCTCGCCATCGAGCGCCTTTGGATATTGCGCGAGGCGGGAAAGATAGGCCTCCGCGTCGTCTTTCGTCTCGAGCGGCTGGTCGTTGTTGAGTAGCTGCGGGACGTCGAGCCAGGCGCCGACGTTCTGGATGACGACATAGGGTGTGTTGCGCCAGCCCCCGACGGCAACGTCGCCATAGGGCTGCGAGAAGCCTTCAAGAGCCGTCTCGTAGGCGCTCCGAACCACGTCGAAATTGGTGCGCATCTGGAGATCGAGGCCGCGAGGGTCGAAGGCCTTCGCCCGGGCAAGGTCATCGCGCAATACGCTTGCGATCCGGCTTTGCCCGGCAGCCGACCGGTCTTCGAGCTCGGATCGAAGACCCGATAAAGCGCCCGTATCGACCCCAAGCGAGGTTGCGCCCTCGGGGTAGAGCCTCAGGAGATGGTCCGCGATGCCCTCGAGGAGCCCAAGCGCCTCCTTCGACGATGCCTCGGGCGCGACGGCCCTCTTGCATCCCGGAAGGACCGAGATTGCGGCACTGGCGGCGATAGCCGCCATGGTTTCGCGGCGGGTGAGAAGGGGCAAGTGCAACTCCCAACGAGAAATGCGGCGCTTTGGCCTTGACGAACGGGGTGCCAATCCTTGTCATTGGACGGGGGGACGAAAAGCAATTCCGACAGACTGGCTCGCCCGTTCGCCAAAGGGTGGACGGCGCCAGCCTCGAAGGAACCGGTGCTTCTCGAGCGAGGGATTTGAAGACATGAAATTGCTGTTCGGATTGAGCGCCGTTCTCCTGGTGACCGGCACGGGGGCCTTCCCGGTCCTTGCCGCCCCGAAGGTGAGCCTTCCTTCCAACTCATCCGCCGATGCGAGGCTTCGCTCTCTCTACAACGGCTACGCAGCCTGGGACTCGAAGGAATCCGGATATTTCGAGAACAGCCGCGGAGAGGTCGAGAGCGCCGGATACCTCCCTCACGTCGACGAAGCTTCACAACTTCGCCGGTCGGCGCATCTGAAGGAACTCCTCGAGCAGCTGAATTCCATTCCGGCGGCCGGACTTTCGCCCGATGAGAAGGTCAACTCCGCCGTGTTCCGAACCGTTCTTGAGAATTCGCTCTCAGAAGCGCGCTTTCGGACATGGGAGATGCCCTTCAACAGCGACAGCTCCTTCTGGACCTATCTCGATTCCTCGCAGCCCTTCGACGACGCAGCCGGTTACCGCCGCTATCTTTCGAGGATGCGCGAGATCCCGCGCTATTTCGACGAAGAGATCGTGAACATGCGCGCGGGGCTCGAACGCGGCTTCAGCGTTCCCCGGGCAACGCTCGATGGACGGGACAGCTCGATCTCGACCTTCATCGTCGATGACCCCGAGAAGAGCAGCTTTTACAAACCTTTCGAGAAGTTCCCTTCAAACATTCCTCAAAAAGAGCAGGAAGCGCTTCGGGCCGAGGCGCGGTCCACGATCGAAAAATCCGTCATGCCGGCCTACAAGAAATTGCTGGCCTTCATCCGCGATGAATATGTGCCCCGCGCCCGAACGACGATCGCGGCCCGGGACCTGCCCGACGGTGACGCCTTCTACCGTGCGCAGGTGCGTGAATACACGACCACCGACATGACTCCCGAGCAAATCCACGAACTCGGGCTGAAGGAGGTCGCCCGGATCGACTCCGAGATGCAACAGACGATGCGCGAAAGCGGCTTCAAGGGCTCGATGGAGGAGTTCCTGAAGTTCCTGAAAAGCGACCCCCAATTCTACGCCAAGACTCCCGACGAACTGCTTGGGGTTTCAGCCTATGTCGCCAAGCGGGTCGACGAGGTGATCGGGCAGCATTTCGGCCTGCTGCCGCGCAAGCGGTTCGGGATCATCCCGGTGCCGGATTCGCTGGCGCCTTTCTACACCTCGGGTCGGGGCGGCCTCGAGAATTGCATGATGAACACCTACAATCTTCCGGTTCGGCCGCTCTACAACATCCCCGTGCTCACCCTTCACGAGTGCGAACCAGGCCACAGCTTCCAGCTGGCGCTTTCCTCGGAGCAGCGGGCGCTCCCGGCGTTCCGCCGCAACCTCTATTTCTCGGGGATGGGGGAAGGGTGGGGGCTCTATAGCGAGTGGCTCGGAAACGAGCTCGGGATCTACCGAACGCCTTACGAGAAGTTCGGCCAGCTGAGCTATGAGATGTGGCGTGCGGCAAGGCTCGTGATCGACACCGGCATCCACCAGCAGGGCTGGTCTCGCCAGCAGGCGATCGATTATCTTGCAAGCCACACCGCATTGACCGGCCACGAGGTCGAGACCGAGGTCGATCGCTACATCAGCTGGCCCGGACAGGCGCTCGCCTACAAGATCGGCGAGCTCACCATCCTTCGTCTTCGCAAGGAAGCCGAGACGAGGCTCGGCCCCGATTTCGACGAGCGTCGCTTCCACGACAGGATCCTCGCACTCGGCTCGGTCCCGCTCTTCGTTCTCGAAGAGCAGATGCACGACTTCATTCGCGAGGAGGAAGCCAAAGGCCGCGCGAAAAGCCCAGGCGAGCCTAGGCCGGCGGGAGAACGTGCTCCGGCTCGACCTTGAGGCAATTGCCCTCGAAGTCGACGATCCTCACCCGCTCGCCGGGAGCTGCAGGACCGCCGCGCGCCGACCATTCGCTGTCGCCGACCTTCACTCGTCCGCCGTTCGCATCGATCGGCTGAGTTGCAACGACGACCCGGCCGAGGAGCCTTCTCGCCCGGTCATTGAGAAACGGGTCCGGGGAATGGTCGTAACGCATCGAGTAAGCGTGCCGGCCGCCGATCCGCGCAGCGAAAAACGCAAGCACCGCGAAGATCGCGAACTGGATGGGAAGGCTGAGTGGAAGAACCAGCGCCGCAAGGCCGGTCGCGATGGCCGCCGCCCCGATGAAGACGAGGAAATAGCCAGGAGCGATCAGCTCCGCGATCAGAAGCAGCACTCCCCCGATGAGCCAGAGCCATTCGGCGTCGAGATGGAAGTCGCTCATTCGCCGGCTTTTGGAACGCTCGCGGGCGGCTTGGCCTTGGGTGCCTGCGCAACGCTGCTTCGGCCGATCGCTTCCTTGGCGAGCTCGCCGATGCCGCCGAGGGTCCCGATGAGCTGGGTCGCCTCGACGGGGAAGAGGATGGTCTTTGCATTGGGCGAGCGCGCAAACTCGGTGACGGCGTCGACATATTTCTGGGCAACGAAATAATTGATCGCCTGGGCGCTACCCGATTCAATCGCGTCGCTGACGGCCTTGGTCGCCGCAGCTTCGGCCTGGGCTGCGCGCTCGCGCGCCTCGGCTTCGCGGAAGGCTGCTTCGCGGCCGCCCTCGGCCTGGAGGATCGCCGATTGCTTCTCGCCCTCGGCCTTGAGGATCGCCGACTGGCGAAGGCCCTCGGCCTCGAGGATGACCGCGCGCTTCTCCCGTTCGGCCTTCATCTGCCTCGTCATCGCGTTCACGATATCCTGCGGCGGGCGAATGTCGCGAAGCTCGACGCGCGTGATCTTGACCCCCCAGCTCTCGGTCGCCTGGTCGACGACGGAGAGTAGCTTGGTATTGATCTCGTCGCGCCGCGACAGCGTCTCATCAAGGTCCATGGACCCCATGACGGTCCGAAGGTTCGTCGTCGAGAGCGCGGTGATGGCGGTGTAGAGATCATAGACTTCGTAGGCGGCCTTTGCGGCATCGAGGACCTGGAAGAAGACCACTCCATCGACCGCGACCATCGCGTTGTCCTTGGTGATGATCTCCTGTCCAGGGATCTCGAGAACCTGCTCCATCATGTTGATCCTTCGACCAACACGATAGAAGAATGGCGTCACATAGTTGAAGCCAGGCTCGGCAACGCGGACGAACCGGCCGAAATGCTCGATCGTGTAACGATAACCCTGGCGCACGATCTTGACGCCCATCATCACGTAAAGAAGGACAAGGACCGCAACGGCGGCCATGAACATCGTCACCATTTCTCTTCCCCGGTCTCCCGCATTGCGGGCATGATGCGACGGTCATGGCCATAGCGGAAGCGAAAAACGACAAGGGCATCGACCTGTTCGCCATTCGGTCGATCCTGTTCCTGCCGGCGTCGAACCCGCGCGCGATTGCAAAGGCGCGCGTCGCAGGCGCGGATCTCGTCGTCCTCGATCTCGAGGACGCGGTGAAACCCGAGGACAAGGACGAGGCGCGCCGCTCTGCACTCGACGCCGTGGCAAGCTCCTGGCCAATGCCGGTCGCGATCCGTGTGAATGGCGTCGGGACCAAGTGGCACACGCTCGACCTCGATTCGGTCGCGAGGTCGAGGGCCGACCTCGTGGTCGTTCCCCGGGCAATCTCGGGCCACGTCCTTCGAGGGATTCGCGACGTCGCTGGAAAGCCGCTCCTCGCGATGATCGAAACCGCGTCCGGAGTGCTTTCGGCGCGGGACGTCGCGAGCGAGACTGCGGGGCTGATCGCGGGAACGAACGACCTCAGAGCCGACCTTCGACTGCCATTGGATTCGACCCGCGAACCGATTTCGGCCTCGCTCCAGCTCATCGTGCTTGCCGCTCGAGCCGCCGGCGTCGCAGCCTTCGACGGGGTCTTCAACAATCTCGAGGACGGCGACGGCTTCCTGAAGGAAGCCCGCGAGGGGCGCCGGCTGGGGTTCGACGGAAAGAGCCTCGTCCACCCCAACCAGATCGCGCCCTGCCACGAGGCCTTTGCTCCGACTTTAGCCGAGATCGAACGCGCCCGGGCGCTTGTCGAGGCATTCCAGGGCGGCGCGGAGCGGTTCGGCGACGAGATGATCGAGCGAATGCATGTCGAGGCGGCAGAGCGATTGCTCGCCCGCGCGAAGTCGTAGCGAGGCTTGGCGAATCGCACTTTGCCTGTCATGGGCCGATATGGCCCAACTCAACGACGCCGCTGACATCCCGCTCGGACTGACGTTCGACGACGTCCTCCTGCAGCCGCTCGAATCCTCGGTTCTGCCGAGCCAGGCGGAGACCAGGACAT
>DASZYL010000243.1:0-4113 GCA_035545385.1 Sphingomicrobium sp. | reverse complement strand
GCTCTTGAGAAGCCCGGCAAGAAGATCTTGAAACCTTCGATCGCTCGCGATCCGTTCCGGGAAAACGGGCCGAAGCGTGAGGATCGACCGGAGCTGGTCCTTGGGGTCCGACGCGCCTTTCAGAAGCTTCGCCGTCGCCGGGCCAAGCGGGTCATCGACCTTGAACATCTCGCCGCTGTCCCGTCGCCCGAGCTGCCAGCGGATCCAGGCCGCGATGACCAGCGCGATTGCTCGCGGCTCCTCGTTTCGCTCGAGGAGCATCTCGAAAGGAGGAACGAGGCGCTGCGGGATCTTCTGCGAACCGTCGGCCGCGATCTGGTCGAGACGATGGCCGAGCGCCGGGTTGGCGAACCTCTGGAGAAGCATCTGCTGGTAGTCGCCGAGATCGAGATCCGCGCTTCCCCGGAGCGTCGGCGCGAGCTCGCTCCATAAGCGCCGTACGAACTTGACGCCCCAGTCCTTCGAAATGAACGCGTCGACCGTGTCGATGCCCGCGAGGCCTCCAAGATAGGCCATCGCCGAATGCGCTCCATTGAGAAGGCGAAGCTTCGCTTCCTCGAAGGGAGCGACATCGCTCGTGAACTGGACTCCATGGCGTTCGAGCTCCGGCCGCTCGCCCTCGAAATGCTCGATCACCCACTGGCTGAAGGGTTCGGTCCTGACGCTCGCCTGGTCGATGAGCCCGAGCTCGGCTCGAGCCCGCTCGATATCCTCCCTGCTCGTCGCCGGGACGATCCGGTCGACCATCGAATTGGGAAAAGGACAATTGTCCTCGATCCAGAGGGCAAGGTCCGTGTCATGCGCTCTCGCGATACGGGTCACGGCCTCGCGGAGCTTCGTCCCGTTTTTCGAGATATTGTCGCACGAGAGGATGGCGATTGGCGAAAGGCCGCGTTCGCGCCTGAGCTTGAGACCCGAAGCGAGATAGCCGGCCATCGTTGATGGCTCCTCGAGGCTCGCAAGATCGGCGCGAACTCCTACGTCCTCTTCGTCGAGTTCCCCCGAGGCGGGATCGATCCTGTAGCCCTTCTCGGTCACCGTGACGGTCGCGAGGCGAGTCTCCGGGTCCGCGATCGCTTCGACGAGGCGCCGCGGTTCTTCGCGCGCGGCGATGACGTCGAGGATCGAGCCGATGATGCTCCTTTCGTGCCGCTCCTGGTCCTCGACGAAAAGGCTGTAGAGGCCCTGCTGGGGAATGAGCGCATCGCGTGCGCCCGTCGATCGAAGCGATGCTCCGATGACCCCCCATCGAAGGTCTCCCTCCTCGGCGAGCCTATCGAACAACGGAGCCTGGTGGGCCCGGTGGAAGGCCCCGAGGCCGATGTGGACCACTCCTCGCTTCAGTTGCGCGCGGTCGTAGGCCGGGCGGCCAACCCCGCGCGGGACGTCGCGAAGGCTCGCTTCTGAAAGCCGGCCGCTCACAGGCGGTAGGCCTCCTTCGCGAGGTCATAGGCAAGAAGCCGCGCAAGCTCGTGGGCTTCGTCTTCATCGAGCCGGTGCTCGGCGACGAGGCGCGCGAGGAAGGAACAGTCGACCCGGCGGGCGACGTCGTGCCGCGCCGGGATCGAGAGGAAAGCGCGCGTATCGTCGATGAAGCCAGCGCCATTATAAAAGCCTGCTGTCTCGGTGACCTCTTCGCGGAAGCGCCGGAGCCCTTCGGGGCTGTCGTTGAACCACCACGGGGCCCCAAGCCGGAGCGCCGGATAATGGCCAGCGAGCGGCGCGAGCTCACGCGAATAGCTGCTTTCATCGAGCGTGAAGAGGATGATGGTGAGCTGGGGCTCGTTTCCGAAGCGGTCGAGGAGCGGCTTCAAGTTCCTCACATATTCCGTGGCGACGGGGATGTCGGCGCCCTTGTCGCGCCCGAACCGCTTCAGAACTTCAAGGTTATGGCTTCGATGGACCCCGGGATGGACCTGGAGGACCATCCCGTCCTCCATGCTCATCGCCGCCATTTCGGTCAGCATCTGGCCCCGGAAGAGCTCCCCCTCCTGGCTCGAGAAGTTCCCGGAGCGGATCTTGAGGTAGAGCGCCTCGGCCTCACCTCTCTCGAGATCGGCGGTAAAGGGCGTCGGGTGACCGTGATCGGTCGAGGTCGCGCCCGCTTCTCGAAAGAAGGAGCGGCGGTTTCGGTGCGCGGCGAGGTAACCGGCATAGGTCGAGAGGTCCTCGCCGCTCGCTTCCGAGAATTTCTCGAGGTTCTCTTTAAAGCCAGGATATTCGGGGTCGACGACCGGATCGGGGCGGTAGGAGGTGATCACTCTCCCCTTCCATCCCGACTGGCGGATCGCGCGATGCGATTCCAGCGGATCGAGCGGGCTCTCGGTCGTCGCCAGCACCTCGATGTTGAACCTCTCGAACAATGCCCGCGGACGAAAGCCCGGCTCTCCAAGAGCGCGTTCGATCCTGTCGTAATAAAGATCGGCAGTCTCGCTTGCGAGGCGGACATCGAGGTGGAAAATCTCGGCGAACACCCAGTCGAGCCACAGCCTCGAGGGCGTGCCGGTGAAGAGATGGTAATGGTCGGCGAAGAGCTTCCAGGCGGCTCGTGGATCGGCCTCGCTCTTTTCGCCGTCGAGCCGCTCAATCCCGAGCCGCTCGAGAGGCACCCCTTGGCTGTAGAGCATCCGGAAGAGGTAATGGTCGGGGATGACGAGGAGCTCGGCGGCGTTCGCGAAGGGCGCGTTCGTGGCGAACCAGGAAGGATCGGTGTGCCCGTGGGGGCTGAGGATCGGGAGCTCGCTGACGGTCCCGTAAAGCTCCCTTGCGATCCTGAGGCTCCTCGCCTCGGACGGGAACAGCCGGTCGGGGTCAAGGGAAAGGGCTCGGCTCACCAGTTGAACATCGTCCCGTCCTCGAGCCGGTTCACCGGGAGATAGGCCCGCTTGTAGGGAAAGCGCGCCGCGAGCTCCTCGTCGATCTCCACTCCAAGCCCCGGAGCGTCGCCCGGGTGCATCGAACCATTTTCGAACCTGTAGGAATGAGGGAAGACCGCATCGGTCTCCTTCGTGTGCCGCATATATTCCTGGATTCCGAAGTTCGGGACCCAAAGGTCGAAGTGAAGCGCTGCAGCCATGGTCACCGGCGAAAGGTCGGTCGCTCCATGGCAGCCGGTCCGGACATGATGCATGTCGGCAAAAGAGGCGATGCGCCTCAAATGCGTGATTCCGCCGGCATGGACCACGGTCGAGCGGATATAGTCGATGAGCTGCTCCTCGATGAGGAGCTTGGCGTCCCAGATGCTGTTGAAGACTTCGCCGACGGCAAGCGGTGTCGTCGTGTGCTTCCTGACAAGGCGGAAGCTCTCCTGGTTGTCGGCGACGACCGCGTCCTCGAGCCAGAAAAGGCGGTAGGGCTCGAGGTCCTTCCCGAGCCTCGCGGCCTCGATCGGGGTGAGGCGGTGGTGGACGTCGTGAAGGAGGTGGACGTCCCACCCGAGCTTTTCGCGCGCCGCCGCGAACAGCTCGGGGACGGAGCGCATGTATTTCTCGGTGGACCAGGCGTTCTCGCTCGGGAGATCATTGTCCGCGGGCTCGTAGAAATAGCGGTCCTTCGAAACCCCGTAGGTGGAGGAAAGACCCGGCACTCCCGACTGCAGGCGGATCGCCCTGTAACCCTCGCTCTTGTAGTCGAGGGCGCGCTCCAGCGTCTCCTCGATCGAATTGCCGTTGGCGTGTCCGTAGACCATGACCGCTTCGCGCGAGGCCCCGCCCAAAAGCTGGTAGAGCGGGAGCCCCGCGACCTTGGCCTTCACGTCCCAGAGCGCGACGTCGACCGCCCCGATCGCCGACATCGTCACCGGTCCCCGCCGCCAGTAGGCGCCGCGGTAGAGGAATTGCCAAATGTCCTCGATCCGGTGCGCGTCGCGGCCGATGAGGCACGGGATCACATGGTCTTCGAGATAGGATGCGACCGCGAGCTCGCGCCCGTTCAATGTCGCATCGCCAAGCCCCCGGACTCCGTCGCTGGTCTCGATGACGAGAGTCACGAAATTCCGCCCGGGCGAGGTGACGATGACCTTGGCGCTCTCGATTTTGGCCATGGATTCCCCTGCTGTGAGCGCTAACATCGAGAGAAGGGCACGAGTGTCAAGCGAGGGGGAGGGCGCCGATC
>DASZYL010000242.1:0-1819 GCA_035545385.1 Sphingomicrobium sp. | reverse complement strand
GCCTTGGCCAGAGACGGGCTCAGCAGGGGAAAGGGAGCGGGAACGCATGACCTTCACTCGAACCTTTGCTTTCCTCAGGCCGCCCTCGGTTCGTCGGCGTCGGGAGCTGTGGGGGGAGCGATCAGCTCGCGCTTGGGCTTCGCGCCGCTGTAATCATAGTCATAATAGCCGTAGCCCGAGTAGCTGAAGCCGTTCACCTTGCGGTCGTACTTGTTGAGGATCGTCCCTAGGGTGACACCGCCTGTCGCCTCGAGGCGATTGACCGCGTTCACGGCAATCGAGCGCGCGGTCTTGCCCGATTCAACGACCATCACCGTCGCCTCGGTGACCGCGGCAATCAGCGGCGCGTCGGCAAAGCCCATCACCGGCGGGCCATCGATGATCACGTTGTCGAACTGCTGGCCAAGCGCCTGGATGAGCCTCGCCATGACCTGGCCGGTCAGAAGCGTGGCCGGGTTGGGAGGGACGCGTCCCGCGGGAAGAAGCCAGAGCCTCGGCGAATCCGTCGCGACCAGCGCATCACCGATGCTCGCCTTTCCGGCAAGAACGGCGCTCAACCCCGGGGAATCGCCGTGGAGCGCGGGCTTCCTCAAGTCCGCGTCGATGACCACGATGCGCTTTCCGATGCTGACGAGGTCCGCGGCGATCGCGATCGTGCTCGAGGTCTTGCCTTCGCCAGGCTGCGAACTCGTGAAGAGGATGCTCTTGGGGGTGCCCCCGGCCGTTGAATATTGAAGCGCGGCCCGGGCGGAGTGGAAGGCCTCCGAGATGGCCGACTTGGGGTCGGCGATCATCTCGTCGAGCATCTCGCCCTTTGCCGCGAGCGGGATCACGCCAAGCACCGGGACCTGCAAAAGCTTGGCATCCTCGGGCGTATTGATCCGGTCGTAGAAGCGGTCGGCGCCGAACGCTCCGGCGGAGCCCAGGACCAAACCCGCCAGAAGGGCGAGGATCATCGTTCGCGGGAAATTGGGCGAGAAGGGCGATGCCGGTGGATCCGCCTTGTCGATGACGGCGATGCTGCTCGTCCTCGTCGCCGAAGAATTCTCGACTCCGAGCTGCTGGAGAAGCGCGTTGTACATCGACCGGTTGGCGTCGACCTTGCGCTTGAGGATCGTATATTTGACGCCCCGGTCATTCAAATCGAGGAACTTGGATTCGAGGGCATTGATCCGTGCCTGGAGGTCATGCTCGCGGTTCTGGGCCGCGATCATGTCGGCGCGAAGAGAACCCTGGACTGCGGAAGCCGCCTGCGAGCTCGAGGTCGCGATCTGCTTGTCGAGCTCATCGATGCGCGCCTTTAAGGACACCATCTCCGGATAGGTCGGAAGGAAGACCTTGAGCTTATCCTCATATTGAGCCTGGAGGAGCGCCCGCTGCTGGCGGAGCGCCTGGACGGTCGCGTCGGATTCGGTAGCGGCGCGGCCCGCTGCAGCGGCCTGGGCGTAGCGTTGCTGGGCGACGATCCTCGCGTTCTGGGCATCGGCAAGCTGCTGGTTCAAGGCGACGAGGTTGGAGGCGACGAGCGTTCCGCCGGCGCTGTCGCCGCTCGTCGGCTGGTCGTTCGCGACCACGTTGATGATCTTCGCCGGGCGGGCATAGTCGATGAGCGCGCGCTCGGATGTCTCGAGGTCGCGCCGGGTCGCCTCGAGGCGGCCCTGGAGGAACTGGCGGGACCTCTCGGTGGCGGCGTACGCCCGGTCGAAATTGGATTCGATCGCCTGGTCGGCAAAGGCGTTTGCGACCTTGGCGGCAACATTGGGATCAGGGTGGACGAACGAGATCTCCATGATCCGGTCGCTCGACGTTCCCGAGGCCG
>DASZYL010000241.1:0-11234 GCA_035545385.1 Sphingomicrobium sp. | reverse complement strand
AGGATCTTGCGGCTTTGTTCTCGTTAAGGAGGCTCAGCATCGCGAGGGCTGCGGCGGCGACTCCGGCGCTCGTGAGGAAGGTCGATTCGGCGCCCCGGTGGGTCCACAGCCATCCCGCTCCGAGGCTCGCCAGGAGAGCTCCGAGGCCGGTCACGAAATAGAATGCGCCGAAGCTCGTTGCCCGGAGGCCCTCGGGCGCGCTGTCCGCGATCATCCGCGAGAAGATCCCCTGGGTCAGCGCCATGTGGGCACCCCAGAGCGTGATCCCGATGACGAGCCCTGGAAAGCCGTTCGTCTTTGCAAGGACGAGATCGCCGGCGATGAGGACTGCCATTCCCGCCATGAGGATGAGGCGCGGGCTGACCCGGTCGCTCAAGGACCCCGCCGGGTAGGCGAGGGCGACATAGGCGAGATTGAAGATGGCGAGCGTCAATGGCGACATCGCTTCGCTAAGGCCGATGTCGATCCCCTTGAGGATCAGGAAGCCTTCGGAAAAGCGGGCGAGCGTGAAGAGAAAGCCGACCTTGAGGAGGCGCTTCGTTTCCTTGTCGAGGTGCCTGAACCCTGAAAAGAAGGGCGACTTCCTGACTGGTCCCAGATGCTGCTCGCCTTCGCGAAGGACGAGCCCGGCGAGAAGGAAGGAGACGAAGGCAGGAATGGTCGCGATCCAGAACACGGCGCGGATGTCGCTTGCAAGGAGCGCCATCAGCCCGATGGCCACGAGCGGCGCGAGGAGCGCTCCTGCAGTATCGAGCGCCTGCCGAAGCCCGAACGCCCGCCCGCGGATCTCGGGCGGGGTCTCGTCGGCGATCATCGCGTCGCGGGGCGAGCCCCTTATGCCTTTCCCGATCCGGTCGGCGAAGCGCGCGATCATGACGAGTGGAGCGCTCGTCGCGAGGGGGAAGAGGGGCTTCGACAAGGCGGCGAGGCCATAGCCGGCCATGATCCAGGGCTTTCGCCTGAGGCTCCGGTCCGAGAGGCGCCCGGAAAAGAGCTTCGCGAAGTTCGCGGTCGCCTCGGCAACGCCGTCGATCGCTCCCAGAGCCGTTGCCGGGAGCCCGAGGACGAGCGTGATGAAAGCGGGGAGGAGCGCGTGGTAGACCTCGCTCGAGAGGTCCATGAAGAAGCTGACGAAGCCGAGCACCCAGACGTTGCGGGGGAGAGAAGGGCGCGACGGCATCGCCTTGCTCTCTTGGCCGCATTTCGAACTTAGGCAAGCGGGTCGCCACGTGCGGCGAGCAACATTGCGCCGGTAAAAATGTTTGCTAGGCTGCAAGCGTGATTGGGGGATCGACACCGCAGGCGATTGCGGCCCGCTTCGCGGCAGTCGCCCAGATGTGGGTCGCAGACGGTCCCCGCGAACGCACCGACCGAGCCCGGCGGCAACTTCTCTCGGCAATCGCTTCCAACGAGCCAGCGACCCTCGGCCAGGTCGCAAAGTCGATCGCTCGCGGGGCTCCGGCGGTCAGCCGCTCGGTCGACACGCTGGTTCGCGCCGGCCTCGTCGAGCGAACCCAGGATCCCGACAACCGGAGGCGCCTTTCGCTTCGCCTCACTGCCGACGGTCGCGAGCGGCTCGCAGCTCCCACGGCGGGAAGCTCGAACCTGCTCCTCAAGCTCGAGCGCCTCGCCCACAGCGAACTAAGGGCGGTCGAGCGCGCGATCGAGATCCTCGAACGGGGCTTCTAAAACCCCCTGGCGCCTTCTTTGCCGGGCGCGCGTTGAAGGGACTTCGCCAGCCACGACAAGCGCGATCGGCCCAGTTCGATGCTGCATTGCACCATGAGCATTGAGCCACTATGTGGCCCGGCAACAATTCCCGGGAAAAATCGAAAATGAACCTGCGTAACGTCGCGATCATCGCGCACGTCGATCACGGCAAGACGACCCTGGTCGACCAGCTCTTCCGCCAGTCGGGCACCTTCCGCGACAACCAGCGCGTCGAGGAGCGGGCGATGGATTCGAACGACCTCGAGAAAGAGCGCGGGATCACCATTCTCGCCAAGTGCACCTCGGTCGAGTGGAACGGGACCAGGATCAACATCGTCGATACTCCGGGCCACGCCGACTTCGGGGCCGAGGTCGAGCGCATCCTCTCCATGGTCGATGGGGTGATCCTCCTCGTCGACAGCGCCGAAGGGCCCATGCCCCAGACGAAGTTCGTCACTGGAAAGGCGCTCGCGCTCGGCCTTCGACCGATCGTCGTCGTCAACAAGATCGACCGCCCGGATGCTCGGCCGGCCGAGGTCCTGGACGAGGTGTTCGAGCTCTTCCTCAACCTCGAAGCCAGTGACGAGCAGCTCGATTTCCCGACCCTCTATGCGAGCGGCCGGGCGGGCTATGCCGGGCTTACGGACGATGTCCGCGAAGGCGATCTCACTCCCCTGTTCGAGGCCATCGTCGGCCACGTCCCGGCTCCGAGCCTCGATGCCGAGGGCGAGTTCAAGATGCTCGCGACCCTTCTCGACCGCGATCCCTTCCTCGGGCGTATCCTCACCGGACGGGTCGAGAGCGGGACGGTCAACGTCAACGATCCCATCCGCTCGATGGACGTCAACGGCAACGTCGTCGAGGACGGCCGCGCGACCAAGCTCTTCGCCTTCCGCGGGCTCGAGCGCGTGCCCGTCGATAAAGCCGAGGCGGGCGACATCATCGCGATCGCCGGGCTCATCAAGGCGACGGTTTCGAACACGATCGGAACGAGCGAGATCACCGAGCCGCTTCACGCGCGCGAGATCGACCCGCCGACGCTCAGCATGACCTTCTCGGTCAACGACAGCCCGTTCGCCGGGAAGGACGGCGACAAGGTCCAGAGCCGGGTCATCCGCGACCGCCTCCTTCGCGAGGCGGAAGGAAATGTCGCGATCCGAGTGACCGAGACCGCGGGCGGCGAAGCCTATGAAGTCGCCGGGCGCGGCGAGCTCCAGCTCGGAGTCCTCATCGAGACGCTGAGGCGCGAGGGCTTCGAGCTCGGGATCAGCCGTCCTCGAGTGCTATTCCGTGACGGGCCCAGCGGGCGCGAGGAGCCCTACGAGACCGTCGTCATCGACGTCGACGACGAGTTTTCGGGCACCGTCATCGACAAGATGGCGATGCGCAAAGCCGAGATGACCGACATGAGGCCCTCGGGCGGCGGAAAGACGCGCCTCACCTTCTCGGCTCCCTCGCGCGGCCTCATCGGCTATCACGGCGAGTTCCTGTCCGACACTCGCGGCACCGGCATCATGAACCGCTTGTTCGAGAAGTACGGCCCCTACAAGGGACCGATCGCGGGCCGCCAGAACGGCGTTCTCATCTCGATGGAGCAGGGCGCAGCGGTCGCTTATGCCCTCAATGCGCTCGAGGAGCGCGGGATCCTCTTCGTGTCGCCGGGCGAGATGCTCTACGAGGGCATGGTCATCGGCGAGAATGCGAAGACGCAGGACCTCGAGGTCAATCCCCTGAAGTCGAAGCAGCTCACCAACTTCCGGGCGTCGGGCAAGGACGAAGGAATCCGGCTGACCCCGCCCAAGAGGATGAGCCTCGAGCAGGCGATCGCCTATATCCAGGACGACGAGCTCGTCGAGGTGACTCCCAAGGCGATCCGGATCCGCAAGCGCTTCCTCGATCCGCACGAGCGCAAGCGCGAGGCGAGGAAGCTCGAAGCCGCCTGAGCCGATAAAGCGGTAGCGTAACGAATCCACGGCTGCGGCGTTGGCGCAGGCGTGGACAGAAAAGAGCTTCACCACATGCTCTTCGGGGCGGCGGTCGCGATCGCGCTCGTCGTTCCCCTTGGCGCCTACGCGTTCGTGAAGTCAGGCATCTACAATGTCGCGGCATCGCACCCGCACACGACGTTCACCCAGTGGATCACCCACGATACGATGATCCACTCGGTAAGGAGGAACGCGGCCTCGATCTCGGCGCCCAGCGCCTATTCGGCGAAGGAAGTGGTGGCGGGCTTCTGCGCCTATGAAGCCCATTGCGTCGCCTGCCACGGCGCTCCGCAGATCGCGAGGGAGCGCTGGGTCTCGGGCATGGAACCAAGCCCTCCCTACCTTCTCGATGCGACGTCCAAGTGGACGGCGCCCCAGATCTTCTGGATCGCGAAGAACGGGATCAAGATGACGGGAATGCCCTCGTGGCGAAATTCGATGTCGGACCGGGAGCTCTGGAACCTCGTCGGTTTCATCGAGGCGATGCGCGAGATGCCGCCCAACGCCTATTCGCGGTGGAGAAGCGAGCGCCGGTGCGGCGGCTAGGGCTTCGCGCGCGCCTTTCGGTTCGCGGTTTCGAGCGCTCGAAGAAGGCTCGGTTCGTCGGCCGAGCCGACGTCGGCGATCCGCCAGCCGGCCTTCGTCCGGACGAGCTTGAAGGTCGCCGGCCTTGCCTTGTCGCCATTCCAGCCGATCGAGACCCGAACCACGGCCTTGTCAGGCCGTTCCTGGGTGACGCTGGTGATCGTCGGGTGGATCCCGGCACTGTCCTGGCACTGGCAGACGGGATCGCCGTCGAGATAGCCGACCTCGCCGTTCGCAAGCCTTGAATCCTCTTTGATGGCGCGAAGGAGCGGGGGCGCGAAGACTCGCTCGGGATGAGTGAAGGGGCTGTAATCCGAAGTCCTGTAATTGGCGTAGAGCCGCTCCATGTAGGCCCTTGGGCCCTCGGCCGGCTGGGCGGCCGCAGCGAGGAGCGCGAGAAGGATCATTCGCCTGCCAGTTCTAGCACGACCTTCCATTCCTCGTCGCGTACCGGGGCGACCGAGAGCCGCGACTGGCGGATGAGCTCCATCCTGGCGAGCCTCGGCTCGGCCTTGATCTGGGCGAGGGTGACGGGACGGAGCGGCCTTACCGGCTCGACCCTCACCGAGACCCACTCCTTGTCCTTGGGGTCGGGCGCGGCTTCGCGCACAATCCGCATGATCCCGACGACCGCCTTGTCGGACATGCTGTGGTAGAAGAAGGCTTGATCGCCCTTCTTCATGGCCTTCAAGTGCAGCCTCGCGGCATTGTTGCGCACCCCGTCCCATTCGGTGCCGCCGTCGGCCACGAGATCCGACCAGCTGTAGCTTTCGGGCTCCGATTTCATCAGCCAGTAGGCCATCGAACATGTCTCCATTTGCGACAGGGGTCGTTACAGCGCAGACGAGCCGAGCGGAAGCAGCGGTGGACGGAGCCGCTTAAACTCAAAAAACTCGAGAAAACTGAACAATCTGAAAGAGTTCCGGATTCCATCGTACGAGTCCAACGATTCAACGAACATTGGTTGGACGCCCGGAAATATTCCCTTACCCCATCTCCAGCAATTGAGAGCGAGTGAGCCTTCAAACGCGCGATTGAGACGCGGAAAGGCTCCAGAGGCAAGACGGGCAATCCCCCGCTGGAAATACGAAAGGCGCATTCCAAGCGCCTCCAGCGGCAGTCCGCCAGCAAGGGCAAAAGAAAAAGTGATCAAGTTGTTCGGCGGGCGCGTTGCGTCTGTGCTCGTGGGTGTTTCTGCGTTTGCCATCGGTTCGAGCGCGAGCGCTCAGGCGAACGTCTATCCGAAGCTCGATGTTTCGGGGGCGGTGAAGGCGCTTGACGTCGACGCGTCGGCAAGGCCGCTTGGAAATGTCGCTGCGACGGTCGCTCGTCCCGTGGTCGCGACGACGCGGGCGGTCACCAATACTGCGGGCGCGGTCTTCCAGCAGCAGCCCGCTCAGTCGGTCACCGTCAGCCTCGCGCCCTCGATCGCGACCGAGGCCGCGTGGCTCTACAAGGGCGGCTGGCCGCTCTATGCGCTCGTCCAGAAATACGCGACGAACGCTCCCCTCAGCGAGCAGATGAACTGCCTTGCGACCGCGGTCTATTTCGAAGCTCGCGGGGAATCGCTCGAAGGCCAGCTCGCGGTTGCGAGGGTCGTCATGAACCGGGCCGCATCGGGCCGTTATCCTTCCGACTGGTGCTCGGTGGTGAAGCAGCCCGCCCAGTTCTCGTTCGTCCGTCATGGAACCTTCCCGCGCGCCGACACCAATTGCGACGCGTGGCGCAAGGCCGAGGCGATCGCCGAGCTCGCGGTTGCGAACGTCGTCCCGAGTATCGGGTCCAACGTCCTTTGGTACCATGCGAGCTATGTCGCTCCGTCGTGGCGCCATGGCCTCACCGAGGTGCGCCAGATCGGGGCCCACATCTTCTACGCTTCATAAAAGCGGTTAATTCCAGCAGTTCAAAGGAGGCGCTTCGGACAGGTTCCGGAGCGCCTTTTTCGTTTCGGCGCAGCCCAGATTCCGCTTGCCGTAAATTCCGTTCACGGGGGATTCGCACGGGATTCATTTCGCGCGAGCATCGATTGCGCGGAAAACCGGCAAGGATTTCCGCGACTTCGGGGAGGGCTCGTGGGGTGCTCAGGATACTGATCGTCGAGGACGATTCACAACTCGCAATCACGCTCAAATATCTGGTCGAGGACAATCCGCGCTATCGCGTGGTGGGGATGGCCGACGACGCCGATACGGCGATCGCTCAGGCCGAGGAGCATGACCCGGACCTCGTGCTTCTCGACCTTCACCTCGCTCATGGAACGACCGGCTTCTCGGTCGCGGTGCGCCTCAACGACCTCGGGGTTCCCTGCCTCTTCGTCAGCGGCAAGGCGCCGAGGTTCCCGATGCCGGACCTGGCGCTCGGCTGCCTCATGAAGCCCTTCACCGCGGAAGACGTTCACCGCTCGCTGGCGATGGCCGAGGACCTCCTGAGGGGACGCGAGACGCTTCGGCCGAAGCTGCCCGACAACCTGACGATCTACGAACCGCAGGAGCAGACCGGGCCGATCGAACCCGGCTTCATCCCTTCAAAGCCTTCGCTAAGGACGAGGTTCGAGCACTGGATCTCGGGCCAGACCGCGTCCCAGCACTAGAGGCGCATCAGCCCGGGGCGGGGCTCCTTCAGCCCCATCGTCTCGCTCGTCAGCGGAGCGCCGGCATCGAGCAGCGCCTGGCGGCGGCTCCTGATCTCGGCGCTTCGCTGCACGTCCTCGAACCTCAGGAGGTCGGCGAAGCAGGGATGGTTCAAGGTCCGTTCGACGAAGGCGGCGGTCAGGGGCCATCTCGACGCATCGGTTTCAAAGCCGGCGTAGGAGCCGTTCCTGAAGAAGCTCGCGATCGAGATGTCGGCAATGCCGATCCTCTTGAAGAGGAAGCCATCGGCCGGGAGCTCGCCTTCGAGATAGTCGAGCGCACGCGGGATATCCTCGTTGAGTGACTTCTCGATCCGGCCCTGGTCGCCGGGCTTTCCCCAGACGATGGGGTGGACGACCTTCGGGTAGAAGAGGCCCCAGATGAAAAGGTCGCCGAGCCTCGTGTCGGCAAATTCCTCGAACCAGCGGGCGCGGGCCCGCTCCTTCGGCCCCTTGGGAAGGAGCGGGTGCCCTTCATAGGCTTCCTCGAGATAGGCGCAGATCACCGACGAATCGCTCGTGTGGAAATCGCCGTCGACGAGGACCGGGATTCGGCGGAGCGGACTGAGGCGCTCGAACTCGTCATTGCCGTAGAAGGGCGTGATCGGATCGACCTCGTAAGCGATGCCCTTGAGGTTCATCGCTGCAAGGACCTTGCGCACGTAGGGGCTGACGAAGCTGCCAATGATCCGGATCATGGGCAGCCACCTGCACCGGAACTTCGGAAGCGGCAATAAGGCTGGACACGCTGCAATTGTAGCGCTACAGATGTAGCGCACCTTGGATTCGAGAGGCCGCCATGATCCGAACGACCCTTCCGCTGTTCGCCCTCGCCTTTGCCGCGTCCGTTCCGGCGCTTGCTTCTGAAAATATCGCCGTCTCGCCCTTCAACGCTTTGGAGCTCGTCGGGGGCGGCGAAGTCACCGTCAAGCGAGGGCCCGTCCAGCAGGTGACGATCCTCGAGGGAAGCAGCCAGTATACGTCCATTCGGATGATGAAGGATCGGCGGGTGAGGATCGAAGCGTGCAACAACAATTGCCCGCACAATTACCGCCTCAAGATCCTCGTCGAGAGCCCGAGCGTTCCGGTCCTCGCCGTCACGGGCGGAGGGACGATCATCACCTCTCCCGGATTTGGAGGCCAGCATCTGACCGCCGCAGTCAGCGGCGGCGGAGTGATCGATACGACAGAGCTTCCCGCCGATGTCGCGACCGCCGCAGTGCATGGAGGTGGAGAGATCAAGCTCCGAGCGGCAAATGTCCTCACTGCCGCGGTCAAGGGCGGCGGTACGATCCGTTACTGGGGAGACCCCCAGGTGACGACGGCGATCTCGGGTGGCGGCAGCGTCAGGCCGGCGCGCTGACGCCTGGAAGCTCGATCACTTCGACGCGATTGCTGCCGAAGCGGAGGCCGACCGTGAGAAGCGCCCGAAAGGCATTGTAGCCCCCCGTCCCCGGGTGGAAGGCGTGGAAGAACAATTGCGGCTTGCCATCAATGCCGGGAGCCACCGACGCATGGCCAGGTGCAAGCCATTCTCTCGTCGACCTTAGAAGCGGCTCCCCCTGCTTGGTGTAGGGCCCCAGGGGATCATCGGAGACCGCGACCCCGATCCCGTAGGACGGCGTCGAGAAATCATTCCCGGCATAGAAGAGCCAGTAGCGCCCCTCCTGGTAGGTGACGAACGGGCCCTCGATGAGATGGCCCTCCCAGTCGAGGTCATTGGCAAGGACGATCTTTCCTTCGCCGATGAGTGAGCGCCCGTCGCTCGATATGCGCTGCCCGCGGATCGGGGTCGTCATCGCTTCGAGGATCGCGGGCGCAAGACCGAAATCGACCAGCGCCGCCCTCACCTTGGTCCAGTTGGCGAGCGCCGCTTCGATCAGCGGCTGCATGACGAAGAAACGCACCATCGGCCGCTGGACGTTCGCCCACGGCACGATGGCCGACGCGAAGGCGGCCGTCCGCCGGTCCGCATCGCTCTCGAACAGGCGCTCGACGAGCTCGGGATGGGAGCGAAGGAGCATCGCCAATGGACGCGGCCAGATGCTGTTCGTGTCGTCCTTCCAGAAGAGGTAGCGCTCGCCGCCGGGGTCCATGAAGAGATCGGAATCGATGACTCCTCCGCTCATCTGCGGCTGGGAGGCATCATAGCCAAGGCCCGTCGTGTTGACTGGCTTTCCAGTGATGAGGGGCTGGCCATTGTCGATCCATGGGCCACGGGGCGTTCGAGCCCGGGCGAGCCCGATCGCGAGCGCGTTATTGGCCTGGCGGGCCGTGTACACGGTCCAATATTCATCGCCCGCGCGGGCCATCTCGGGTGCCCAGAAATCGGCGACGTTGCGGCCCCTCGCGGCCCATCTGGGTTCATTGCCCTCGGGGAAGACGAAGCCGATCGGCTCCCAATGCTCGAGGTCCGAGGAAAAGAGGATCGGGAAGGCGTCGGGCGCATCGTTGGAGGTGGCGACGAGCCACCATCCCTCGTCGGTCCTGAGGACTGCGGGGTCGCCGTAGCCGACGAGGATCTGCGGGTGGACATTCTCGGTAAGAAGCGGCTTCCAGCGGATCTCCGGGGAGGGATGCTCGACCGAGTCCGAGTAGACGTGCGGGATCCTGGTCCCGAAGTCTTGCGCGAGTTCGCGGAAAAAAGCCGAGAAATCCTGCTGCGTCGCCGAAGGGACCGAGTAGGTCCGGGATTTTCCCTCGGCAGCGACGGAGAGGCGGAAGCCCTCGTCCTCCTGGCTTGCGTCGACCGTGAAGTGCATGGGCTCCCGTTAGTGAAGCGAAGGGGCTCTTAGAACCCTTCCGGCGCGAACGGCGCGTGATTATGGTCGATTCCGATGGCTCGGCCCGACCATGTCCTTGCGATCGATCAGGGAACGACCTCGACCCGCGCCATCCTCTTCGATGCCTCGGCCGAGCCGATCCGCCTCGCCCAGCGCGAGCTCAGGCAGCATTATCCCGCGCTCGGGTCGGTGGAGCATGATCCGGAGGATATCTGGCGAGATACGCTTGAGGTTGCGCGCGAAGCCCTCGCCGGCCTCGAGCCTCAACTTCTGGCTTCAATCGGGATCACCAACCAGCGCGAGACGATCGTCCTGTGGGATCGCTCGACAGGCGAGGCGCTTCACCGGGCGATCGTCTGGCAGGACCGGCGGACGGCCGAGCAATGCGCGAAGCTCAAGGCCGAGGGCGCCGAGGAGCTGGTTCGCGAGAAGTCCGGGCTTCTTCTCGATCCCTATTTCTCGGCGACCAAGATCGCCTGGATCCTCGATCAATCGCCGGGGCTTCGCGAACGGGCGAACCGCGGCGAACTTGCGTGCGGGACGATCGATTGCTTCCTCCTGTGGCGCCTCACTGGAGGCAAGGTCCATGCGAGCGACGTCACCAACGCGGCTCGAACCTCGCTGTTCGACATTCGAAACGGCTGCTGGGACGAGGAATTGTGCCGCCTTTTCCGGGTCCCGGTGGAGCTGCTGCCGCAGGTCCACGACAACAGCTATTACTTCGGGGTGACCGCGCCCGACCTCTTCGAGCGGCCGGTCCCGATCGGCGGAATGGCAGGAGACCAGCAGGCCGCCCTGTTCGGCCAGGCCTGCTTTAGCGAAGGGATGACCAAGTCGACCTATGGCACGGGCTGCTTCATGCTCGTGAACACGGGCGGCGAGATGGTGAGCTCGAGCCATCGATTGCTGACGACGCCCGCCTATCGTCTCGATGGAAGGACGACATACGCGCTCGAAGGCTCGATCTTCGTTGCGGGCGCCGCGGTCAAATGGCTTCGCGACGGTCTTGGAGTGATCGCGCATGCCGCGGAAACCGACAGCCTCGCAACGCGCGTGCCCGACAGCCACGGGGTCTACATGGTCCCAGCGTTCGTGGGATTGGGCGCTCCCTATTGGGAGCCCGATGCCAGGGGCTCGATCTTCGGGCTGACCCTCGACGCGAGCGCCGCGCACCTTGCCCGGGCGGCGCTCGAGGCGGTCGCCTACCAGACTTTCGACCTCATGGACGCGAGGGCGGGCGACGGCGCCGGAGGCGCGACGGCGATCAGGATCGATGGCGGAATGGCCGCGAACTCATGGCTCTGCCAGTTCCTCGCGGACATCCTCGACGTTCCGGTAGAGCGTCCGCTCAACCTTGAGACGACCGCTCTTGGGGCTGCATTTCTCGCAGGGCTGGCGACGGGGGTGTGGGAGGATCTCGACGCGCTCGCGGGCACCTGGAAGCTTCGCGACCGCTTTGAACCCTCGATGTCGGCGAATGATCGCGAGCGCCTGATCGCCGGCTGGCACAGGGCCGTCGTGAAGACGCTGAGCTCTTAGCTC
>DASZYL010000240.1:0-18897 GCA_035545385.1 Sphingomicrobium sp. | reverse complement strand
TATTGTCGCCCTGCCAGGTGAGCGACCAGCCGCCCGCCTGCATCGGCAGGCTGTCGGCGCCCTTTCCGACGACGAGGACCTTCGCGTCCGGGCGAAGCGGGAGCGCTCCGCGCTCGTTCTTGAGGAGCACGAGCGACTCGCGAACGGCCTGGCGCGCGAGATCGCGAACCTCGGGCGAATGAAGGACCGACGAGTCGGGGTGCGGACCGGTCGCGGGCGACGAATCGAACAGGCCGGTCTCGAGCTTCACCCGGATGATCCTCGTCGCTGCATCGTCGATCCGGCTCATCTTGATCCGGCCCGCGCGAACGTCCGCGATCGTCGATGAAATGAACTGCTTCCAGTCATCCGGGACCATCACCATGTCGATCCCGGCGTTGATCGCCTGGGGGCAGTGCGACTTGGTGCAGCCGGGCACCTGCTCGACTCCGTTCCAGTCGCTGACGACCAGGCCGTTGAATCCCATGCGCTTCTTGAGGACGTCGCCGACGAGGTAGGAGTTGCCGTGCATCTTGCCCCAGCTCTTGCCCGAGGCCGTGTCGGTGAAGCTCGAATAGCTCACCATCACCGTCCGGACGTTTGCCTTGAGGGCTCCATAATATCCTGCGGCGTGGGTGGCGTAGAGATCGGCTTCGCTGGTGCGCGTTTCGCCCTGGTCCTTGCCGTGCCAGGTCCCGCCGTCCCCAAGATAGTGCTTCGCCGTCGCCACGACCGAGGTCGGGGAGCCGAGCTTGCCCTGGAGGCCGCTGACCATCGCCTCGGCATAGGATTTCACGAGCGCCGGATCCGAGCTGTAGCTCTCGTAGGTCCGGCCCCATCGCGGGTTCTGGACGACCGCGAGCGTCGGGGCGAATGCCCAGGTGATCCCCGTCGCTCGAACCTGCGCGGCGGTCGCTTCCCCGATACGCTCGAGGAGCTTGGGATCGTGGGCGGCGCCGAGCCCGATATTGTGCGGGAAGAGCGTCGCTCCGTAGACATTGTTGTGCCCGTGGACGGCGTCGGTCCCCCAGATGACCGGCACCTTCACCTTCATGTCGGTCGACATGCTCGCCCGGTAGAATGCGTCGGATAGCTTCACCCAGTCCTCGACGCTCGAATGCATGTTCATGGCCGGCCAGGCACCGCCGCCGTTGAGGATCGAGCCGATATAATAGTGCCGGACGTCATCCGGGGTGATCGAGCGGATGTCGGCCTGGGTCATCTGCCCGACCTTCTGCTCCAGCGTCATCCCGGCGACGATCGATCGGGCGCGTGCCTCGAGCGCCGGATCCGTTGCCGGCACGCTTGCGCTTGGCCAGTTGGTGGCAGCGCTTGCCGCCGGGGTGAGCAACGTCGCCGCAAGGCACAGGATCACTCTCGGCCGGCGACGGCCGTCAATCGCTCTCATTTTTCCAAACCTGCCTAGTCGCTAGAAATGATAGCTGGCGCCGAGCAGCCACGATCGCCCGTATTTCTCGACCGTCTCGAGCGCCGGCGCGCCGTTCACGTCGAAATAGGTCCGATAGGGCGAGTTCAGGACGTTGCTGATCTGGAGCACGATGCCGAGGCCGTCGAGCCTCGAACCGGGCTGGAAGGTGTAGCCGATCTGCGCGTCCATCTGGTTGTCCGGCTGGATGAACGAGAAGCCGAGGTTCGAGAAGAGCGCGACGACTTCGCCCTTGAACGCCGAGCGGTGGCGATAGGAGGCGCGCAGCTGGAAGCCGTTCTTCTCGTAATAGCCGGTGGCGTCGTACACCCATTTCGAGAAGCCCGGGAGAACGCTTCCAACGCCGTTGGCCGCGGCCTGGTCGAGCTTGTAGTCGGAATAGGAGACGCTGCCCGTGGCTCCGAACCCGTCGAGGAAATGCGACAGGCGGCCGAATTCGAACGCCCCGCTGACCTCGACTCCGCGCAGCCACCCGCCCTGGCCATTTGCAGGCGCGGCGAGGCTTCCGATCGTGCTCACCGTACATCCGTTGCAGCTCTGCTCGAGCTTCAGCAGCTGATCCGGCGGCGGGGTGAGGCCTGCGAAGTCGACGGCGAGCGGCTGCGTGTAGATGTAATTGTCGAGCCAGTAGTAGAAACCGTGGACGGAGAAATAGCTCGCCTTGCCGCCGTACCATTCGTAGCCGATGTCGACGAGCTTCGCCCGCCACGGCTCGAGATGCGGATTGCCGCCCTCGGCCGACCACGGATTGACCGTGACGCCCGGCCCGCAGGCCGGAAGGTTCCCGCGGTTCTCGCAGACCGAGCCGTCGAAACCCGGAACGAGGTTCGCGCGCATGTCGTCCATTCGCGGCCGGGCCATGACCTTCGCCGCCGCGAACCGAAGTCGGTTGCGGTTGTCGAGGTCGTAGTAGAGATTGAGGCTTGGAAGGACGTCCGTGTACTTGGCGCCCTCATCGACATTGATGAGCTGGATCGGCGACACCGCGGTGTTGATCCGGAGGCCCGACGAATCCTGCTTCTGGGTGACGACCTGGATTCCGACATTGCCGTGGAGGTCCCCGGAATCGATGTTGGCCTTGGCCTTCCAGGTCAGGATATCTTCCTTGATGTCCCAGGATTTGTCGAAGTGGTTGGCGTCCTCGAGCTGGACGATGTCGTAGTAATTGCCGTTGTTGACGAGGTTGCTGACCTCCACTCCAAGGATGTTCATGTCCCCGGCAAAGCCCATCGAGGTCGGGCCGGTCAGGAACCTTGGATCGATGAGCGACTGGAGGCGGTCGTTCTTGAGGAAGAGGTCGAGCTCGGTGACCGTCTTGTCCTTGTGGCGGTGCGTATAGTCGAGGCCCGCCTCGACGCTGCTCAGGAAATTGCCGATGCCGGTGCCGGCAAGGTCCTGGCGGAGCGTGAGGTCGCCTGACGCCAGCGTCTCCTTGATGTGCGGCGACTTGATGTGGCCCTCGGAACCATAACCGCCCCAGGCCGAACGGTCGCCGAGCGAGACCTGGCTCGCATCGGCATAGTCGAGTCCGAAGTTCCTGACCTTCAGGAAGTCGTCATCGGGGATCTCGCGATCGTAGCTGTCGAAAACGCGTCCCTGCGAGAAGTCGTCGAACGACAATCGGCTGCAGCATCCGTAACCGCCGAAGATCTCGGTGTCGCTCTCGTCGCGCTTGTTCGACGAATAGGAGAGGTCGGCGAACAGGTGGGTGTGCTCGGCAAGGCGGAAGTCGTTGTTGAGGCCCGTCGAGAAGAGATGGTCGGTGCGCTTGTTGTCGTCCCACCTCAGAAGCGGAGTGACGTTGGTGACATGGTCCGCGGTCTGGAAGAGAACGCCGTGCTGCGTCTCGGTCTTCGTGTTGCTGTAGGTGACGTCGTCGGTCCAGGCGGAAGAGAACCATTCGGCGCCGCGGGTCGTGGTCTTCTGCCTGAAGCGCGAATAATACATGTCGAGGACCGAATGGAGGAAGTCGCTCGGCTTCCATTCGACGGTCCCGGTGATGCCGTCGCGGATGTCTTCCGAATTCAGCGCCCGGACTTCCTGGCCGGAGAGCACCTGAACCCCGTCGCCATAATCGCCGTAAAACCAGTTCTTGGTGTGATCGGTGTGGCTCGGCGCGTCGAGATGCGCATAGCTCATCATCCAGCCGAGCGTGCCGTCCTCGTTCTGGTCGATGTAGCTCGCGCTCCCGCGCCAGCCCCACTTGGAGAAGTCCTTGTTGCGGCCCCCGCCCTCGTCCAGCTGGCCGCGAAGGTTGAGCGCGATCGCCCGCTTTCCATATTCGAGCGGCCGGATGGTCCGAAGGTCGACCGTGCCCGCGAGGCCCATTCCGGTGATCCCGGCGTCGGGCGTCTTGTAGACCACGACCGAGCCCATGAGCTCGGAAGGATATTGGTCGAACTCGACCGCGCGGTTGAAGCCCGAGCTCGCCTGCTGGCGGCCGTTGAGAAGAACCGTCGTGAAGTCTGGCGAGAAGCCGCGGATCGAGACGATCTCGGCGCGTCCGCCGACGCGCTGCGCGGCAATGCCGGGAAGGCGCCCGATCGATTCCGCGATCGAGACGTCGGGAAGCTTGCCGATTTCCTCGGCGGAAACCGCCTCGACGACGCTTGCGGAGTTGCGCTTGATCTGGATCGAGTCCTGGAGGCTCCGCCTGATGCCGGTGATGACGATGGCGCCTTCCGGCTCCTTCTTCGTCGTATTGGGTTCACCAGGAGTCGTCGGCTGCTGCTCGGCCGGCGGCTGCTGCGCCTCGGGGTTTGTCTGGTCAGGAGTGGCCTGCGCGAATGCCGCTCCAGGCAGCATCACGAGCGACGAACAACATCCACCTGCAAGCAGCAACGCGCGGCGTGCGCGCGACGAAGGATTCGGCACCAGATTCTCTCCCCTCTCCGAGCCTGTCGCGCAGATGCCCGACAGGCAACGCCGCCATGCTCGATGGAAGCGCTTCCATTTTGGTGATGCAAAGAAGAGGGCGTGTCAAGCGCGGGCGGTCGGCCGCGATGTCGATTCACGCACGATGAGTTCGAACGGCAACAGGTCGTTGTGGACGCCGCCCTTCGACTGGTGCTCGACGAGAAGGTGGACCGCGCGCTCGGCGAGGTCCTTGATCGGCTGCCGGACCGTCGTCAGCGGCGGCCAAACGATTTCGGACATGGGCGTGTCGTCGAACCCCGTCACAGATATGGCTTCGGGGATGTCGAGCCTCGCGCGGTGGAGCGCCAGCATCGCGCCGGCGGCCATGTCGTCATTGGCGCAGGCGATCGCAGTCACCGGGACGCTTTCGCGAAGCAGTTGCTCGGCAGCTTCCACCCCCGACTTGAACGTGAAGTCCCCGGTCATCGTCCACGGCTCGTCGTCGATCCCGGCCTCTCGAAGCGCATCGAGGAAGCCATCGTAGCGAAGCGCCGCGGCGCGGTGCTCCGGGGGCCCCTTAATGAACCCGATCCGTCGATGGCCGAGCGAGGCGAGGTGCGCTCCGACGAGCCTTCCGGCCGAGCGCTCGTCGATCCCGACCGCGAGCACGCTCGAGCGTGCCTGCTCGCCCGCCGATACCGCCACCACCTGGACTCCCGCCCGCCTCGCGGTCTCGATGAACTCGATGTCGTCCGACAGCGGCGGCGAAAGGATGAGCCCTGCGGGCCTTTGTCCGTCGAGGATCGAGGAAAGCTGCCGGAAGCGGTTCTTTTCCTCGGGATCGACGGCGCGTGTGACGAGGTCGAAGCCCAGCGCCGAGCACCCCCTCAGTGCCCCGAGCTCGAGCCCGGCGTTGTAATAGCTGTTGGGCTCGAGCTCCGGGCTGTGGGCGTGGATCAGCATGATCTCGCGCGCCATGCCGCTCGCCAGGGCCCGCGCCTGCTGGTTCACCGAATAGCCGAGTTCCTGCATCGCGCGGCGAACGCGTTCCCTCGTCTCAGGCCGAACGTTCGCGCCGTTATTGAGGACCCTGCTGACGGTCACCCGGGCCACTCCTGCAGCCCTCGCGACGTCGTCGATGGTGGAGTTACGCTTCATCGCGCGCACGAGCTTGGCGAGCGTTCCTGTCCCACGCAACGGCCGATATGCCGGCTTGCCAGTTGCCAGAGGCGCCCCTTAATCACGAAGGGATGGAAGCGCTTTCATCCGGAGTCTTGCAAGTCCCGCTTGCCTGGTGCCTGTCTATCCTCCTCGTCCTTTGTCCGGCGGGCGCCGCGAGCGCCGCCGCGCACCCTGCGCTCATCCCGATGCCGGCTGCAGTCGAATGGAAGGAAGGGAGCGTTCCCGTGGGCCCGGCGACGATCGTCGAAGGCCGCGGGAAGGCCGCGGCGGTAGCCTCTTACGTTGCACGAGAGCTCGGGTTGAGGACGAGCGGCGGGGGCAAATCGAGGGTCCGGCTTTCCATCGTTCCGGCAAGGAAAATCCCCAGCCCGGAAGGCTATCACCTCCGTGCATCGGGAAGCGAGGTCGTCATCGAGGCATCGGATCCCTCAGGCCTTTTCTACGGCACCCGGACCCTGAAGCAGCTTCTCGCCGGAACTCCGGATCGCTCCACCATTCCTGCGGTCGACATCAACGACTCGCCGCGCTTTCGGTGGCGCGGGCTCCTCGTCGATGAAGGCCGCCACTTTTTCGGGAAGTCGACGCTTCTGAAGGTGATCGACGAGATGGCCGCCTACAAGCTCAACGTCCTCAAGCTCCACCTCACCGACTACGAGGGCTGGCGGCTCGAAATCCCGGCCTATCCCAAGCTCACCGAAATCGGGTCCCTGTCCGACGGGAAACGCCAGTATTTCACGACTGCCGAGATGCGCGAGATCATCTCCTATGCCGCCGATCGGCACATCATGGTCATCCCCGAAATCGAGATGCCGGGGCACGCCGGAGCCGCGGCCCGGTCCTACCCCGAATTCTTCAATCCCGACAAAAGCGCCTTCGACCCCGCCAATCCCGCAACCTATGAATTCATCCGGGGAATCCTCTCGGAGGTCGCCCGGCTGTTCCCGGCGCCCTACATCGATTTTGCGGGCGACGAGGTCGGCGAAGAGATGTGGAAGGGGATGGCCGACGTCGAGAAGCTGAAGGCCGAGCAGGGTCTCAGGACGAACCAGGACCTGCAGGCCTATTTCGGACGAAAGGTCGTCTCAATCATCGAGAGCCTCGGCAAGCGGCCGATGGCATGGGACGAACAGGTCGAGGCCCAGGCGCCGAAAAGCGTGATCATCCAGTGGTGGCGAAGGGACAGGCCCGAAATCCTGAAAGCGGCGGCCGGGGCCGGCCACGAACTCGTGATCTCGCCGGCGGACGAACTCTATTTCGATTATCACCAGGGCGAAGGCGAGCCCGGAGCTCCCTGGGAAGGCAATAAGGGCGGCCCGCAATCGATCGCCAAGATGATGGCCTGGGAACCGGTTCCCGACGGCTTCACGGAGGAAGAAGCGGGGAAGGTCCTCGGGATCGAGGCCTGCGTCTGGACCGAGTTCATCGCGACGGAGCGCTATTTCGAGTTCATGACCTTTCCCCGCCTCCTTGCCCTCGCGGAGATTGCCTGGCGCCCCAAGGGACCCAGGGACGAAGCGGAGTTCTCGAAGCGCCTCGAACCTCATATCGAGGCGCTCCGCTCCAAGGGAATCAATGCCCGGAGGGGCGAATGGGACGCTTATGAGTTCATCACGAACTGAAGCCGTCGCGCCCGTTCCCGAGCGCTTCGCTCCCAGCCCGGAGGAATTTCGTTCCGGGATCCTCTCCGGCGGAAAGCCGGTGGTGCTGCGCGGTGTCGCACTCGGCTTGCCGCTGGTCATTGCCGCGCGTGATGGGTCGAACGCGGCCATGGCGTTTCTCGAGAGAAACGCGAACGAGTCCCTCATGAAGGTGCTGAGGGCCGATCCCGAGGAGGAAGGACGGTTCCACTACGGGAAGGACGTCGATTCGTTCAACTTCATCCGGGGCGAAGGCAATGTTGCAGGGGTCCTCGCCGGTCTCCGGGCGCAGGAGCACAGCTACAGGCCGTTCGCGATCGCGGCGCAGGCACTCGACTCCGAGCGCTTCTTCCCGGGGTTCACGATGACACACCCGATGCCCCTGGTTCCAGGATCAGTCGTTCCCCGCGTCTGGATCGGCAACGCGGCGAAGGTCGCGACCCACAATGATCCCATCGAGAATGTCGCCGTCGTTGCCGCCGGACGGCGGCGCTTCACCCTCTTCCCGCCCTCGGCCGAACCGTTCCTCTACATGGGTCCCAAGGACCCGACGCCCGCGGGCGCACCGATCAGCATGGTCCATGTGACCGCGCCCGACTTCGAACGCTTCCCTCTCTATGCAAAGGCGCTCGAGAGCGCTTCGGAAGCGGAGCTTGGTCCGGGTGATGCCATCTTCATTCCGCGCGACTGGTTCCACCATGTCGAGGCGCTCGAGCGCTTCAACGTGCTCGTCAATTTCTGGTGGGATGCAGGCAAGAGCGCGACTTGAGGCGCACGAGGAGGGGAGTGGTTCATGACTGGGAAGTTGGCGCTTTGCGCGTCTCTCGCGATTCTTTTTTCAAGCAGCGCCATCGCGGCGCAGGCGCGCGGCGCGGACCGGGCGTGGCTCAATCCTTCACTCTCGCCCGACGAGCGCGCCCGGGCGGCGCTCAAGGCCATGAGTCTCGACGAGAAGCTGGACCTCCTCTTCGGCTTTTCCGACCAGGCGGTGACCGAGGTCTCGAAGGTTCCCGACGATATCGTCCGGCCCGAGATGAAGAGCTATGTCGTCGCTCACGCGGTCAAGGGCTCAGCGGGCTTCGTTCCCGGCATTCCGCGCCTCGGCATTCCCGACCAGACCCAGACCGATGCGTCGATCGGGGTCAGGAACAGCCTCATCCCAAGCACCGCCCTGCCCTCGAGCCTCGCCACGGCCGCGAGCTTTGACCCCGAGGTCGCAAGAGCGGGCGGCGCGATGATCGGTGCCGAGGCCCGTTCGACCGGCCACAACACCATGCTCTCGGGCGGCGTCAATCTCGCGCGCGAGCCGAGGAACGGCAGGAACTTCGAATATACCGGCGAGGACCCGCTCCTCGCCGGCTCGATGGCAGGAGCGCTCATCGACGGCATCCAGTCGAACCGGATCGTCTCGACGATCAAGCATTATGCCCTGAACGACCAGGAGAGCGAGCGTACCTCGCTCGACGTGACCATTTCCGCCGAGGCGATGCGCCAATCCGACCTCCTCGCCTTCGAGATCGCGATGGAGAAGGGAAAACCAGGCTCCGTCATGTGCTCCTACAATCTCATCAACGGGCGCTGGGGGTGCGAGAACGACTATCTTCTGAACAAGGTCCTGAAGGCCGACTGGGGCTTCAAGGGCTTTGTGATGAGCGACTGGGGAGCCGTCCATTCGACCGCCGATGCTGCCAATGACGGCCTCGACGAGTTCACCGGCTTCTGCTGCGCGGGCGACAAGCCCTGGTTCGCTCCAAGCGTCATGAAGGCGGCAATCGAGTCGGGCGCGATCCCAATGCGGCGGATCGACGACATGGCGAGAAGGATCCTCTGGGCGCTGTTCGCAAAGGGCGCGGTCGACGATCCGGTAAAGCCCCGGCCGATCGACTATGAAGCGAACGCGCACATCTCGCAGAACGCCGCCGAGCAGTCGATCGTGCTTCTGAAGAACGACGGCGATCTCCTGCCGCTTCGCGGGGTGAAGTCACTCGCGGTGATCGGCGGCAATGCGGACCGGGGCGTGATCGCGGGCGGCGGCTCGTCCGATGTCACCCCGGTGGGGGGCGCGATCATGATCAAGGAGCACACGTTCCTCCCCTCGCCGCCACTGGCCGCACTCAGGAGCGAGCTTCCGCGTGCAAGAATCGCGTTCGACGCGGGCAACGATCCTGCCTCGGCAGCAGCGCTCGCGTCGAGCTCGGATGTCGCCATCGTCTTCGTCACGCAGCACAACAGCGAGGGCTATGACGGAAGCCTCGAGCTCGCGGACAACCAGGACGCGCTCGTCTCCGCAGTCGCGAGGGCCAACCCCAGGACGATCGTCGTCGTCGAAAGCGGGGGCGCGGTGTTCATGCCCTGGGCGGGAGACGTGCCCGCGATCGTCGAGGCCTTCTATCCCGGAATCCGTGGCGGTAACGCGATCGCGAGGGTGCTCAGCGGCAAGGTCAATCCGTCGGGGCACCTCCCGATCACCTTCCCCGCCTCGCTCGACCAGCTCGCCCACCCGGTGATCGAGGGCTTCGGGCTTCCCAACGAGACGCCGACAAGCATCACCTATGATGAAGGCGCTGCCATTGGCTACAAATGGTACGACCTCAAGGGATATCGTCCGCTCTACGCGTTCGGCCACGGCCTCAGCTACACGAGCTTTGCACTTTCAGCGGTCTCGGCCGAGGCCGACGGCAAGGCGGTCCGGGCGAGCTTCTCGATCAGGAACACGGGCAAGCTCGCCGGCAAGGGAGTCGCCCAGGTCTATGTCGCGCCGCTCGACTGGAAGAAGGCAGGCTGGGAAGCTCCGAGACGACTCGGCGCATTCGCCAAGGCCGACTTGAAACCGGGTCAGTCGAGGACGATCGAGGTGACCATCGATCCGAGGCTCCTTGCGACTTACGAGGCTGCCGGGAACAACTGGCATATCGCTGCCGGCAGCTACCGCCTCACCCTCGGCCAGTCGTCGGACGGCGAAATGCTGGGAACCGATGTCATTCTGCCCGAGACGAGGTGGAGCGCGGCCCAGCCCGTCGAGCACTGATCATTCGGCGGGAGCGCGCCTTTGGGACTTGGGAGCGACCGGCGGCAGGCGTCTCTTGGCGATGTCGCGCGCCGAGCGCTTCTGAAGGCTCGCGCGCACGAGAACGACGCTGAGGAGCAGCGCGGGAGCCACCCAGAGCAGGAGAATGATCGCCCAAACTCGCATGACCGTAACTTACGTAATGAAGTTGGGCGAAACGACGTGTAAGAGGGTCGCTGTGCCGAAGTGGGACGCTGTTCCCACGACCGGATTCGCGTACATTTTAGAAAGCACGCACGAGCTGCCGGGGAGATTCTCCGATGCGCACCGATCAGAGCAAGAGATTCTCAGTGGTGAAGGGCATGGCCCTTGCGCTTCTCGTCAGTCTCGCGATCTGGCTCGTGATCGCGCTCCTCCTTCGCGGACACACGCCGATCTGGTGAGGCCAGACTAGAACGCGTTCGGGTGGACGAGCACCTTGATGGTTCGAAGGATGATCCCGAAGTCCCTCCAGACGCTCCAGTTCGCGAGATATTCGAGGTCCGACTGGACTCGGTCGGTGAGATCCTTGCGAGTCCCCGTCGCGCCTCTGAACCCACGGATCTGGGCAAGGCCGGTGATTCCGGGCTTGACGGCCCCGCGCTGCCAATAGCGGTCATCGACGTCCCAGAAGAGGTCGTTCTCCGCGGTCGATCCAACGGCGTGCGGCCTTGGTCCGACGATGCTCATGTTCCCCTGGAGGACGTTCAGGAGCTGCGGCAGTTCGTCGATGCTCGTGTGGCGAAGAACGGCGCCAACCGTCGTCACCCGATCGTCTGTCCTCGAAGCGGATCTTGCGCCGTGATGATCGCACGCATCGACCCGCATCGTCCTGAACTTCAGGACCTCGAACGGGTGGTTGCCGCGACCGATGCGCTGCTGGCGGAAGAATACCGGTCCCTCGGACGTCAACTTGATGGCAGCTGCCGCGAGGAGCATGACTGGCGCGAGGAGGACGAGGAGCAGGGCGGCGACCGAGAGGTCGAGCGCCCGCTTCACGATCCGGTCCCGGAACCCGAGCGGCCCGGCCGCGATGAGGACCGCCGACCCGTTGTCGGTCTTCCTGAAACCCAGTCCGCCTAGCTGATCGAGCTCGGGCGTCAGGACCTCGACATCGACGCCGACGCCCTTGAGAATCTTCAGCCAGAGCGCACGCCGCTCGGGGCTGCAGGCAAGGACGATCCGGTCCGAGCCGCCGAGGAGCTGTCCGACCCGGTCGGCGAGCTCGGGATCGTTGGCGTAGGGCGTGAGCCCCGCGCTTTCGGCGTAGAGCACGGTTCCCGAAGGGGGTGGAAGCACCGCCGTGCCGTCCACGAGCAGGATCTCGTTCTGGAACTTCCACCCGTTCCGGTTGCCGAGGTGGAGGCCGTAGAGATAGCGGGTCGTGAGAAGAACGAGGGCGCTGACAAGTACGCCGATCCCGAAGACCGCGCGCGACATTTCCCCGGAAGTCTTCGTGTAGAAGAAGCCGAGGAGGAGGGCGAAGGTTGCAAGCACGATGGCCTTGAGGACCCGGGCAAGGCCCCGGCGAGGCTGCTCGAGGACCTCGACCGAATAGGCTCCGCCGGTAAATGAGAGCGCGAGGAACATCGGCGCGAAGGTCGCGATATACTGGAGACCGGTGATTGCGAACGGCTCGCCCTTGAAGCGGAGCAGGTTGGCGATGACGAACCCGGCAGCAATCGCAGCGAGATCGAGGAACAGGAGGGTCGCGTAAGAGCGCAGCCGCACCTGCGCGAAGGAACGGTTCCTGACCTCCCGAAAGGCTTTTGTGCCATCGCTGCCGGGAAGAAAAGCCGAGCGGGCAACCGCGAGCTCCTCGACGCCGCCCCCACGAAACAGGGGTATCGCGTCGGCTGGTGCGCTGATGGCCGCGGCACGTGCCCCCGCAACCTCGTTCTTGAGTACGCCCCGACCCATTAACTGTTCGCCCCGAATCGACAGTAAAGAATTCGTTACTCTTTTGTAAACGATTTGTTAATAACGAAATCATTGCTGATCAACGGCATATCGGCGAGGCGTTGCGCCATTGCTGGACACTCGCTCGGGCCCGCTTTTTCCGGGAATGTGCCGATGTTGAAATTCCATAATAACCAGGACCAGCTCGAGAGGAGCATGGGGCGCTTGAACCCAATGTCCCCGGGGGGTCAGAAATCTCCTCCTTTCTCATGAAAAGGCCGGTACCGCTTGATGCGCGGCTAAAGCTTGGCGACCATGAGCCGATGACGAACGCCCGGAGCTCGAGCCGCGCCCAGTCCGCCCACTCCACTCGGAACGTTATCCTCGGGACCGGTGCAGCAGTCCTCGTTCTCGCGCTGGCATTTACTGCCCACCGCCTCGATCGGCCGATAACGGCCGCGATTCTTGCGCTTTTCAGCGTCACGATCGCGGGAGCCGTTCTCGGTGTCCGTGGCGGTGTCGTCGCCGGGATCGCAGCCTCGTTCGGCTACAACTTCCTCCTGACCGAGCCGATCCTGACTTTCACACTGCCGTCGTCAGACGACCTCGTTCCAATCCTCGCTCTCAACTTCAGCGCGATCGCCTCGGGCGTCATCGCGGGGCGCCTTCGCGACCGGGCGGTCGCTGCCGAGCGATCCAGCCTCCTCGTTGCGCAGCTCCTGGCGTTCAGCGAGGCACTTCAACAGGCGGTCACCCTCGATCAGATCGAGATGGTCGCCGAACAACATCTCGGTTCAATCCGGTCGCTTCAGCTCTTTGTCGATACCGGTGGCTCGCTCACCTCCGCCTCGCTAAGCTCGGGGCGCTCGTCACTCGCCGAAGAGGTATGGAACAGTCGCCTCCCCGAGCTCCGCTCGGCCGACGAGGTCGGGTTCATTCTCGCCAGTGCCGAGCGCAGGATCGGCGTCGTCGTGGTCGAGGCCCATGATCCGGGCGCTCCGGCCGAGATCAGGAGCTTCCTCCCGCTGCTCGCCCTTGCGGTCCAGCGCTCGCTGCTCGCCGCGGAACTGAGCGAGGCAGACGCCGTACGCCGGTCCGAGACGTTCAAGACGGCGTTGCTGTCCTCGGTCTCGCACGATCTTCGAACCCCCCTTGCAGCAATATCCGCGGCGGCGAGCAGTCTTTCGAAGGTCGGCCAGGAACTCGACCGGGTGACCCACGACGAGCTTCTTCGGACGATCCAGGAGCAATGCGACCGCCTCGACCGGCTGACGACGAACCTTCTCAACATCGGCCGGATCGAAGGCGGCCTCGACGTCAAGCAGATGCCGCTCGTCGATGCGGTCGAGGTCCTGGGATCGGCGCTCGCAAGGATGCGCAAGTCCCATTCCGACCATCATTTCATCAAGGATTTCGAGGCGCGTTCCGCCATCGTTCGCGCCGACGAGGCCCTGCTCGAGCAGGTCTACATCAACGTGCTCGACAATGCGGCCGTTCACACCGATGCCGGGACCACCGTCAAACTTTCGGCGCGGATCATCGACGGGACCCTGTCGGTGTCCATCGAGGATAATGGAAAGGGCATCGCCGAGAAGGACCGCTCGCGCGTGTTCGATCGCTTCTTCCAGGGGCAGAGCGACAGCCGCCAGGGACGCGGGTCGGGCCTCGGGCTTTCGATCGCTCGCGGGTTCACCGAGCGCATCGGTGGAACGATCTGCGCGATGCGAGCGTCGGCGCCCTTGACGGGCGCCCGGATCAGGATCGAATTGCCTCTGGCGAAGCAATGACGAAGAGGCTGCTCCTCATTGATGACGAACCCGCGATCCAGCTGGCTCTCGCGCCGGTTCTGCGCGCGGATGGATGGACGGTCAGCCAGGCCCGCAGCGCCGCAGAGGCGCTCGCCTGCGCGGCACGTGAGGCCATCGACATCGTGCTTTTGGACCTTGGCCTTCCCGATGCCGACGGGAAGGAAATCATCCCCTCGTTGAGAGCGAGCGAGCGCGCGGCCGTCATCGTCCTTTCCGCGCGCCACCAGGAGAGCGAGAAGGTCGCGGCGCTCGATGCCGGCGCTGACGATTATGTCGACAAGCCGTTCAACATGGATGTCCTGAGGGCCCGGATCCGCGCCGCGGAACGGAGGCTTCGCTCCGAGCGGACAACCTCCCCCCGCTACGTCGCGGGTTCGCTCGAACTCGATACGAAAACGAGGGAGGTCCTGCTCGAAGGTCACCCGGTAAAGTTCTCACCCAAGGAATTCGAGCTTCTCAAGGCCCTCATCGAGCACGCGGGCCAGGTGGTCACCCACCGCCAGCTCCTGATCGCCGGGTGGGAGACTCCCGCGATCGACCAGCAATATCTGAGGGGTTACATCGCCCTTATTCGCCAGAAGCTCGAGGAAGACCCGTCCGAGCCACGGATGATCCTGTCGGAGCCGGGCGTGGGGTACCGCCTCGCGGTCTAGGAAAGGCTCCGTCGCCGCATAGCTCGCGGTGTTGAAATTCCGTGGTAACGGCGCCTTCCACCGGGCCGTTAAGCCCGCGCCATGACAGGCGCGAAGACCAACGATTCTCCAGCGCTTCGAGACTCCCGAATCCGCTCGCGTGCGAAGTCGCGCCTGTCACAATCATTGAGGAATCGCGTCATTTCGCCAGCGAGCTCGTCGCGCTTCGATGTCGACCCGCTGTCGCTGGCCCTCGCTGGCGCCGCCTCCTCGGTCATCCTCGTCGGAACCCTTCTCCTGTGGCTCCTCGCAGCGTGAGCAGGCTCGGCGCAACGATCGCCCTGGTGGCACTTGCCGCCTGCTCCGGAGCGGAGGCGACCCAGTCCCAGGGCCACTCGACGTACCAGTGCAAGCGCGGCCAGACGTTCAAGGTCGAACGGCGCAAGGACCGTGCGGAGGTCCATTATGCGGGCCGAAGGTTCGATCTTCCGCGCCGCGCCTCGTCCATCGGAGATCGATATGCGACGCACGATGCAACGCTGATCATCGATGGCGATTCCGCTGTTTTCGTCACCAATAGCGTCCTGGATCTCGGAGCATGCCGCGTCGTCGACTAATCCCCCTTGTCCTTGCCCTCGTCCTCGTTTCCGCCTGTGCCAGGTCGGAGAAAGTCAATGACGGCAAGGTGAGTGCCGCACGGTCCGGCGCAAGCGGTGGCGGGGACGGCCACGCCGAGCCCGACCCTCGACCGGTCGAGGATTGTTCCGCCGACTGCTGAAGCAGCTCGTCTCTCCGGGAATCGCGTGGGAAAGCCGTGGTAACTGAGCCCCGGCGCACTCGCTACCAAAGTCGAACGCCGGCTCTTTACCCTGTCGGGCCGGCCAGCCGAGCGGGGCACTCGGGGGAAGGTCCGCTTTTGGTTACGAGCGGACCTTCTTCGAGGATCCCCTCTCACCACCATCGCGAGGAGACCAGGAGTTGAAGTCGATCCCGCTAGCGGTTGCCGCGGTCATCCTGCTTTCGGCCTGCGCCCGGCGCGTTCCCGAGCCGGCGATGGCGACTGCTCCAGACCCGCCGGCGGCCGACGCGGCTGCAAGGGCCTATCTCCAGGCGGCGGGAAGCGCCGACCTGTTCGAAAGCCAGGCTGCACAGATCGCGCTGCAGCGTTCGCGAGATCCCGGCGTCCGTTCGCTCGCGCAGATGCTCGCAAGTGATCATTCGCAGCTCGCGAGCCAGGCGGCTTCAGCGGCACAGTCCGTCGGCACCGCATCACCATCGTGGGTCCTTCCCGAACAGGCGACCCTTCTCGCGCAGCTCCAGGTCGCCTCGCCCCGCGAGTTCGACGACGTCTATCGCAACATGGTGGTCATGGCCCACCTTCAGGCCTTCAATCTCCACCAGGGCTTTGCGGCGAGCGGCGCCAACCAGCTGCTTCAGTCCTACGCGCTCGCCGCCGCCGGATCAGAGCAGGCGCATCTCATCCAGGCGCAGTCGCTTGTGATTTCTCCCTCCCCGGCCGTTCGAGCTCCGAGTTTCCAGGGGCCGGGCGAGCGCGGGTGAGGAGCAAGGCCAATGCGCCCGTCCGAAGACCAGGCCTGGATCCCCGAACCCATTGAGAAGCTTGATCCCCTGGCACCCGGCGCGAGGGACCGGGTCACACGCATTCTTGAACGTTATCCCCATATCAGCGAGGCGGAGACCGAGCTCGTCATCGGCTTCCTGAGGAAAGGGCGGCATCTCGATGTCGGCCTCGTCACTGGAGACGAAGCGCTCAAGCCCAGGATCGAGGCCTTCATGGCCGACCACAAACGGCACCTTGGGGTGAGCATCGTTGAACTCGCGATCGTCCTCAGCGCGATCTTCGCCGGACTGACATTCTTCTGGGTCGCCTGGGAGCTCGCAAGGTGAGGCGTTGCCTCGTTGGAAATCCATAATAACGGGAAGGGTGACGAGCCCCTACAAGAGGCGCGTGTCGGAGCCGGCGCACCATGGTGCGCCGGCGAGTCTCACCGGGGGGTGTATGCGGTTGAATCAGTGGTCTTGGAGCTCGTTTCGAGCACCCGGACCCCGTCGCCTGCACGAATATCTGTCGTTCGGCTTCATGCCGGACGCGGCGCTCGCCTCGCGGTATCTCCACGACCTGTTCGATACCTCGCCCGCACCTCAGGCGAACCCGGCGTCACTCCTCATCGAGATCGTCGCCGATCTTGCGAAGGGGGCCGGCGAGATCGTCATACCGCTGAGCGGAGGCAGGGATTCGCGGGCGCTTCTCGGCGCGGCGCTCCATTGTTTTCCGGCAAAGCGCATCCATTGCCTGACCTTTGGTCCTGACGGTTCGGACGACGTCGAGGGAGCAAGGGTCGCGTGCAGGAGTGCTGGGGTCTCGCACGAGGTCATTCATCCCAATGATTTCGAGTGGGACCTCGAGGCGCTCACCGCCGAGATGAAGTACCGGCTGGAATCCGGAATGGGCATTCCGCCGATCGACGGCATGCTCGTTTTCGGAAAGCTCGCCGAGCGCGTTCCCGAAGGCCTTCCGGTCCTCTCCGGATACCTCGGAGACGCGACGATCGGGCGGCACCTCGAAGGGGAAACGCTGGACGAAGAAGATTCGAGCGCACTTCGATCCTTCTATTCGCAGCATCGCGGGCCCCTGGAGGTCCGTCCCGATGCGATGTTTCGAGAATTCCTGAAGTCACACGAGCCGCTGCGCGCTTCCTGGCCGGGCCTTTCCAAGCTCGACCTGCTCGATCTTGGTTTCGCTCAGAGGCTTCGCTTTCGATCCTCGGTCACCGGGTCCTTCCAGAAGCCCGTCAGAGTCTATGAGGATCGTCGCTGGGTCGCGCACTGGTTCGCCCAGCCGCTCGCGAAGAGAATGAGCCAGGCCCATTATGACGAGATTCTCGCCGCTTCCTTCCCGTGGGTTTTCGGGCGCCTTCCGCTTCCCGCGAGGGTGAGCCGATGGAGAGCGCGACGGCGCGGCCGGAGGACGTACCGCGGTGACCCGCGGCAGAACCCGAGCATGGCGGCCGCCCTCGAAGAGGCCTGCCGTTCCTTTGATTCGAGGGGCCTTGCGACCGGCCATTCCGCGATGGCGGCCTTCAGGAAGCTCATTCGAGACCCCAGCCTTCCGCGGTTCAGGACGGTGAGGTGGTTCGCCACCGCCGAGATCGTCGTTCGCGCCTCAAAGGAAATGCAAGTCAGCTATTCCCCGATTGGGGCGATAGCATCCGCGGCCCTTTGAGCGGACGCCCTCGGGTCCCCCGCTCGAACAGCATGACTCAGCCGCGAGCGCGAAAGTCCCAGAGGAGATCGCGGCAATGCATGACGGCCGAGCGGACGGGCGGGGGCGCATCTCGGACCGCGAGCCGCAGCCGCCGGGCGAGGGTCCAGTCCTCGGCCGAAAGAAGCGGCCTGATCTCGTCGGCGGCTTCGAAGCGGGAATGCCGCCATGCCTGGTCGAACATGTTCGCACGACGCTTCGGCAGGTCCTCGCCAAGGGCCTTCCTGAACGGCTCGCTGCCATAGCCCTCACGGGCGTAGATATATTCGAAGATCTTCCACCGACCGATCGCCTGGCTGAGCCAGTCCGCGGCGCATGAGTTGGATCCATGGATCCGGTAGCCGACGAGCGGAGTCCAGAGGACCGCAAGCTGGCCCGCGAGCAGCGCGCGCACCGTGAATTCCATGTCCTCGGACTTGATCCCGAAGATGTCGCGATTGAAGCCGCCGATCGAGATGGCGAGATCGCGCCGGATCATCATCGCCGAGGGATAGAAGGCGACGAACTTCAAGAGCCGTTCCACCGGAAATGACCCGATGAACGACCAGTCGGTTCCAGGCGCCGGGGGCGGCACCCCCTGCCAATAGCCCGTCGGCGCCATGTCGAAATGGGTTTCGGCGTATGGCTCGACCGAACCGCCATTCTCGATGAACTTGCGAAAGTTCGAGTAGATGAGATCGGCCCGCCCATCGTTCGCAGCCGGGGCGACGCGCTCGAGATAATCGGTGTACCAGACATCATCGTCGTCTAGTGTCGCGATCCACGCGCCACTGGCTCGCTCGATGCCGGCGTTGCGCGCGGCCTGGACCCCTTCGGGCGGGACCTTGAGGACGCAGACCGAGCTTCCGAAATTCGCTTCGATCATCGAGCGGCTGTCATCGCTCGTGCCGTTGTCGACGACGATGATCTCCCTTGGCGCCAGCGTTTGTTCAAGGACTCGGTCGAGCGTCTCCTTGAGGAGACCTGGCCGGTTGAATGTCGGGATGATGACCGAGACGTCCATACGAAACTGGTGAGCTTCAGCCCGCTCCAACAAGCCCCATCAAGGGCGCCGAACCCTCCTCCGAACTGTTCCGTTCGGAGACTTTTGTATAATTCTAGTATACCTTCAGACGTTTAACGATCAAC
>DASZYL010000239.1:0-3166 GCA_035545385.1 Sphingomicrobium sp. | reverse complement strand
CGGAGACATGCGCTTTGTCGCGGTCGGCGGCGAGAAGTCGTGGATCGATGGCGGCTTCGGGAAGCTCCGTTCAGGAAGCGATGGCGATTTCCATCTCGAGCCGCAGCTCGGCAACGCGAGCCTCGTCTGGAAGCCGCAGTTCACCTGGTCCCTGGGCGCCACCGTCGTCGGATCGGTCGAGGGCGGTCAGCACACCGATGCCGGCATCAGGCAGGCGTTCCTCGAATTTCGCTCGATGCGGAGCGAGAGCGGCACTTCGCTGACCGCTCGCGGAGGCCTCATGTGGCCGCCCGTGAGCCTCGAGCATGAAGGCGCGGACTGGCATGTCGCGGATTCGATCACTCCATCTGCAATCAACAGCTGGATCGGGGAGGAGGTTCGCCCGCTGGCCCTGGAAGCGACGATCGCCCTGGCGCCTCGCGGGCAGAGGCTCCGGGCGACGGCCGCCATCTTCGCTGCAAACGACACCTCGGGCACTCTGCTGACCTTCCGCGGTTGGGCGCTTCACGACCGGGCGACGCTGGCGTTCAACAGCTGGCCGCTCCCTCCGATGGACGGACCGATGGGAGGAATACAGGCTCCCTTCACTCACCCGCTCATCGATCTCCATCACGGCTTCGCGAGCCGCCCCGGCTATTATGCCAAGCTCGCCTGGCAGCCGCCGGCACCCGTTCGTTTCGAGCTCTTCCATTATGACAACCGGGCCAATCCCCAGGAAGCGAATGACGAGTCCGAGTGGGGCTGGCGAACGAGGTTCGACAATGTCGGCCTCGCCGCGAACCTCGGGAGGGGCGCCGAGCTCAGGGCGCAGGCGCTTTCGGGCCGGACCCGGATGGGTTACTCGAACGGCGGGGCCCGCTGGGTCGACAATCGCTTCCGCTCCGCATTCCTCCTTGCGACGAGGCCCGTGGGACCGTTGCTGGTCGCGGTTCGCGGCGAAGCATTCGATACCCGCAACGAGGGCAGCCTCGTCGGCGAGGATTATGATGAAACGGGCTGGTCCGCGATGATCTCGGCAAAGCACGAATGGGAGCATGTGACGGCGCTGCTCGAGCTCATCCACGTCTCGAGCCGGCGCGAGGATCGCGAGGATGTCGCACTCGACCCCCGCCAGGCACAGACCCAGATCCAGGCCGAGTTGCGAATGCACTGGTAACCATCTCTCATGTGGGGGAAGTTTACCGTTCCGGGCTTAACCTCACCCCATGGTGCGTGGACTCTTGCTATTCGCTTCAGGGGTCGCCCTTGCAGCGTCCGCTGCATCGGCGGCGCTCACCGTCAGGGTCGTCGACCCGGCCGGGCGGGCGGTTCGCGACGCGGTCGTCGCCTTTTACCCGTCGGCGGGAGCGCGCGCGCCGGGGCCCGGCGGCCGCTACGTGGTCTCGCAGAAGAATCTCCAGTTCCACCCGTTCCTCACCATCGTTCCCGAAGGCTCGGACATCTCCTTCCCGAACTTCGATAACACCAAGCACCACGTCTATTCCTTCTCGCCAGCCAAGAGGTTCGAGCTGAAGCTCTTCGCCAAGGACCAGTCGCGAACCGTCCGTTTCGACAAGGCCGGCGTCGTTGCCTTGGGATGCAACATCCACGACCAGATGAGCGCCTTCGTCTTCGTCGCGGACAGCGCCTGGACCGCGCGGACGAACGAGAGGGGCCTTGCGAGCTTCAGTGACGCACCCAGCGCCGCCGGGCGACTGACCGTCTGGCATCCTTATCTTCGAGCTCCCGGCGGCGTGGTCGAGCAGAAGGTTTCCGCGGGCCAGCACAGCGCCAGCTTCTCCATCCGCCTGCGCCGTCCGCCGCCCTCGATGCCGATGGATTATTGATGCGCCCGTTCAGGTCGCTGAGTACCCGCCTCACGGTTCAGTTCGCGCTGCTTTTCGCCGCCGCGATGCTGGGAGTGTCGGCAACGCTCTCGACCTTCATCGCGGGGGCTGCTTCGCGCGAGGTCGAGGGACAGCTCCAGTCTTCGGGCGCGGTCTACGATCGCCTCTGGCAGCAGCGCTCGCGCGAGCTCCAGAACGCGGCGCAGCTCCTTGCGAGGGATTTCGGGTTCCGTGCGGCGGTCGCGACCGGCGATGAGGCGACGATGCAGTCGGCGCTTCGCAATGCCGCCCAGAGGCTCAAGGTTGAAAATGGCTTCATCGTCACTGCGGATGGAAAGGTGACGGCGATCGACCCGAAGATCCCCGCAACCGAGACCTCGAGGTTGTGGGAACCGCTCGACGAAGGCCGCCTCACCGGGGTCTCGGTGCTGAGGGGCCGGCCGCAGCAGCTGGTCGCCGCTCCGATCATGGCTCCGACGCTGATCGGCTGGGTTGTGTTCGCCGCCGACCTCGACCCTCGCGAGATGCGCTCGCTCGAACGCCTCTCGGCAATTCCGCTTCACGCGGCCGTCCTTGCGAGGAGCGACGGCCACTGGTCCGAGGCGGCGGGCAGCATGTCGCTTCTCAGCGCAACCACGGCCTCGCTCGCCGAAAGCCACGTGCGCACCGGGGCGGCGTTCGAAATGCGGGTCGCCGGCGAGACCTCGATCGTCCTTGCAAAGCCGCTGGCGGCCTTTTCGGACCGCCAGCAGGCGATCCTCCTTCTTGCCTATCCCAAGGCCGAGGCGCTTGCCGACGCGCGCAAGCTGCAATGGGCGCTTGGGGTCATGACGCTGCTCGGCCTCGTCCTCATGGGACTTGGGACCTGGCGTGCGGCGGGACGGATCACCCAGCCGCTCGCCCGCCTCGACGAGGCTGCCGGCCGCCTCGCCACCGGCGAGCATGTCCAGGTGAGGGTGCGCGGCAGCGACGAGCTTGCGAGGCTGGCGTCGAGCTTCAACGAGATGGTTGGAAAGATCGCCGAGCGCGAGCAGCGGATCACGCAGCTCGCCTTCAATGACGTGCTCACCGGCCTTCCCAACCGCACCATGTTCCACCAGCAGCTCGAGCAGCTGTTCCGCTCGGCGGAAGGCAATGGCGGACTGTTCGCGCTCCATTGCCTCGACCTCGACCAGTTCAAGGTCATCAACGACACGCTCGGCCATCCCGCGGGGGATTCTCTCCTGGTGGAGGCCGCCCAGCGGCTCCGCCACGCGGCGCGCGGTCATTTCGTCGGACGTCTCGGCGGCGACGAGTTCGTCGTCCTCCAGAGCGTCGGCGGCGATCGCGATTCGATCGAC
>DASZYL010000238.1:0-7632 GCA_035545385.1 Sphingomicrobium sp. | reverse complement strand
CGCTCGTGGAGCGCGTCGGAAAGCCGTGCCTCGACTTCCCGGGTCCGCTCCGCCCACTTCTGGGGTTCCTTCAGCCAGTCCGAGCGGTGGGCGATATAGGCCCAGCTTCTAATGCCGGCGAGCCGGTCGGCGAGCGCCTCGATATCCCCGCTCATGTTGTCGAGGCGCGAGACTTCGGCGGCAAACCATTCGTGGGGGACGTGACCGCCTTCACCGATGTAGCTGAAGAGCCGTCTCACCATCCGGCTGTGGTGCATCGGTCCGACCTTCCGGAAATCGGGGAGGCCGCAGACGGCCCAGAGCCGCCTCGTCTGCGCTCCTCTCTTGGCCGCGATTGCAGGGTCTTCGGCGATGATCTTCAGCACTGCGAGGTCGATCGCCTCGGGGGCAGGCCGAAGGACGGGGTCGTCGGGCTTCTCCTCGAGGCTCGCGATCAGCGATCCGGTGTCGGTGAAATCGAGGTCCGCATTGCGCCAATAGACCCAGTCGAGCGGGCGGAACCGGTGCTCCTCGATCGCGGTGATTTCCTCGTCGGTGAGACCGGCGCCCTCCTCGGAGAGCCCGAGCGTTCCAAACGTACCGTCACGCTGGTGCCGTCCCGCGCGGCCCGCGATCTGGGCCATTTCGGCGATCGTCAGTCGGCGATCCCGTTGTCCGTCGAACTTCTCGAGACCGGCGAAGGCGACATGGGTCACGTCCATGTTGAGGCCCATCCCGATCGCGTCGGTTGCGACGAGGTAATCGACCTCGCCGCGCTGGAACATCGCCACCTGCGCGTTGCGCGTCGCAGGCGAGAGTGCGCCCATGACGACGGCTGCCCCTCCGCGGAACCGGCGCAGCATCTCCGCGAGCGCGTAGACCTGCTCGGCCGAGAAGGCGACAACCGCGGATCTCGGGGGCAGGCGCGAGAGCTTCGTGCTTCCGGCATAGCGCAGGGTCGAAAATCGCGGTCGGCTGACGATCTCGGCCTCGGGAAGCAGCTCTCGAACGATCGGCTTGAGGCTTTCCGAGCCGAGAATCAGCGTCTCCTCCCGTCCGCGGGCCCGAAGCATCCGGTCGGTGAAGACATGGCCGCGCTCGGGATCGATGCCGAGCTGGGCCTCGTCGATCGCGGCAAATGCGAAATCGCGATTGAGATCGCCCTCGTGGTGGCCGTCGCCGCCAGTGACGGGCATGCTTTCCGCAGTGCACAGGTAGTAGCGCGCCTGGGGTGGCACGATCCGTTCCTCGCCGGTGAGGAGCGCGACCTGCTTTTCGCCCTTGATCGCGACGACCCGGTCGTAGACCTCGCGTGCAAGCAGTCGCAGCGGAAAGCCGATGACACCCGAGGAATGACCGCACATCCGCTCGATCGCGAGATAGGTTTTCCCGGTATTGGTCGGCCCGAGGATTGCCCGAACCGGAGCGTCTGAGCGCGGCGCCATGGTTTCCTGAGTGTGGCAGCGCTTGGCGCAAGCGCAAGTTCCAAGCCCCGAATTTAAGGCGGTTTTAACCTCGATTCGAGACACCCGGCCGCGTGTTGACGTCGAAAAGCCACGCGCACCCTTTGAGGCGCTCGCTTGCCCGTTCGTGGCCGCGGCCCGGCTGGAAGGCCGGAGGCGCACTGGCGCTCCTGTGCAGCACGGTCGCCTTTGCCTCGCTGCCGCGCCCTTCGGGGCTTCCGAGCGACGAGCAGCGCCAATGGCAGGCGCTTGGAGTCGCCCCGCTCTCGAGCGGCGGCATGACTGGAATGGCAATGGCTCCGACCGATGCCGCGGAGCCGATCGAGTTCGCTCCGAGGCGGGCCTTCGTTCCAGCGGCGCAGTCCGGCTCTTCACCCGGTGCTGCCCCCGGCGCTGCAACCCCGTTCCGGATCCGTGGCCGGGCGGCCGATGGGCTCTACTGGTCACTTCGGGCGGCAGGGGCGAGCCCCAGTGTCGCCGCCGAATATCTCGCTGCACTCGCGACCGAGATCGACGTCGGCGAGGTCGGCCCGGGCGACAGTTTCGACCTGGTGCTCGGGAGCAATCACCAGCTTCTCTACGCGGGCCTGAACCGCGTCGGGCAATCGAGCCTCCAGCTTGTCAAATGGGTCACCAACGGCAACGCAAGATGGATCGATGCCGCGAACGCTGACCAGCCCGAGCGCGTCGAAAGCGGCATGATGATGCCCGTCAATGGCCACATCACTTCCTATTTCGGCAATCGCTATCACCCGATCCTGCACTTCACGCGCTTCCACGCGGGGCTCGACATCGGCGCTGGCTGGGGGAGCCCGATCGTGGCCGCGGGCGATGGCCGGGTGGTCGCTGCCGGCTGGGCCGGCGGGTACGGCCGCGAGGTCCGGATCGCGCACGGAGGCGGCCTCGTCAGCCTCTATGGCCATATGAGCGAGATCGTCGCCGAACCCGGGAGCTTCGTCCGCCAGGGACAGGTCATCGGCTATGTCGGTTCGAGCGGTCTTTCGACGGGACCCCACGTCCACTTCGAAGTCAGGATGGGCGGCACACCGGTCAACCCGCTCGGCGTTCGCCTGACCAGCGCCCCGGTGGTGGACACGCACCTTGCCGATGCGGTGAGAGCGCGGCTGAAGGCGCTCCTCGGCGTTGGAGCCTCGAGACCTTCCACCAGAACCTAATTATTGCAGACGCGACGAAGCCCGCCCTAAAGCTCGCGAGAACAGGGTCGGGGGCAAGTCTTGGCGCATACATTCAGCATCATCACCACCTGCAAGGGAAGGCTCGAGCACCTCAAGCAGAGCCTTCCCAGGATGCTCGCGCAAGGGGCGGCCGAGGTCATCGTGGTCGATTATTCCTGCCCTCAGGGGACCGCTGAATTCGTAAGGGCGAACTTTCCCGACGTGATCGTCCTCTCGGTCGCGGGCGAGACGCACTTCTCGAACTGGAAGGCGAGGAACGCCGGAGCCCATCATGCCAGTTCCGACATTCTGGTGTTCGTCGACGCGGATACGATCCTCGCCGATGGCGCCATCGACTCGATCTCGAAGAATCTCCCGGCGCAATCCTATGGCTTTTTCGACAGGAAGACGTCGCAGTCCTTCAACCGGTCGGGCCCGAGGCTCGCTTCCAACCAGCTCAAGGGTTTCCACGTCATCCCGGCCGAGGCCTTCAGGCGCCTCGGAGGATATGACGAGGTCCTGGTCGGCTATGCCGCGGGCGCCGACACCGACCTCGAGGAGCGGCTCCTTTCGAGCGGAATAAAGAAGCACCCGCTCGATGCCGCCATCATCTCGTCGATCATTGAACATGATGCGGCGAGCAGGACCGAGCATCACGCCGAACCCGTGCGAACGAGCTATGGCGCCGGGCTGCTCTACCGCGCCGCGAAGCGGATGCTGCTCCGGATGCGCCGGGAATCCGAACTACCGCGCGGCTCCAGGGAGAAGCTCTACGCCGCGGCGAGAAAGGCTGTCGCGGCGCTTGGGCCCGATCAAAACCGTGTCAGCATGAACGTGACGCTGAGCCAGGATCCGATCCTGATGCCGCGCCAGCTCGGCTATGAGCGGGGAGTCCAAAGCGTCGCGCTTCGGGTCGAGGTCGTGCTCGAGGGCAGGATCCCGGGCTAGGCGCCGATCGGCGCCGCACGGCCGGTCAGCAGGGCATCCAGTCCTTCGGCGAGATTGAGCGCACCCTTCTTCATCATCGGCCGCAGGGGCGCGGCAATACCGGGAGTCCGGTTCGCGTCGAGGAGAACCGGCTCACCGTCCCTCATTACGAAATCGAACTTGCCGAAATCGAAGCCGAGCCGTTCGCGCTCGGCCCTCAGCTGCTCCGGAACCTCGACCGGTTCGTATTTGACGACGTCGGCGGCCTTCGAGATCCTGTCCGCAGTGACAGAGCGAGTGCACCGTTCCCGGGGGCCCATGAACACCCATGTCCTCAGCGCGAACCCCTCGTCGTCGGGTTCGGGAACGAACCGTTCCACGACGAGCGTGGAGTCCGACCAGATCTCTTCGCCGACCTCCGCGATCGAATCCAGGACGCGATATTCGCCGCCCTTGGCAACGCCCGGGTGCGGCAGGGGACGGCCTGCGCGGGTCGCCCGAAGGTTGTGGATATCCTCGACCATTGCGCGATTGTTGTAGTTTGACTTGACGATGACCGGCCCGGCCCACTCGTCGCCCCTGGCGAGTAGCAGCTGACTCACCCTTCGCTTGGAGATGTCGCCGGTTCGAAAGTTGATCGCGATGGGATAGTGGCGAGCAAGGTCCACATATTCCTTCGGCGCGAGGGTCGCATCGACGTGGTACAAGGCGGCGTCGGCGCTGATCGGGGTCGGGCCACCAACAACGACCATGTCGTGCCCCATTTGCTTCAAATGCACGAGCACATCGAAGAGAAGATAGGGGCTCGTTATCGCCGTCGAGTTGGGCTTGCGCATGAAGAATGAGTCGAACTCGTGCGTAACGATCGCCAACTTGGCCATTTCCCGATCAGTCCTTCGAACAGACGATGCGCCTCAGGCACCAGTTCAGGCGGACAGACGAAGACTCGATCGTGAAGCCGACCTCGCTCGACAGCGCATCGGCAACTTCGGGACTGTCCGCCTGAGCAGTGCCGAACAGTTGCCCGGCGAACGACGCCGCGTCCTCGATGCTATCGAACTCCCACGGGACCTCGACCAGCTGGTCGTCCAGGATTTTCAGCCCCGCTCCTTCGAGCAGCGGCGCCGTTCCGGAATCAAGGAAATGGCCGTCATGGCCCATGGGGTTGGCGCGGTTGACGAAGTCATTGAGGAAGTGGGCCGGGGCGGTTTGGTGCGCAACGTCGGCAATCACGACCCTTCCTCCCTTGCGGATCAGGCGCCGCATCTCGCCAAAGACACGCTCGAGGTTCGGCTCGTGGTGGAGCCCCGCGAGACTGACGAGATAATCGATCGAGCAAGATTCGAGCGGTACGTCCGAAGGGTCGGCCCTCATGATCCGTGAAGCAGGCCTCGACCCCAGCGCGACGAAGTCGCTCGCCGGGTCGATTCCCACATAGTCCATGTCTTCCCTGAGGTGATGAGCGAGATAGCCGCCGCCCGCGGGCATGTCGCAAACCCTCCCGCCGGGAAGATCGTCAAGGGGTTCAAGAACGCTCTTGAACTCGAGCCTGCGAGCGTCGGGGAATTCCTCCATGGCCGAGTGGTAGCTTCGCGCCCGCTCGGCGAAGATCTCTGCATAGGTGTCGAACACGGGTCCCCGAAAATCCAGCCAGAGCAGCGGTCAGGCTGAGCAAATGACCGTCGGACAGCGTTCTGCCAAGGGGTATCCCGACGCCCGGACCACGCGAACCTTTCTGAAATGACGCTCAAAGTCGCGCAGGAAGGCCGAGAGGGAAGGAAATCCGAGACTGTGATCGGCGCCGACATAGGCATCGAGCGTCGCTATATCGTCTTGCGACCATCCTGTCCTCGCCGCGAGCGCGGTGCGGTCCGGGAACATCCGGTTGAATTCGCCGAGGATCTCGCGAACGGGAACGATGGCTCGAGGTCTTGGCGCCGCGAGAACCATCGCAATTCGCCATTTGAGCGCGTGGACATTGCCGGGCCAGCCTGCACCAAGATCGTCCATGATCGACTGGAGGGTTTCTGCCTCTTCGGGAGCGCAGAAGAGCCGGAACGCTGCCTTGCCGCCCGGAGCGAGGACCCGCTTCGCCTCGGTAAGCACTTCATCGACAGCCTCGGGAGCGGAATTGAGCGACCCGTCACCGATCACCGCGTCGAACGTCCCTTGCGCGAACGGGAGATCCGTCCAGTCAGCGAGGATCGCCCGGCGCGCCTCGCCATCACCAGGCCAGACCTCGGCCAGCATGCGCGGCGAATTGTCGACCGCGGTGAGATCAGGGCCGAGGACTGAGAGCTCGGGCGTCACTCCAAGGAGAAGGACGCGCCTGCAGTCGTGCGATATCGACCGGCCGATATTGGCGACATCGACCGGCGATGGCCTCAAGGGCGGGCGCAGCTTACCGAAGACCCCGGCGAAGTTGCGCCAGCCCCCTCTCGTCAGCGACGAATCATGCCCCCGCACGCTCGTGAACGTCCATCACTATCGGGGATTTGGCAATCCAGTGCCCCCGTGCCGTCAGCGCCCTCTCGTCAGCGGGGACTCTCGTCGTTCTCGATGACCGTGAGCGAACTTCCGGGACTTCCCGCGCTGAGCGGCCTTGGCGTCACGATCACGATGCTTCCGGGCCGCAGGAGGTCCGCGAGCTGGCGGCGGAACGTGGTCGGAGCGTCGAACCTGCTCGCCTCGTCAGAGGCGACATCCATGCTTCCGCCCGAACCTGAATAATAGAGCTTCAGCCACTCGTTCTTGCCCGATTCCCGACCGCGAAGAACGTAGGCGACGGGAGCGGCGAGTTCGCCCGAATAGCGAACCGGCGCCGAGCCGATCTCGACGCCGTCCTGGAGAACGATGGCCCGCTGGTCTGTCGTGCTGACGACGACCGAGACGATCCCTCGGCCGGCGCGGCCGGCGTGCCATTCGTAGGCCGCGTTGGAAAGCGAACCTCCGGCTGGAAGGGAGAGTGCCGGTGGCGGCGAGGTTTCGGGCGCGACGTCGAGACTGGTGATGACCACGGTCATCCCAAGGCTGGTCGTTCCGAAGAGGAGGCTCGAAAATTTCGTCGGCAGGCGGATGCAGCCGTGCGAAGCGGGGTAGCCGGGGAGGTTGCCGGCGTGGAGAGCGATCCCTTTCCACGTGAGGCGCTGCATGTTCGGCATCGGGGCGTTGTCGTACGTCCTCGAATAATGCTCCTTCGCCTTCTGAAGGATGGTGAAGACGCCCGTCGGAGTTTCATAGCCGTCTTTCCCCGACGAGACCGTCGAAGCGCCAATCGGAACGCCGCCACGAAAGACGACGAGCCGCTGGGTCGCGAGGTTGACGACGACGAGCACCGGGCCGCTCGGCGCGAGCTCGGGCGCCCAGACAAATTCGCCATTCTTGAGCTGCGTGGCGACCGCGAGGATCGGACGCCCGCCGCGCTTCACCTCCTGCGCGGCAAGCGGCGTTGCAAGAAGGGCGGCAGCAAGCCCCAGAGCGATCAGTCTCATCCTCATTTGCAATGGGGATGATCGGGCACCTGCCGCTACGATGTCATCAGGAAATATCCCTAGAAGCGGAATTTACCTGCCGTGGCCGCGCCAGCGCTTGATCGTCCGGCTGATGATGCCCGCTTCATCCCCTGTCTCGCGCCACAGCCGGGCGAAGCTCGGGTCGGAAGAGGCCGGCCGCTTCTCGGGCTCGAGATCGTCGAAGCGAACACGAAGCGGAATGGCGACGCCTTCTCCGCAGACGATGCATTCACGGTTTCGAAGAGCCGGGATCGCGTCGAGGAAGCCGCGCGCGCCTTCGGGCATCGCCGCCCGGACGCAGGCCTGGTCCCGGTCGTTGTTGAGGCGCATCGAGATGATCGTGCCGCATTGCGACAGCACGCCTTCGGCAAGATCCGACGGACGCTGCGTGATGAGGCCGAGGCTGACGCCATATTTGCGGCCTTCCTTGGCGATGCGCTCGAGGATCTTCCGAACCGCTTGTCCATTCTCCTGGTGCTCGTCCTTGGGCACGTAGCGGTGCGCCTCCTCGCAAACGAGAAGGAGCGGCTTCTGGGCCTCGGTGCGCGACCAGATCGCATAGTCGAAGACCATTCG
>DASZYL010000237.1:0-3665 GCA_035545385.1 Sphingomicrobium sp. | reverse complement strand
CCTCAAGAAGACCAGGGTCAGCGAACCATATTGGGAAGGATCGCGGGCCCTCACGGAGACGACATTGGGGTCCGAGCTTGGGACGACCTGGGCTCGCCCCTTGAGGTCCGGAGAGTTCGAAAGGAGCACTCCAAGCGGAGTGCGGTTGAGCGGCCACCTCGACTTCTGCCCGACCTGATAGTCGATAAGCGTCAGGGTCTTGCCGTCGGCAACGAGCAGCAGGTCGCCGCTGCCATATTGAAAGCGAACCTTCCCTGGCCGTTCGAGAACCATTTTTCCCGCCGAGGATCGGCCGCGAGCATCGGTCTGCACGAAGTTCGCCGTCATCGTGTGCACGCCGCTGATATGGCTCTTGAGGCGCGCCATGTCGGGGGAGTCGGCTGCAGCAGCCGGGGCTGAGGCACAGACGATCGCGACCGGCATCATGGCGCGCGCGATTTTCGTCGGAAAAGTCATTCGAAAGCTCCTGGAATTTTCGCCGGAAAACTGGCGATCCCGCATTGAATGCGCACTGAACCTTGCGGTTCCGTTCCGTTCAGCCTCAGATCGGGTGCCCGTCGGGGTCGATCAGCACTTCGCGACGGCCGACATGGTCGGGCTGACCGACGAGGCCTTCCTTCTCCATGCGCTCGATGAGCCGCGCGGCGCTGTTGTAGCCGACCCGGAGCTGGCGCTGGAGGTACGAGGTCGAGGCCTTCTGGCTTTCGGCAACGATCTGCACCGCCTTGCGATAGAGCTGCGTTTCCGCGTCGTCCTCGCCGGTCGGCTGTCCGTCGAACAGGTAACCGCCGTCCTCCGGTTCCTCGGTCACGGCCTGGACGTAATCGGGCGAGCCCTGCTTGCGCCAATGCTCGGCGACTGCGCGCACCTCCTCGTCCGAGACGAACGGCCCATGGACCCGGATGATCTGCTTGCCGCCGGGCATGTAGAGCATGTCGCCCTTGCCGAGCAGCTGCTCGGCGCCCTGCTCGCCGAGGATCGTTCGGCTGTCGATCTTGCTCGTCACCTGGAAGCTGATCCTGGTCGGCAGGTTCGCCTTGATGACGCCGGTGATGACATCGACCGAAGGGCGCTGGGTCGCCATGATCAGGTGAATGCCCGCGGCGCGCGCCTTCTGCGCGAGCCGCTGGATCAGGAACTCGACCTCTTTTCCGGCAGTCATCATGAGGTCCGCGAGCTCGTCGACCACGACGACGATCTGCGGCATCACCTCGTAATCGAATTCCTCGTCCTCGTAGACAGGCTGGCCGGTGTCTGCATCATAGCCCGTCTGGATCCTGCGCTTCAGCTTGGATCCCTTGCCCTTGGCTTCACGGACCTTGGCGTTGAAGCTCGGCAGAGCGCGAACTCCAAGGTTCGCCATCTTGCGATAGCGCTCCTCCATCTGCTCCACAGTCCACTTGAGCGCCCGGATGGCCTTGCTCGGCTCGGTGACCACGGGGGCGAGGAGGTGCGGGATGTCGTCGTAGATGCTGAGCTCCAGCATCTTCGGGTCGATCATGATCAGCTTCACCTCGTCCGGGCCGTAGCGGTAGAGAAGCGAGAGGATCATGCAGTTGAGGCCTACCGACTTGCCCGAACCGGTTGTTCCGGCGACGAGGAGGTGCGGCATCGGAGCGAGGTCGGCGATGACGGGATCGCCGGCAATGTTCTTGCCGAGGATCAGCGGCAGCGACATGTTCTGATCCTCGAAAGCCTGGCTTCCGATGAGCTCGGAAAGCGAAACCATTTCGCGCTTGGAATTGGGCAGCTCGATGCCGATGACGCTCCTGCCCGGGATTGTCGCGACACGCGCCGAGAGCGCCGACATGTTGCGCGCGATGTCGTCCGCGAGCTGGATCACGCGGCTCGACTTGATCCCGCTCGCGGGCTCGAGCTCGTACATGGTCACGACTGGACCGGGTCGAACTTCGACAATTTCGCCGCGAACCTTGAAGTCGTCGAGCACGGCTTCGAGCAGTCGTGCATTGCGCTCGAGGCCCGCGCGATCGACATGCTGGCGTGAGTCCTTGGGCGGCGGCGCAAGGAGCTCGAGCGTCGGCAGCTGGTAATTGTCGCCAAGAGCGAGGCTCGGTTGAGCGACAAGCTTCCGGTCCTTCGTGCGTCCCGAGGGCGCGACCGGAGCGGCGCGCTCGGCGACCGCGACCGTCGGCCGCGACTTGGGCGGTGTAGCCGCCGGAACGATCCTTTCCTCGCGAAGCTCGGTTGCTCGCGGCGCAGCGCGCCGCTCGCGGGGCCGGCGCCGGAAGAACGCGCTGATCCAGCCGCGTTCCTCCTCGCGCAGCCCCATTGCAAAATAACCAAGAGTCAGACCCGCGAGAGCCAATAGAAGCAGCGTTGCAAGTCGCGCGGGCCCCTCGATCTGGGGGTTGGGTATCATGTCGAACAGGGCGTCGAGTCCGTGGGCCGCGGCAAGTCCGAACGCCCCGCCCCAACCCCCCGGCAAGCCGGAAACAGCCGAGCCGCTGGTAAGACCAAGCGCGGTTCCGAGGAAGACTGCGCCGATTGCCGCGACGAGCAAGCCGCGACCCGTGTGCCCGGTGGGCTCGAGCCGGAACATGCGCAGCCCAGCGATCGCGATGACGGGTACGAACAATGCCGATCCGATTCCGAAGAGCAGGAGCAATGCGTCGCTGAAATATGCGCCGGGGCTTCCGATCCAGTTCGCAGGCGGGCCGCCCGCAGCGGTGCTCAACGAAGGGTCGGTCGGGCTGTGGGTCGCCAGGGCGATCGCCGCGGCAATGCTGAGGAGGATCAGCATCGCGCCCCAGGTGCGGACCGCGAACCGGCGCACGGCCGTCGCCAGCGCCTCCCGCCAATCGGGCGCCAGGTCGCGCTTTGGTGCGCGCGTGGCTACGGTTGCCATCTTCCCACCCCCAAGAATCCTTCCGCCCGCAGAATCCCCCAGCCGGACTCGCGGGTCAAGCGAAGTCGTGGCGTCGTTGCGACGAACGGGGTAGGTGGCGCGAATGGACAGGGGTGACGTGATCATCTTCGGCGGCGGGCTGGTCGGCCTTGCCCTCGCCTCGGCGCTGGATTCGAACGGGCTTTCGACGATTGTGCTCGATCCGGCCGACCCCAGCCCCCGTGCCCAGTCCGCCTTCGACGGACGGACCAGCGCGGTCTCTTCGAGCTCGATGCGAATGCTCGAGGCGATCGGCGTTGCCGATTACCTGCCCGAGCCAGGATGCCCGATCCGCCGAATTGCCGTTGCCGACGGGCTGAAGCCCGGCGGCCTCCATTTCGATTCCGACGACGACGAGCCGCTCGGGTTCATGCACGAAAATCGCAACCTTCGAGCAGCGCTTCATGCCCGTTCGGAGGCCGGCAAGAACATCTGGCTGATGTGGCAGTCGAAGGTGGCGAACCTCGAGCGCCGCGACTTTGACGTCGTGGTGTCGCTCGAGGACGGGCGCAAGCTTGAGGCGCCCTTGCTGGTTGCCGCCGATGGGCGAAACTCGCGCACTCGCGGGGCCGCGGGAATCAACATTGCCCGGTGGAAATACGAACACCAGGCGATCGTCTCGGTCCTTCGCCACGAGCGCCCTCACGACCATGTCGCTTATGAAATCTTCTACCCAAGCGGCCCCTTCGCGCTTCTGCCCATGAACGACGATGCTCATGGGCATCGCTCCGCGATCGTCTGGTCGGTCCCCGAGGACGAT
>DASZYL010000236.1:0-22055 GCA_035545385.1 Sphingomicrobium sp. | reverse complement strand
GATCGCGCCCTTGGGGATCATCCACGCACCCGCGTCCTTGTTTCGCCAGAACGGGCCACCCGGCTTGACCAGCAGGACCTGAAGCTCGCCGTTCTTCCTGAACAGCAGGATTCCAGCGCTGCGCGGCGCCGGCACGCTACTCAGCTCGCTGGAGTGATTTTGTGGAGCACGAGCTTGAAGCGCAGAACGCTGCCCCCCGGAATCGGCCCGACGTCCTTGTCGCCGTAACCGAGCTGCGGGGGAACCCAGACGATCCACTCGTCACCGGGCCGCATGAGCTCGAGCGCCTCGGAAAAGCCGGGAACGAAATCGCCCGCCTTTCCAGTGAGCGGCTGGCCCGCCGTGTAGCTGCTGTCGACGACCTCGCCCGTCAGGAGCTTCACTTCATAGTCGAAGGTGACGCTGTCCTGCGCAGTGGGGCGCGGACCCGAGGCGGGTCCCGACTTCACGATGAAATATTCGAGCCCGCTCGGGGTCGTGACCACGCCCTTCGCGGCCCCGTTTCGGGCAAGGAAGTCCGGGCCTGGAGCGACTTCCGGCGGAGCCTTGGCTGGAGCCGCCGGGACGGGCCAAGCCATTGAAAGTCCGAGGAGCGCGGCAGCAAGAAGGATTGGTCGGTTCATCGAAAGCGCTCTAGCTGCTCGCCGCGATTTGACAAACGGTCAGGCCGCCGCCGCAGTTTCGAGCTCGGCGGCGAGCGTTTCCTGGATCGTTCCTCCTCCAAGAAGGCGCGTCCCCTCGTAGAGCACCGCGGCCTGCCCCGGAGCGACCCCATATTCGCTCCGGCCAAAACGGACCCAGTCGCCATCGCGAATCGCCGCTACCGGCGGCGCAAGCGAGCGGACCTTCACCTCCACCTCGCGCTGCTCCTCGGCCAGCCAGTTCCAGCCCGCAACGCGCATGGCCTCGACGGCAAGCGCCCGGCGCGGGCCGACCACGATCCGCGCCTCCTCGGGCTCGATCCGGACGACGTAAAGCGGCTCCTTCTGGCCGCCGATCTCGATTCCCCGGCGCTGGCCGATGGTGAAATGAACCACTCCGCGGTGCCTTCCGAGCACGCGGCCGTCGAGATCGACGATTTCGCCCTGCGCCTCGGTTTCCGGCCGGAGCCGCTTCACGAGCCCCGCATAGTCTTTGTCGGGAACGAAGCAGATGTCCTGGCTGTCGGGCTTTGCCGCCACCTCGAGCCCGACCTCGGCCGCGATTCGGCGGACCTCGTCCTTGGGTAGGTCGCCCAGCGGAAACCGGACGAACTCCAGCTGGTCGCGGGTCGTTCCATAGAGAAAGTAGCTCTGGTCGCGCCGGGGATCGGCGCCCTTGTGGAGTTCCACCCGGCCATTTTCGACGACGCGCCGGACATAATGGCCGGTCGCGAGGCAATCGGCGCCGAGCTCCCTTGCGAAGGCGACCAGGTCGACGAACTTCACGCCCTGGTTGCAGCTTGCGCAGGGGACGGGAGTCCGGCCGCGCGCATATTCGTCGACGAAGCGGTCGATCACGCCCTCGCGAAAGCGGCTTTCATAGTCGAGGACGTAATGGGAAATGCCGAGCCGGTCGGCGACCTGCTTCGCGTCATAGATGTCCTGGCCGGCGCAGCAGGCGCCCGAGCGCCGCACCGCTTCGCCATGATCGTAGAGCTGGAGAGTGACTCCGATGACCTCGGCGCCGGTCCGAGCGGCGAGCGCGGCCGTCACCGAGCTGTCGACCCCGCCGGACATGGCGACGACGATCCTTGCCTGACCCGGTGGGCGGCTCAGCTGAAAATCAATCCGCATCGGAGGTATCTTTCGAGCCTCTTTACCCGAATTTCACTCTCCGAGACTAGACCGTCTGCAGGAATGAGTAGCGGAGGGAACAGGTTTGGCGCGTCACGAGAGGGACTTCCGCACGGATTCGGAAGCGCCGCTCAGTCTCGACGACCTGCTCTCGCTGCTCTCTTCGAGTGCGGATGTCGACGAGCGTTCGAGGCAGGACGCCATCGCTTGCTACCTTTCGGGCAGCGAGGGCTGGCGCGACGCCCTGAAGATGCTCGGCGGCACGTTTGCCGAGGAAACGGCAGGGTTAAGGGAGCGTAAGTCAGACTAACCGGTGCGTTAACCAGCGCGTTTCAGAATGTTTTTAAGAGCGCCGATTAAATGAGAGCGCAGTAGCAATGATTAAGCAGGTGTAACGAGAGATGCTCGAGAACCAGAAGATTCGACCGGCCCAGGTCATCGGACCGCTCGGCGAGCCCCTCACGCTCGAGTCCCTCCCGCCTGTCAACACGACGCGGTGGGTCGTGCGTCGCAAGGCCGAGGTCGTGGCCGCGGTCGCCGGCGGGCTCCTGACCGTCGACGAAGCCTGCAAGCGCTACACGCTCAGCCTCGAGGAATTCACCAGCTGGCAGCGCGCGGTCGACCGTAGCGGAATGCCGGGTCTTCGAGTGACCCGCATCAAGCAGTACCGCGACCAGTACGAGAAACAGCAGCGCTACTGAGCCCTTCGTCCGGGCTCGTTACGCCCGGGCATCAATCAAGCTTCCCTGCGGCCTCCGGCCGAAAAACTGGACAGAATCGTCCGATTCCGGAACAACCGGCGGGCATCACGCGTCTGTGGTGCCGGAACGGCCCCCGCGCACCCTGCGGGCGGCTGGAGAACAGGAGGGAAAGCTCATGGGTATTATCATCTGGCTGATCGTCGGTGGTATCTGCGGCTGGCTTGCAAGCCTTGTCATGCGAACCGACGCCCAGCAGGGCATTATCCTCAACATCATCGTGGGCATTGTCGGCGCGGTCATTGCCGGACTGCTCTTCGGCGGAAGCATCAACCAGGCGCTGACGATCGAAACCTTCCTTTATTCGCTGATCGGAGCGATCATCCTGCTCGCGATCGTCAATCTCATCAGGCGCGGAACGGTCCGCTAGGGCTTGAGCCAAGCGACAAAGGAAGTCGTGATCAGAAGAGGGCCGTGCGGGGTCATTTCCCCGCGCGGCCTTCTTTTCATTGAAGCTCGAACGTCATTGCAAGATTGACCTGGAGCTTCTGCTCCCCCGGCTCGATCTTGGTCGATGCCGATTCCATCCGCGCCACCATCGGCATCGGCGGCGCAGGCGGGACTGCATAGCCGCCGCTCTCCGAAACCGCGACGACGCGCGTCACTCGAAGTCCCAGCGAACGCGCGTAAAGTTCGGCGCGAGCGCGCCCCAGCGCGATGGCATTCGCCCGCGCTTCGTCGAGCGCGGCCTCGGGCCTGTCGATCGTAAGCGTGGGACCGTTGATCTGGTTTGCGCCTTCAGAAACCAGGGCATCGAGGATCTTCCCGGAATTGCGGATGTCGCGGAACCTGATGTTGAGCGTGTTCGAGGCCGAGTAAGCGACCAGTTGCGGCGCCTGGTTCTCCGGGTAGCGATATTCGGGATTGAGGTTGATCGAGCCGGTCTGGATGTCGCGCTGGTCGACCCCCGCCCGCTTCAATGCGGCAAGGACCCTGCTCATCCGGTTCGCCGCGTCCTGCATCGCAGCGCTCGCACTCGGCGCGCGGCTGACAACGCCCGCGGAGATAAGGGCGACGTCGGGCACTCTCGTCACCTCCCCGGTCGCCGTCACGTCGAGGCGGGTTCCGGCGATCGACTGGGTGATCGAGGCCTGTTGCGCCGCCGCCGGCGCAGCCAAAGTGAGGGCGCCAAGAAGCAGCGCACCGACAAGGGCGTTCCTCATGATTTCATTCCTTCGCTGTCCATTCTCGGCCACGAGGCTCATCCCTGAGCCATGGCTGTTTCCTGAACAAGCGATACAGGAAGTTTACACCCGCCGGCCAGCGACCAGGCGGTAGATGAGGAGGAGGATGAAGGCACCGACGATGGCGGCGATGAAGCCCGCGCCCTCGCCCGTCTTGTACCAGCCGACGGCGTGTCCGATCCAGCCGGCGAGGACCGCGCCCGCGACACCAAGGAGGATGGTGATGATGCAGCCGCCCGGATCCTTTCCGGGCATCAGGAGCTTGGCGATCGCGCCCGCGAGAAGGCCGATCACGATCCAGCCGATAATACCGTATTTTTCCATCCCGGCTCCCCTTGGTTTATATTGTCGTTCAACAGACCTTCAGCTGACGTGGGGCAACGCGCGCTTGCCAAACAAGTGCCACTCTTTGTCGAAAAACGGTGGCCCTCGCCGGTATAGCACGGTCTGTTGCACGTGGTGACTTATTAAGGTAATACAGTTCCCGTATTACCGGCGCGGATTCGCGCAAACGGGGCAATTTGAGGAAAGCATGAACCGGGAAACTTCGATCCACTCTTCCGACACGCTCGTGGTCGTCGACCGCTCGCGCCAGCGGCGCCGGATGGTGATCCTCGGCGCGCTCGGAGCGCTTGCACTGCTCATCGTGGGCATCGCGGTGCTGACGTCGCGCGGTTCGGGCGGCGAGGGCGCGCCCGCGGCGGCTGGCGGCGCGGGTGCCGGACAGGTACCCACGGTCACCGTCGTCGTCCCCGGTCAAAGCAGCATCGGACGCGTCATCACCGCAAGTGGCCCGCTTGGCGCCCGGCGCGACCAGCCGGTCGGGATCGCCGGCCAGGGCGGTCGCGTCGTGAAGGTTCTGGTCGATGCCGGGAGCTGGGTCCGTGCGGGCCAGGTGCTGGCGATTGTCGACCGCTCGGTCCAGGCGCAGCAGGCGGCGCAGCAGGCCGCCGCGATCGAGGCCGCGAAAGCCGACGCCGCGCTTGCCCAGTCGAATTATGAACGCGCGCTTGCCCTCCAGGGCCGGGGCTTCGTTTCCAAGGCCGAGATCGATTCGAAGAAGGCGGCCCGTGACGCGGCCTATGCGCAGGTCCGCGTCGCCCAGGCCCAGCTCGCGGCGACGCGCGCCCAGATCGGGCAGCTCGACGTCAGGGCTCCGACCTCGGGTCTCGTCCTTGCCCGGAACGTCGAGCTCGGACAGATCGTAAGCCCGGGTTCGGGTGCGCTTTTCCGCCTTGCCGAAGGCGGCGAGATGGAAATGCAGGCGCAGCTCGCCCAGCAGGACATCGCCCTCATGCATGTCGGCATGCCTGCCCAGGTGACTCCCGTCGGAGCGACGCAAAGCGTTTCCGGAAGGATCTGGCAGGTCGCCCCGGTGATCGATCCCCAGTCGCGCCTCGGCCTCGTCAGGATCTCGGTTCCCTACGCCTCCACCATGAGGCCGGGCGGGTTCGCCGAGGCGAAGATCACGGCGGGAACGACCACCGCCCCGCTCCTTCCCCAGAGCGCGGTGCTGAGCGACGACAAGGGCAATTACGTCTACATCGTCAACGCCAAGAACGAGATCGAGCGCAGGGACATCACGATCGGAACGGTCGACGAGCGCGGAGTCACGATCGCGACGGGATTGTCCGGAAACGAGGCCGTCGTGCTCTCGGCCGGGCCGTTCCTCAACCCGGGTCAGAAGGTCAATCCGCACCGCGAGGCTGCCGCCCACTGATCACCAGGGCGTGCCAACGAAAGCAGTTGAGCCATGAACTTCCGTAACGTTTCGTCCTGGTGCATCCGCAACCCGGTCTTCCCAATCGTGCTCTTCGTCGGGCTGATGCTCGCCGGCCTCGTGTCCTTCGCGAGGATGCAGGTGAACAACGCGCCGGACATCGACTTCCCGGCGGCGACCGTCTCCGTGTCCCAGCCGGGCGCTGCTCCCAACGAGCTCGAGACGCAGGTCACCCAGCGCGTCGAATCCGCCATCCGCGGAGTGAACGGCGTCGAGGAGATCAGCAGCACCGTCAGCGAAGGGAATAGCTTCACCTTCGTCCAGTTCCAGCTCGGCACTCCGACCGACCGGGCGGTGAACGACGTCCGCAACGTGATCGCGCAGATCCGAGGCAGCCTCCCGGAAGGCATTCTCGAGCCCCAGGTGACCCGGGTCGACGCCGAGAACGAGCCCATTTCCTATGTCGGTGCGCAGACGACCGACATGACCCTGGAGCAGCTCAGCTGGTACATCGACAATACGGTCGCCAAGCGCCTGCTCGGTCTTCCCGGCATAGCCGCGGTCCAGCGGGTCGGCGGCGTCGACCGGACGATCAGGGTCATTCTCGACCCCGCGGCCCTCGAGGCGCAGGGAATCACCGCCGCCCAGGTCAACTCCCAGCTTCGCCAGAGCAACATGAACGGCGCCGGCGGCCGGGCGGAGATCGCCGGCTCGGAGCAGAATGTCCGAGTCATCGGCAACGCGGACGACGCCTACGAGCTCTCGCAGACCCAGATCGCGCTTCCCGGCGGGCGCTTCGTCAGGCTGGCCGATCTCGGCAAGGTCGAGGACAGCAATTCCGAGCAGCGTTCGGTTGCCAAGATGAACGGCCACCAGGTCGTCACCTTCATGGTCCAGCGGGCCAAGGGCTCGTCGGAAGTGACCGCCTATGATTCGCTCCAGAAGGAGCTCAAGGCGCTCGAGAAGGAGAACCCCAAGGTCCACTTCTCGGAGGTCTTCACCACCGTCGACTACACCAAGGCGCAGTATCGCTCGGCGATGGAGGGACTCATCGAGGGCGCGATCCTCGCGGTTCTCGTCGTTCTCCTCTTCCTTCGTGACATCAGGGCGACGGCGATCTCGGCAGTCGCGATCCCGCTTTCGGCCATCCCGGCCTTCTTCTTCATGAGCCTCATGGGCATCACGATGAACTTCATGTCGACGATGGCCATGGGCCTCGTCGCCGGAGTCCTCGTCGATGACGCCATCGTCGAGATCGAGAACATCGTCAGGCACATGCGCATGGGCAAGTCCGGCTACCAGGCCGCGCTCGATGCCGCGGACGAGATCGGCCTTGCGGTTCTCGCGACGACCATGGCCATCGTCGCCGTCTTCTTCCCGGTCGCGCTGATGCCGGGAATCGCCGGCCAGTATTTCAAGGCGTTCGGCTTCACGGTCGTCCTCTCGGTGCTGATGAGCCTCTTCGTCGCCCGGATGATCACCCCGCTGATCTCGGCCTATTTCCTGCGCTCGCACGGCCAGCAGCCGCACGCGGCCTGGAAGTGGATGGACATCTACCTCAAGGTCCTCAACTGGAGCCTCGACACCACCAAGACCCATGCCTTGCTCGAGCGGCTTCCAAGGGCCCCTCGCCGCTTCGGCTATTATGCGATCACCGCGCTCCTCCTTCTCCTCATCGTCGCCGCCTTCGGCGTCGGGGTCGCCGGGACCATGGCGGCACTCGCGAAGCTCTCGTGGGGCGGAGCCGTCAAATTCTCGCTCGGCGTCCTTGTCGGGACCGCTCTTGGCTACGGCATGACGAACCTCCTCGGGATCCTCGTTCCGCGCATCGGCAGCGATGATTTCGTCGCCTGGCATGCGATCGTCGCCGCCCGGACCAACGCAAGGCTCCAGGATCATCGCCTCGCGATGGTGGCCGCGGGCTTTGCGACCCTGCTCCTCAGCATCGTCCTGTTCGGAACGCTCTCGACGTCCTTCTTCCCGCCGCAGAACAGCGATTATTCGCGCGCCAACATCACCATGGCTCCGGGAAGCACTCTCAAGGACACCGAGGCCGTCGTCGACCGGGTCGCCGCAGTCATCAGCAAGGACCCTAGCGTCGATCGCGTGTTCGAGCGGATCAACGTCGGCGAAGGCCACGTCAACATCGTCCTCAAGAAGCACCGCGAGCTCACCAGCACCGAGTTCGAGCGGAACCTTTCCCCGGTCCTCGCAGCGATGCCCGACGCCCGGGTGAGCTTCCAGAGCCAGCAGGGCGGCGGCCCGGACGCGGATTCGCGCGACGTCATGCTCTATCTGGGAGGCGAGGACCCGGCGCAGCTCGAATCGGTCGCGAACGAGATCGCCAAGGAGATGCAGACGGTGCCCGGCCTTCGAGCGCCGCGCGTCGGAAGCAACCTCGCTCAGCCCGAGATCACCATCAAGCCGAGGTTCGACCTCGCGGCCGATCTCGGGGTGACGACGGCCGCGCTCAGCCAGACGATCCGGATCGCGACCCTCGGCGAGATCGAGCAGAACAGCGCCAAGTTCTCGCTCTCCGACCGCCAGGTTCCGATCCAGGTGTCGCTCTCCGAGAATGACCGGAAGGACCTATCGACGCTCCAGAACCTTCCCGTTCCGACCTCGAGAGGGGGCTCGGTTCCGCTGAAGGCGGTCGCCGACATCGGCTTCGGCTCAGGCCCGACCACGATCAACCGGTCGAACCAGCTCCGGCGGCTCGCGATCGGCGCCGACCTCGCGCCGGGAGTCGTTGAAGGAGACGTCTGGGAGAAGATCAACACGCTCCCGACGGTGAAGAACCTCCCGCAGGGCGTCGAGAAGATGAACCTTGGCAACCAGAAATGGCAGGCCGAGCTCCTGTTCAACTTCGCGGTCGCGCTCGTCTCCGGCGTGCTCCTGGTGTTCGCGGTTCTCGTCCTCCTCTACCGGCGCTTCCTTGCGCCGTTCGTGAACATGGGCTCGCTCATCCTCGCGCCCCTGGGAGCGGCGGTCGCATTGCACATCGCCAAGCAGCCGGTTTCGCTGTTCGTTCTCATCGGTATCCTGATGCTCTTCGGAATCGTCGCGAAGAACTCGATCCTCCTCGTCGACTTCGCGGTCGAGATGATGAACCACGGCATGCCGAAGAACGAGGCGATCTGGGAAGCGGGCCACAAGCGCGCCCAGCCGATCGTGATGACGACGGTCGCGATGGTCGCCGGGATGCTGCCGACCGCGGTGTCGATCAGCGGCGACAACAGCTGGCGGGCGCCCATGGGCATCACCGTCATCGGCGGTCTCATCTTCTCGACGGTCCTGACGCTCGTCCTCGTCCCCGCCTATTTCTCGATCGCGATCTCGATCGAAACCCGGATCGGGAAGCTTTTCCATCGCTTCGTCGGGAGCAGCGCGCACGAAGCGGGACACCCAGTTCCAGCCGAGTGATGAACCTCGGCGCCGGCTCAGCTATTGAGCCGGCATGAGGACGATGACGAACGGCTCCCTGGCGCGATTCAACCCGGCGCAACCCGGCGCGCAGGGAATGAAGCTCGTCGCGACCGGGCTGCTCGTCGTCATGGCGGCGGTGTTCGCGGCCACCCGCGCGCTCGAGCACCAATATCCCGGCCTCTCCTACGCGAAGGCATTCGCCGAGGCGGCGATGGTCGGCGGCCTCGCCGACTGGTTCGCCGTGACCGCCCTCTTCCGGCACCCGCTCGGGCTTCCCATTCCCCACACCGCGATCATCCCGCGCAACAAGGACCGGATCGGCGAATCCCTTGCGAATTTCATCCGCGAGAATTTCCTCATCCCAAGCGTCGTCGCGCGGCGCATGCAGAGGCTCGATGTCGCCGGGGCCGCGGGGCGGTTCCTCAAGACGCCCGCGGGCCAGGGCACGCGGATCAGGGCCGGTGCATCGCGCCTCATCGCCGACATCTTCGAGAGCCTCGACGACGAGCGCCTCGGCGGGATCGTCAAGGGGGCGGTCAGCTCGCGCCTCCGCAAAGCGGAGATCTCGCCGCTGCTCGGGCACGCGCTTGCCTCTGCGATCAACGAGGACCGTCACGTGCCCATGCTCGAGGCCGCGATCCGCTGGACCGCCCGAGCGCTCGACGCCAACGAACCCCTCATCCGCGAGATGGTCCACAAGAAGGCCAATTGGGTGCTGAAGCTCGCGGGCCTCGACACGAGGCTCGCCGACGCGATCATCGACGGGCTTCGAAAGCTCACCGCCGAAATGTCGACCGATCCCGCTCACCCCGTCAGGATCAAGGTCGAAGAAGCGCTGGCGCAGCTTGCGAACGACCTCCAGACCCGTCCCGAGACCCGCGAAAAGGTCGAGGCGATCAAGGAACAGCTGCTCGACAACCGCTCCGTGAGCCTGTGGCTCGACACCATCTGGCAGAAGGGCCGGGAAGCCATCATCAAGGCGGCGCGAAATCCCGACGCCGTCCTTGCAGGAAAGCTCGGCGAGGTCCTCAAGTCGATGGGCGGGACGCTCGAGAAGGACGAGCGGATCCGAGCTGCGATCAACCAGTTCGCGCGCAGGGCGGTCGTCGGAATGGCGGCAAGCTACGGGGGCTCGATGGTGAAGCTCGTCTCGGAGACGATCCGCGGCTGGGACGCGCGGACGGTGACCGCCCGGCTCGAATCGGCGGTTGGCCGCGATCTCCAGTACATCCGGATCAACGGAACGATCGTCGGCGGGCTTGTCGGTCTCGTCCTTCACGTCCTCGATTCGCTATGAGCGACGACACGCTCGACGATCTTGCGCAAGCCGCGCGCAACCGCGGCCTGAAGCTGGTCCGCTCGCGCGTCCGCACTCCCACCAAGCGCCGCTTCGGCAAGGTCGGGCTGACCGACAAGTCCGGGAAGGCGGTCTTCGGGATGGACTCGAAGGGGCCGGCCGCAAAGCCCGAGGAGGTCGAGGATTATCTCCGCAACCTCGGAGCCAGGGACTGGGGCGCTTCGCTCGACGTCGCCGTCATTCCACGAAAGCGCAAGCGATCGAAGATCCGGCGCGACGCGGCGAACGATAGCGAGCCCGAGCCTCTACGAGAACGGCGCGCCGGCGAGGGAAAGGCAGTTGAGCGAAAGCCCAGCTCCAGGCCCGAACCCAAGCCCCGGCCCGAGCCCGAGCCCCAGCCCAGAGCGAGGTCCCGCCCCAGACCCACGCCCGCCCCGACTCCCAAGGTCCGCGAAGCGAAGGCAGCCGATGCGCCCCGGCTCGTCGAGCTGATCCACTATCTCGGCCACGAGATCGACGAGAAGGCGCTTCGAAAGAACCTGAAGGCCTTGAAGAAGACCGGCGAAACTCCGCTCGTTGCGACGCTCGACAAGAAGATCGTCGGGATGTGCGGCGTTGGCCGCCGGGTGGTGATCCATCGTCCCGCCCCGCTTGGCCGAATCACCGCGCTGGTCGTTTCGAAGGAGGCGCAGGGTCACGGGATCGGCCGGATGCTCGTCGAAGCCGCCGAGGAATGGATGAGAAAAGGCGGCTGCAAGCTCGTCGAAGTGACCAGCAACGACCGCCGGACTGCCGCCCACGCTTTCTATCGCCATCTCGGCTACGAGCGGAGCAGCATCCGCTTCTTCAAGAAATTGAAGTAGCGCCGAGAACGGGGGAGCTCCGGCGCTTGCGGCTTTAGCCCCCGCTCCGGCGCTCGATCGTCGCTCCGACGGCGCCCAGTTTCTCCTCGAGGCGCTCATAGCCGCGGTCGAGGTGGTAGACGCGCAGCACCTCGGTCTCGCCCTCGGCGGCGAGGCCGGCGAGAACGAGGCTCATCGAGGCTCGAAGATCGGTCGCCATGACGCTCGCACCGGTCAGTCCGTCGACCCCGTGGACGATCGCCGAACGGCCGTGGATGTCGATGTCCGCGCCCATTCGCCTGAGCTCGGGCACGTGCATGTAGCGATTCTCGAAGATGGTTTCCTCGAGGAAGCTGTCGCCCTTGGCGAGGCACAGCATTGCCATGAACTGCGCCTGCATGTCGGTGGCGAAGCCCGGGAAGGGCGCGGTCGAGAGCGCGAGCGGTTTCATTCCGCCGTCGGCGCTGACCTTGATGCCGCGATTATGGAACTCGATCATGAGGCCGCACTGGGCAAGCGCGTTGAGAGTCGCCTGCATGTCCTCGGGCCGAGCCCCGAGGAGGTCGAGCGTACCCCCGGTGATTCCGGCGGCGCAGGCGTAGCTTCCGGCCTCGATACGGTCGGGCATCACTTCATATTCGCATCCGCCGAGCGCTTCGACACCGTCGATGATGAGGTGGGAGGATCCGATCCCACGGATTTTCGCGCCCATCGCGACGAGGAGGTTGCAAAGGTCGACGATCTCGGGCTCGCGGGCGGCGTTGAACAATTGCGTTCGGCCCCTGCCGAGCACTGCCGCCATGACGGCATTTTCGGTCGCTCCGACCGAGACGACCGGAAAGCTGAAATCTCCTCCGGGAAGGCGGCCCTTGGGAGCGCTCGCCTTCACGTAGCCGGCGGCGAGCTCGATTTCGGCCCCCATGCACTCGAGGGCTTTGAGGTGGAGGTCGATCGGCCGGTCGCCGATCGCGCATCCGCCAGGAAGCGACACCGTGGCCTCTCCCATCCTTGCCAGCATCGGCCCGAGCACGAGCACCGATGCGCGCATCTTTCGAACCATGTCGTAGGGCGCGACGGTCGAGACGATGTCGTCCGCCTGGAGGGTCATTCTTCGCCCGAACTCCCCCTTCTTCACCCCGGCGACGTGAGTCGAGACCCCGAGCTGGTTGAGGAGGTGGCTGAACGTGTCGACGTCGGCCAGTCGAGGCAGGTTCCTCAGCGTCAGCTTCTCGGCCGTGAGAAGCGCGCAGGGCATCAGCGTCAGCGCCGCATTCTTCGCCCCGCTGATCGGGATCTCGCCCTTGAGCCTGGTCCCGCCCTTGATCCAGATACTGTCCATTGGCCCGCGCTTTAGCGCGTGACGGGAGCGTTACAAGCGAGGGCGATTCAGGCCTTCTCGAGCGTGCACTGCAGCGGGTGCTGGTTCTCGCGGGCGAAGTCGATCACCTGGGTGACCTTGGTCTCCGCGACCTCGTAGGTGAATACTCCGCAAACGGCGACGCCCTGCTGGTGGACCTGGAGCATCACCCGGGTCGCATCCTCGATGCCCATCGAGAAGAAGCGCTGGAGGACGAGAACGACGAACTCCATCGGCGTATAGTCGTCGTTCAGCATCAACACCTTGTAGTTGGAAGGCTTCTTGGTCTTGGGCCGGGTTCGCGTTGCAACTCCGGTCTCGATCTCGTCGAGGCCGTCGTCGTCTTCGGGGCCGGTCGCCATGCTGATCAGCTTGGGAATCATCAGACCTTAAAATATGGCAAGCCACAAAAACGCGGCAAGGCCGCAGTTTGCAGCAGCAGGGTAAAAAAATTGGCGGCCGCTCCTTGTTGGAGCGACCGCCAGAGATCGTTGCCTGGACTTAGGAGGGGAGAGGGTCAGGCAACGAGCGTGTTGAAGCGCTCGGCATTGGCCGTGGCGCGATTCGAAAGCGGCTGGAACGCCTCGCCGGCGAGCTTCACGAGCGACTCGGTCAGCTTCGAGGTCTCGGCGACGGCGCGGTCGAACGACGCGCGAGCGAACTCGCTCTGGAGCTGCAGGTACTCGGTCGGCGACTTGGCCTCGGCGAGCGAGCGGATCGCGTCCGCCGCCTGCTCGACATTGTCGCGGCCCGACGCAACCACGTCCTGGCCGATCGAGCGGGCGCGCTCGCTGGCAACCCGGCCAGCCTCGACAATCGCCTCGACGTTGGCGCGGGCGAGATCGGCGAGCTCCTCGGCGACCTTCTGGCCACGCTTCGCGAACTCCTGGCCGCGCTCGTTGGCCTCGGCGAAAAGCGTCTGGAACGGCGCGAAGGCCGGAACGGCGTCGAAGCCGTTGAAGAAATTGTTGTTGGTCACGGTCTCAATCCTTTCGTTCGCGGCCGCGGCGGTCTTGCGCGCGGTCCTGCGGGTCTTGCGAGTGGCGGTGCGAGTACGACGGGCAGTACGAGCGGTCGGGGCCTTCTCGGCGGCAGCCTGGCGCTTCGCGCGGCGAGCGGTCGCGGCGCGCTCGCGCTTCGCAACCTTGGTGCTCTCCTTGGCGATCGTCTCGACCGTGTCCGCAACGACTTCGGCGACCTTGGCCGGAGCTTCGGCTACAGCCTGAGCTTCAACCTTGGTTTCGTCTGCCATCGAATCATTCCTCCAAATTTCGTGTTGCACTGCACAATATAGGGTGCGCCGCACCATTTCAAGACTAATTTTGTGCATTGCAGCATCCGGTCGCTTGACGGCCACGGCTCAGCCGAAGCAAGAGCAGCCATGGACCACCGAACTCGCGAGCGCCGCGGACTCCTGATCGTCCTTTCGTCCCCGTCGGGCGCAGGCAAATCCACGATCTCGCGAATGCTGCTTGCCGCCGACCCAGAGGTTACAATGTCGGTCTCGGCGACCACCCGGCCGATGCGTCCCGGCGAGGTCGACGGCAAAGACTATCATTTCGTCGACGATTCAGAGTTCGACCGGATGATCGCGGCGAACGAGTTCGTCGAGTGGGCCCACGTGTTCGGCTATCGCTACGGGACTCCGAAGGCCCCCGTGAAGCAGGCCCTTCGCAAGGGCCGCGACATCCTGTTCGACATCGACTGGCAGGGAGCAAGGCAGCTCGAACCCGATTTCGGCGAGCACCTCGTCACCATCTTCCTCCTTCCCCCGTCGCTGAGAGAGCTCGAGCAGCGGCTCCAGACTCGGGCGCAGGATTCTGCGAGCGTCATTGCCGAGCGGATGCGCCGAGCGGCCGACGAAATCGATCACTGGGCCGAATATGAATATGTGCTCGTGAACCGGGACATGGATACCTGCCTCGCGCAGGTCCGCTCGATCGTCAGCGCCGAGCGCTCGAAGCGCGTGAGGCAGACCGGACTCGTCGATTTCGTCCGCGAGCTCATTGGCCCGAGCCACTAGCTAGTCGAGAAGTTCGAGGAACCTCGCGGCCGCGAGGAAGTCGCGCCGCCGTCCTTCCAGCCCCTGCTCGGCCTCCTTGTCGGCGCCCCATTGCTCGAGCTGCCATCTCTCGTCGATGCTGACCGCCTGCCATGCCGCCTCGGCGCTCATCGCCTTCTCGAGGACGGCGAGACCGGCAAGGAGCGAGCCCCCGGCCGTCACGAGCGGCGACAGTCCCGCGAGGTGGAAGGGGTCGAGTTCGGCGACGGCCTGCGAGAGGCGCTCAATGGTCGCCTGGGGCTGAGGGACGTGGAGAAGCCCCGAGGTCGTCGCGAAGTCGACGTCATAGCGACGCCTCCCCCAGGCGAGGAGCTCGTCCCAGCTCCCGGCCTGCCGCTCGACGAGCTCCGGCGGCCATTCCGACCGGTAGCAGGCAAGGTCCGCCTCGGCATATTTCGCAAGGCCGCCCGCGAAGGCCTGGCGGTCCGGCGCGATTCGATCGATCGCGGCGTTTGCAAGTCCCGTAAGCGGCATGGCCCTGGGGTCGAGCTCATCCCCGACCGACCGCCATTCCTCCGCGATTGCCAGCGCCAGCGCCTCGGTCGGAACGACCAGCGCCGAGCGGGCCGGAGTTCGAACCGGTCGTCCGTCGAGCTTCAAGGTCCAGCCATCACCCTCGCGCTCGACCGACACCTCCTTCCAGAAACGCTTCACTTCTTCTCCTCGTCCTGGCGATCCCATTCGCGCTTCAGGAGGCGCGGTGCGAACAACGCGTCGATTGCTCCGAGGATCGCGATGATCGCCCCGACCTGCGGCCATCCGCCGGGACGAAGGAGGCTGGTGTACATGACGGCGATGCCGAGGAAGAAGATGGCAAGGCCGCCGAAGCGAACGAGCGAATAGACGAGGAGCCGGTTGCGCCAGACGTGGTCATTATCCATTGGCATGCTCCTCGATCAGCGCAAGGACGTCGATCGGCTGGTCGGCGACTGCCGCCGCGCCCGCTTCGAGCAGCTCTTCGCGATCATGATAGCCCCAGCCCGCGCCTATCCCGCTCGCCCCCGCGTTTCGCGCCATCGCCATGTCGAAGCTCGTGTCACCGACGACGATGCTCGTTCGAGGAGAGGCGCCGGCATCGGCGATCGCCTGCTCGACCATCGACGGGTGCGGCTTCGAAGGGTGGCGGTCCGCGGTCTGGAGGGAAATGAAGCGCGCGTGGATGTTGTGGCTCTCGAGGCAATGCCTGAGGCCGCGGTCGGACTTTCCAGTCGCCACCGCGAGGAGCCATCCGGCCGCTTCGAGCGAATCGAGAAGCTCCAGGACCCCGTCGAACAAGGGCTCCTCGACCTCGCCCGCCGCTCGAAGCGTCCAGAAAGCCCGCTTGTAATCCTCCGAGAGCGCGAGATGCCGTTCGCGGGGCGCCTCGGGGAGGAGCGCCGCCATCGCCTCGGCGAGGCTGAGGCCGATCACCCTCCGGCACATTTCGACGGGCGGAAGGTCGAGCCCGTTCCTGGCGAAGGTCGCCCCGAGCGCCCGGTAGATGGTCGCGCCGCTGTCGACGAGGGTCCCGTCACAATCGAAGATCGCGAGGCGGGTCATTTCGCTCGAAGCTCGTTCATCGCCTGGACGATATCGTCTCGCCCGGAACGCCGCTGGCCCTCGATGCCGGCCTCCATGTCCTCGAGCGACTTGTGCTGGTTGAACTTGCGCGTTCCCCGGATCGCGTGGGGGACGACCTCGAAGCCCACGATGGCCTTGATCATTGCCTCGAACGTGCCGCTTTCCATTTTCGCCCGGGTCCAGGGATTTTCGGGCGAATAGCTTGCTTCCATCCTGTCGCTGAGGCGGTCGAGGAGCTCGACCAGCTCCCCCGTCGAGAGGAGCCGGGCCTCGCCCTCGATCTCGACCGCTTCATAATGCCAGGTCGGGACCTGGTTCTTCGAGGCGTACCAACCGGCGCTGTGATAAGCTTCGCGGCCAAGGACGCTGATCAATAGCGCCTTCGATGCGAAATGATCGGCGGCACGGTTGCGCCGCGAGACATGGAACCGGATCCGCCCTTCCTCGGTGACCAGGAGCGGCGCGTGGACGACGAAGAGGTCTCCCCCGTCGGCGGTGAAGACCTGGGCGAAGGGATGCTCGGAGACGAAGTCCAGAATCTCCTTTCGAGATGTCCACTCGAAGGCCGGGTTGGGATGCATCAGCGCCTCTTGCGAGGGGTCGATCCGCGCGCGCGCCGTTCCCCGCGACGCTCGCGCCGGCGGGCCCTCGCCGCAGCCGCGACCTTGCGCTGCTTCGCGTCAGGCGAGAGCTGCGACTTCTCCTCGAGCGGAAGCGCATCGCCCGCGGTGGAATCGAACCCCAAGGTTGCAAGGCTTTCGGCGATGTGCGCGGGAAGCTCGGCCGTGACGTCGATGGTTCCTCCGCCCGGAGCGTCGATCCGGATGCGCCTCGCGTGAAGATGGAGCTTGCGGCTGATCCCTCCGGTCAGGAACGCCTCGGCGCCGCCATATTTGGAGTCCCCGACGATGGGATGGCCGATTGCGGCCATGTGCGCTCGAAGCTGGTGCGTTCGGCCGGTGAGCGGCTGGAGCTCGAGCCAGGCGGCGCGGTTGCCGGCGCGGTCGATGAGGCGCCAGCGGGTCTTGGCCGGCAATCCATGCTCTTCGTCCACGTGCATCTTCTCGCCGCCCGTTCCGGGCTGCTTCGCGAGCGGCGCATCGATGATCCCCCGTTCCTGGTCCGGCACTCCAACCACGAGAGCCCAGTAAACCTTTCGCGCCGTCCTCCCCGAAAAGGCCTTGGCGAAGTGGCCGGCCGAGCGCGCGGTTCGAGCGACCAGCAACGAGCCCGACGTATCCTTGTCGAGCCGGTGAACGAGCTTGGGTCGCCCCGCCTCTCCAGCGAGGCCGTCGAGAAGCCGGTCGAGGTGCTGGCTGGTCTTGGTCCCGCCCTGGGTCGCGAGGCCCGGCGGCTTGTTCAGAACGAACGCGTCCAAGTCCTCGTAGATTACCATGTCGCGAACGAACTGCTCTTCGTCCTCGGTCAGGGGCTCGCTCCTGCGCTGAGGGCGCTGCGCCCTCGCCGGAGTGGCCTCGGCCGGCGGGATTCGGATCTGCTGGCCGGCCTCGACCCTGTCGCCAGGAACCGCGCGCTTCCCGGCGAGCCTCAGCTGGCCGGTGCGCGCCCAGCGCGAGACGAGGTTGAAGCTGACCTCGGGCATGTGCCGCTTGAACCAGCGGTCGAGCCGGATTCCGTCATCGTCCTCGGATACGGTGAAAGTGCGCGCTTCGGTCATTTTAGCGGCGCTTAGCGAATGCTAGGCTTCGCGTCCCGCCCAATAATCGAACGCCTGGGCCTGGACCTTGCGGACCAGCTTCATCGCCTCGGGGCCTTCCCAAAGCCCCTTGTAGCCGTGCTTCTTCGCGCCGCCGATCCACCAGCCTTGTCCCGGAAGGCCGTCGGACTGGCGCACGACGAGGACCGCGAGCTCCGGCTCGCCCCGTTCCTCCGCCTCCTCGTCGACGAAGGACAGCACCTTGCAGAGCTGGCGCATCTTGGGCCGGGTGAAATGGTGGCCAAGCAGCCCCAGCACCTCGGAGTAGCTGATCGCCTCTCCTGCTTTGGCAGACGCGATGAGGATCGCCCGGACTTCGCGCGGGTCCGCGAGCAGCCCGGCCTCGCTCACTGCGGCTGGGAAGCGAAATCGACCGGGGTCAGCTCGAAAACCTGCAGCTTGGACGTGCTCTGCGGCCAGGGAATGACGAGCCTCCACTTGAACGGCGCGATGCGCTCGAGAACCCCGGCCATGTCGCGCTTGGGGTCGTCGCCATAAGCGAGCGGCTGGTCCTCGTTGCCAAGAGCAAGGCTGCCAAGGAAGATCAGCCGGGTCGCGTCGTCATCCTCCCAAAGCCTTCCGGCGGGGCGCTGGCTGCCGGTCTGCTTGACGATCGTCAGCTGGTCGCCTTCGACCTCGACGTAGCAGAAGAAGGGCTTGAAGCTCTCGAAGGCCTTGGCCTTGGGGGTGGCCCTGCCGAGCGTGATGAGGTGGCAATTGTAGCTTCCAGGGGTCGGCGCCGGCCTCGGAAGCGCAGCCCTTGGAAGGAGCAGCTTGCCTTCTCTCGCGACGTCGGACGGGTTGGACTTGCGCGCTTCGCCAAGCGCCTCCTGCCAGGCGAGGCCGAGCCGCGCGATCCGGTCCTGGTCGACCGCCGTCGCGACGCTTTTCCAGGCCTCCGACTTCAAGGGCGGGCCGACCTCGACGCTTGGATGGACGCCGGGCGGAAGCTTGGGCTTCGTCTGGCAGCCGGCGAGCGCCGCCAGCGCGACGAGCGCGGCGAATGGCGCGACCAACTGGATGTGGCGGCGTTTCAACGACAAGATGTTCACCCCTCCCCCAACGATGACAGTGCGTCAGCTGCCTTTCAACCAACATGCCGTTGAACATAAGCTTTCACTGAACGCTCACCGCCGCTACGCGCCCGCAAAATGAATGCGCCCGAAAGCCCCAAAGGTGCGGCGACCCGAATCCAGATCCACGGTTCGGGCGGCGGCTTCCTCCTCGGCCTCGCCGCCTACGCGCTGTGGGGCGTGCTCCCGATCTATTTCAAGGCGCTCGCGGACATGCCCGCGATCGACATCGTCGCGCACCGGGTGCTCTGGTCGCTTCCCTTCCTCCTCATCCTCATCGCCGTCACGCGGACGGGAAACAAGGTCCGCCAGGCGGTCTCGAGCCCGAGGACGCTCGGGATCCTTCTCCTCACCGCGATCCTCATCGGCTTCAACTGGCTCCTTTACGTCTACGCGGTCACGAGCGGTCACATCCTCGCAGCGAGCTTCGGCTATTATCTCAACCCGCTCGCCAACGTCCTCCTTGGCCGCTTCGTCCTCAAGGAGCGGCTGAGCCGGCTCCAGTGGACCGCAGTCGCGATTGCCGCTGCGGGGACGAGCGTCCTTGCCGCCGGGGCGCTCGGCCAGCTGTGGATGAGCCTCGCGCTTTGCATAAGCTTCGCGCTCTACGGCCTCTTGAGGAAAGTCGTCCCTGCCGATGCACTGACCGGCCTTACGATAGAAACGGCGATCCTCTTCCCGCTCGCCCTCGCCTGGCTCGGCTGGGGAGCGCTTGCCGCGCAGCCGGTGCTTGGTTCGAGCGCCCGTGACACCGAGCTGCTGGTCCTTTCAGGGATCGTCTCGACGACTCCGCTCCTCCTCTTCACCGCCGCCGCCAAGCGCCTCGCTTATTCCACTCTTGGAATGCTCCAGTTTCTCGCCCCGACACTCCAGTTCCTCATCGCCGTGCTCCTTTACGGCGAACCGTTCACAAGGGCGCACGCGATCGCCTTCCCGGCAATCTGGACCGCGCTTGTGCTTTACGTTCTTGCAATGCTGAGAAAGCCGCGTCTCCCCCAGGCGCCTGAGTGATGATAGATAGATTTCCATGTTCAACCTCGTCTCGCTGATCATCGGGATCGTCGCGCTCCTTTGCGCGCTCGTCGCCTTCATTCCGCTGCTCGGCTGGGCGAACTGGCTGATCATCCCGCTCGCGATCATCGGCGCGGTCGTCGGAATGGTGTCGAGCAGCACCGCGGGAAGGAACCTCAACTTCTTCGTCATCCTCATCGGAGTGGTCCGGCTGATGCTCGGCGGAGGGATAATTTGAGCCAGGAGCCGCGGATCGACGCCTATATCGCCCGGGCCGAGCCTTTCGCCCGGCCCATCCTCGAAAAGGTCCGCGAGCGCGTTCACGCCGTCGTTCCGGAGGTCGAGGAGGCCATGAAATGGGGCCATCCGACCTATTGCAAGGATGGCAGGATCGTCCTTGGGACTGCCGCCTTCAAGGCGCATGCCGCGGTCAACTTCTGGCGTGGGAAGGAACTTGGCTTCGAGGCCAGCGAAGGCGCGATGGGCCAGCTCGGAAAGCTCACCCGGGTTGGCGACCTGCCGGATGATCTCGACGCGATGATCCAAAGGGCCGCCGAGCTCGCGGGCGCTCCTTCCCCCCGCAAGGAGAAGCGGCCGCCGCGTGCGGCAATTGCCTGCCACCCCGAATTCGAGGCGGCATTGTCGAAAGCGCGCAGGGCCCGGGAAGTGCTCGAGGCGTTCCCGCCTTCGGCGCAGCGCGACTATTTCGAATGGATCGCCGAAGCGAAGCAGGACGAGACGCGCCGGAAAAGGATCGAAACGGCGATCGAGTGGCTGAGCGAAGGAAAGCGGCGCCACTGGAAGTACGAGAACTGCTAGGCGGACAGGCTTATTTCGTCATCCTCAGTGCGGGCCCGAAGCGGGTCTGCTCGGTGCCTTCAACGGTAAATCCGCAGCTCTCGTAAAAGCGCCGGGCGCGGGGGTTCGCGGTCACCTTCAACGCCAGTCCGCGACGCCTCGCCTCGTGAACCGCCGCATCGACGAGCTTTCGCCCGATCCCCTGGCCCCAGAGGTCGGGCTCGACGAAAAGCCCGTCGAGCTCGCCTCCGACCACCGCCGCGAAGCCGGCGATGTCTCCACCAAGCTCGGCGACGATCACCTGCCCGTTCGCGATCTGGCCTTCGGGAAGATAGATGGCGTCGGGATGCTCGAGCAGCTGGTCGCGATATTCGGGCAGCTCCAGCGACGCGCGGCGCTGGAGGTCCTCAAGTTCATCATGCTCCTCGCGACGAGCGCGACGCAAGGTCAGGCTGTCAGCGTGATTTGACATAGGTTCCAGGCGCATCCTCGAGCGCTTCGAGCTTGCCCTTGCCGGGAATTCGCGAGCCGCTCGCCTTCACTTTCTTGCCATCCTGCTTCCTGATCCACGAAAGCCAGTCGGGCCACCAGCTTCCCTTGTGCTCGGTCGCGCCCTCGATGAACGATTCAAGGGTTCCGCATGGCTTGTCGTTGACCCAATATTGGTACTTCCGGGCCGCCGGGGGGTTCACGACCCCGGCGATATGGCCCGAGCCAGCGAGCACGAACCTTTTCTCCCCCGAGAAATGGTCCATGATCTTCCATACGCTCTGCGGCGGCGCGATATGGTCTTCGCGGCCCGCCTGGATGTAGGTCGGGGTCTTCACGGCGTCGATGTCGATCGGCGTTCCAGCGACACTGATCCCGCCTTTCCGGGCGAGCTTGTTCCCCTTGTAGAGGTCCTCGAGATAGGCCCGGTGCCAGCTCGCCGGAAGGTTCGTCGTGTCGCTGTTCCAGTAGAGAAGGTCGAACGGCGCGGGCTCGTCGCCGAGCAGGTAATTGTTGACGACGTAGCTCCAGATGAGGTCCCGGCCGCGCAGGAGGTTGAAGGTGGCAGCCATGTACCTTCCGTCGAGATAGCCCTTCTCCTTCGTCAGCTGCTCGAGCAGCCCCATCGTCTCGGGCCCGGTAAAGAGCTTGAGGTCGCCCGCTTCGGTGAAATCCACCTGGGCCGTCAGGAACGTTGCCGATTTGACCTTTCCGGCCTCGCCCCTCGCCTCGAGATAGGCGAGGGTCGCAGCGAGCGTTGTCCCGGCGACGCAATAACCGATCGCGTTGACGCTCTCGACCCCAAGAAGGTCGCGGACCGTGTCGATCGCGTCGAGCTGGCCGTCGAGCACGTAATTGTCGAGCGTCGCGTCGGCGATGCTCTCGTCCGCCGACTTCCAGCTCACCATGAACAGGCTGATGCCGTTGTCGACGCACCATTTGACGAAGCTCTTCTCGGGCGTGAGATCGAGGATGTAGAAGCGGTT